>JABEUQ010000171.1 GCA_013044265.1 Acidimicrobiaceae bacterium
ACCCTCTGGCCGCCAGCGTCAATCAAAGACCAGTCTTGATACAGGGGTGATGAACAGCTAATCCTTTTTTGGCTGGACAGTGGGCGCCATGGCCAACTGTTCATCAATGTAGGAAACGAGCTCGCCAATCTCTTGTTCGTACTGGTCCAAAATCAGTGCCCGCTTCGCCAGATCTTCGCGTACTACTCGCGAACATTCGTCTCGAAGTCGCGCCAACGCTTCCAGCTTTTCCTGCGATCTGAGATGGCGTGTCACCTTGAATTCATTCGTGCAACGAGCGAAGTCTTCATTGTTGCGTCGTCCCAACTCGGTCGACTCTTGGAAGGTAACTCTCACTTGCGCAACTCTCTCATCGATGGAGGCGACTTCTGCCGCCGGTCGAGGAGCGTGCTCTCCCCACCGGTGAAGCGCCGAGCGCGCCTTCTCAAAGAGTGGTGGCCATCGGGCTTCTTCTTGCTTGCGCACCAGCGTCCATTCCATGAATAACGGATTCACTTGCTTGGTTAGTTCGCGCGATTCCACTCCTCACCTTCCCCTGAGACTTGAAGAGATATTTGACTGAATACATGCTGTAATGATGGCTGAGCCGCTGGACTTCATAGTAAGTCTTGCGTCTCCACTCAGCTTGAATTGATGTTGAGATTTGAGCGGAACAAATAGTGGAATCAACTCTCGTCTCTTAGACTCGAATAGCCCTCTTTGCAATGTAAAGGACTGACAGACCGCCACCACTCCGATCAAGACGATCTCGACTATCGGTCAAACGTGCTGTGTCCCTTTGCCCGCGGCGAGAAGTGACTGATTTTGATATCAGTGAGCAGTTATCGCGCGACGTCGACGACGAGTACAAGGGGGGTCGTTCTGCGCGCGAGGTCCGGCAGCGTCGAGTCGAGCACTCGGGACAACTGCTCACCCGTCTGAACACTTACAACTTCACACGAAAATCCACTCGCGATGCTGGGAAAGTCGATGTAGTTGAAACTCGGCCACGCGCTCTTTGAGCCGGCCTGGAGCGCGAGCCGATCCATGATCGCGTAGCCCCCATTCTTCAAGATGACGGCGAGAATGCCAACTGCATAGTTGCTCGCACTCCACAGCGCTTGGATGGAGTACAACGACGAGCCGTCCCCGAGTAGGGCAACAATGGGACGTTCAGGCAACGCCATCTTCATGCCGATAGACGCGGGCAACGCGAATCCAAGACCGCCCATTGCGGCCGACACGAAACCCATTGGTTGTCTGGCGGGAAGACGGGTCTGAAGATCAGAGCGCGAGGATGGTGACTCCTCGAGTACGACAGTCTTTGGATCGAGTCGTGACGCGAGGGCAGCAAAGACGTGTGACGGAGTGAGTGGTTGTCCGTCCTCTATTAGTGGCGGATCGGGTGGCGGGTTGTAGAAGTTCGTGGATCCTTCACGATGCTGAAGTAGCGGTAACAGCGCGGCACACACTGACGCCAACGATGCGACTATGGCCAAATTGGCTGGACTGTGGTGTGCCTCCTCGGCGAACTGGGTGACCAACACGACTTTGGTGCTGTCGGCGAAGAGCGGTCCCGGTTCGAATCCATACTGACGAAACACCGGAGCGCCGATTGCCAGTAGTACGTCGTGGCCGGCGAGGCTTGATAGGAGTCCACTGCGGCCCGATGGCAAATGACCGGCGAATTGTGGATGGTTCTGGGGAAATCCGGCACGCGCTCCGAAGGCCTCTTGCCAGACGGGGCACGCAAGTCTCTCCGCCAGAGGAACAATGACATTCCATGTTGCCTCGTCGTTGCTACCGGCACCGACTATGAGCGCGGGAGATTGAGCGTTGTTGAGAAGCGCGGCAATCTCGGTGATGGCGGCCGCTGGTGCATCGACCGCCGTGAAGATCCGGTCCGATGTCGCGAGGGGACCTGGCGCGTCTGCGTCGGCGTTCCAATCGTCCATCGGAACGATGACAATGGCGGGCCCTCGTCCCGATCTCGCCTCGTGATAAGCGCGTGACACCGCTCCCGGGACGTCGGCGGCGCGGGTTGGCTCACTAACCCAGACGGGGTAATCGCCCGCAAGCAGTTCGAGTCTGTGTCCGGCAAGGAATGGCTCAAGCGCAAGATGGTGTCGGTCTTGTTGGCCCACGATTACTACGAGCGGGGCGCGATTCACTCTCGCCGTGGCGAGTGCCCCGACGGCGTTGCCCAACCCGGCGGTGGTGTGCAGGAGCACCAGTGCCGGCGTGTCTCGAGCAATGGCCCACCCGGTAGCCATGCCGACGACGGAACCTTCGTGGAGACCGAGGACGAAAGTGAAGTCATCCGGTAGGTCCTTCAAGAACGGAATCTCAGTTGATCCCGGATTAGAGAATATGGTCATCAATGCGCGGTGACGAAGAACGTCAATCGTTGCTTCTCGGACGGTCTTCATGTCTTCCAACTCCCAATGACTACGCGAGACAACCCTTGGCTCTTCGCCGTCGCTCGATTTAGTGCCAATCTATCTGTGCGAGTGAGGTCATCTTGGCAGAGCTTGGCGCGAATCTTGACGCAGCGGTGCGAGGAGCGATTGCGATCAGCGATCCTTGCGATGCGTAACACCGGTACAGAGAAATGGTCGGTCCCCGACACAGATACGCGAGCTCCCCTACAGTCTTGCCAGCGTTCATGTTTCGTAAGGTGTTGACTTGGGTGGGGCTCAATGTGCGACATGAGGCGTATCAAGTCTGAGAGTGTGCCTCACCGAAGAA
The DNA here is from genome assembly GCA_013044265.1 of Acidimicrobiaceae bacterium. Taxonomy (GTDB): domain Bacteria; phylum Actinomycetota; class Acidimicrobiia; order Acidimicrobiales; family RAAP-2; genus RAAP-2. Next base: position 2,728 of record JABEUQ010000171.1, read on the forward strand.
CCTCTTCGTGCCCGCATTTTCACCGAGCTCGCCACGCCGGTCGAAACACCGACGGTGACATGGCGGGTCTTCGAACTCATCCCCATCACCCGCGATGTCAAGTGCGTGAGCACCTTGGGTGCTGAATATGGTTTACGTCGCGACGAGTGCGGCATCCGCCGTGTGCGAACTTGCACTGAATCAAGAGGGGCCAAGAGAACGGAATCCGAACTTGTAGCATGAGGCCACCTATGAACGTCGGGTGAGGGGAGCGAAGATGGATAAGACAGTTGAGTCGGCTGCGCACGCCGTGGCGGACATCCCCGATGGGGCGTCTCTAGCAGTAGGTGGCTTCGGCCTGTGTGGAATTCCCACAACGTTGATCCGGTCCTTGCTCGATCGCGGTTCGCGCGACCTCGTGACGGTCAGCAACAACTGCGGCGTCGACGGGGCCGGACTAGGGATGTTGTTGGCAGCCGGACGGATTCGCCGCACCACCGGTTCCTACGTGGGGGAGAACAAAGAGTTCGAGCGCCAGTTCCTCTCGGGCGAACTCGAGGTCGAGCTGGTTCCCCAGGGGACCCTTGCTGAGCGACTCCGCGCGGGTGGCGCGGGCATCGCGGCCTTCTACACACCCGCGGGTGTGGGTACTCAGGTCGCCAATGGCGGCTTGCCGTGGCGATACGACGCAGCGGGCAGTGTGTCCGTCGCATCGCCGCCCAAGGAGATTCGCGAATTCGACGGGGTCACTTACGTCCTAGAACGAGGCATTCGTACCGACTTCGCATTCGTGCACGCTCGCTACGGCGATCGGCACGGCAACCTCATCTACGAGAAGAGCGCGGCGAACTTCAATCCACTTTGCGCTACCGCGGGGGCGATCACTATTGCCGAAGTTGAGGAGTTGCTGGAACCTGGCGAGTTGGATCCCATGGCCGTTCACACCCCGGGTATCTTCGTCCAGCGCGTCGTACACGCCCCAAATGTGGAGAAGTTGATTGAGAAAAGGACGGTGAGCCAGTGACCCTGACCAGAGAGCAGCTGGCCGCGCGCGTGGCAGCCGAGCTACGCGACGGACAGTACGTAAACCTCGGCATCGGACTGCCCACGCTGGTCCCCAACTACGTCGACGCCAATCTGCACGTGGTACTCCACTCTGAGAACGGAATCCTCGGCGTGGGGTCCTATCCGCGCGAAGAGGACGTCGACGCGGACCTTATCAACGCGGGTAAAGAGACCGTCACAGTCGTGCCGGGCGCTTCTTTTTTTGACTCGGCGACCTCTTTCGCAATGATCCGTGGTGGACACGTCGACGTGGCGGTACTCGGCGCGATGCAAGTCTCCGCTACTGGGGATCTCGCCAACTGGATGATCCCGGGCAAGATGGTCAAGGGGATGGGTGGGGCGATGGACCTGGTGCACGGAGCCAAACGTGTCATCGTGATGATGGAGCACGTTGCCCGAGATGGCGGCTACAAGATCGTGAATGACTGCACGCTGCCCCTCACGGGATGCCGATGCGTCCAGCGCATAATCACCGACCTCGCCGTCATTGACGTCGAGCTCGAGGGTCTAGTGCTTCGCGAGCTCGCTCCCGGGGTGAGCCTCGACGAGGTGCGAGCCGCGACCCAACCCCCGCTCATCGTCGCACTTGACTAAGCGTCGGTCTGTGGGGGTGAAAGGATTCTGGCCTGGAGAGGTAGTTTCAAGAATCTCCGTGGCCGAGACGATGTGCCTTATCAGTCGAAGCGAGCAGCCTACGTGCTTGATTCGGGCCGCCTGAGAAGTCACCGTGTATATTCGCTCTGTGAAAGTTTGTTGCGATAACAGATTTTCAGCCAATTGTTTACGACTTATCGCCGCAGCGCTCGAGTGGGAGCTCTTCGGGATCAGAGTGCCGTCCGCAAGGGTCGGCCTCGATAAGAGGGGGTAGGGACCATGCCTGAGCGTGGAATTGAGCGATCCGAACCCAAGTACCGAATTGAGGCCTTGGCGAAGGGGCTTCGCATCTTGTCGTTGTTCTCGACCGGACGGCCGCGTCTGCGCGTGAAGGACATCGTCGACCAAGTTGGTTATCCAATGCCCACGGTTTTTCGCCTCGTAGCCACGTTGGAGGAAGAGGGTTATCTGCAGCGCACTGCCGACGGGGCGGTACAACCGGGTATGGCTGCCGTGTCGCTCGGGTTCGCAGCCCTCCAGGGGCTTGAACTAGTTCGAGTCGCGGAACCACTACTACAGCAACTCGCAGATGAGACCGGCGAGTCCGTGAATCTCGGCGTCCTCGAGGGAGATCAAGTTCGGGTCCTCGCGCGGGCCCAGGGCAAGCCCACTTCGCTCGCGGCGAACGTTCACCCCGGTTCTTGCGTGCCCGCTGTCTACAGTTCTATGGGCAAGATTCTCCTCGCCTCGCTGGAACCGGAGGTTTTAGGAAAACAGATCTCCGCCAAGTCCTTCGCCGCAGAGTGGGGGCCGAATGCGGTGCGCACGCTACCGGCACTGCGCCGCCAGCTTGCTACCGCGCGC
>JABEUQ010000019.1 GCA_013044265.1 Acidimicrobiaceae bacterium
GGACCACTGACTGGTGTTCCCGCCACGAGTAAGGGACCACCTGGCAGGTAGTTCCGCCACGAGTAAGGGACCACCCCTCCGCCACGAGTAAGGGACCAGACGAGTCCACCACTGTCGGCCGGGTTGAACTCGGCTGGACGTATCAATCGGTAACGAAAGGTGCGTCCCTTGACATACGTGGAGATCACAATGATCCAAGTACAGGAAGTCCTTCGACGCTGGCTGCGAGGTGACGCGGGAGTGCGCGTCATCGCCCAAGGGGCCGGTGTCGATCGCAAGACGGCCCAGCGCTACATCGACGCCGCCCAAGAACTCGGGCTCACCCGAAGTGGTGGCGACGAACAGCTCACCGATCAGTTCATCGCACGAGTGCGCGAGGTGGTCCGTCCATCACGGGCGGGTGAACACGGACCCTCGTGGGAGCTGCTCACCGCGCACGAAGACCAGATCAAGGCGTGGCTGGATAGCGACCTCACCGTCGCCAAGGTCGGCGACTTGCTCATCCGTCGTGGCGTAGAGGTTCCCGAGCGCACGCTGCAGCGGTTCTGCGCCGAGAAGTTCACCCGGCCCAAGAACAACACGGTGCGCGTCGTCGACCCAGAGCCCGGCCGCGAGGTGCAGACCGACTTTGGCCGCATGGGGATGCTGTTCGATCCACACACCCAGCGACGACGTGTGGTGCACGCACTGATCGTGGTGGCGGTGTGGAGCCGCTACATGTTCGTCTGGCTCACGTTCACTCAGCGCACCGAGGACGTCATCGAGGGACTCGACGCCGCGTGGCGGACGTTCAACGGGGTCTTTCCCATTCTCATTCCCGACAACCTGACGCCGGTGGTGACCAAGGCCGACGCGCTCGAGCCCCGCTTTAACGACACGTTCCTCGAATACTCCCAGAGTCGCGGCTTCTTGATCGACGCCGCTCGCGTGCGGCGCCCAAAGGATAAGGCTTGCGCATCTGACTGCTCCTCATCGGTTGGATCTGTAGTGAATTCATCGGGGTCGAGATGGCACCATGATCGATGCGAAAAACGAACCAACTCAAGGCGCGTCGTCATGCTACGTGGCCGCTGTAACTCGATGGTGCTAACTCACGTTTGTGGCTGTGATAGGCCGCCTGGGCGCAGCGCTGGCCGCACCACTTCTTGCCACGTCGAAGCGCGGGCGTTGCCGGAATCGGTTCGCCGCACCACTGGCAGTGCCGTTGCATCGCTGACGGTCGCTCGAAGAGCCGCTGGCCCTTGTCGTTGTAGACGTGAGAGGGGATGTGCCCGGCCAGCGCCCACGCTTTCACCGTGGCGGGATGGGCCCCGAGCAACTCCGAGATCTCGGCGAGCGTCAGCAGGCCGCGACGGCGAAGACGCGTGAAACGGTCCTCGAGTCCGTAGGTGCGTCGCAGGAGATAGAGGATCCTCGGGCTGAAGCGCTCGGCCACGCCGGGACGCCACCCCGTCGAGTTGAGTATCTCCACGGTCTCAGCGTCGGTGTGCTCGTCGAGCAGTCGGTCGACTTCAGCGACCACCGCCGGGTCGACCTTGCGCAACTCCGCGGCGTTGAGGGGCAGCGCCAGACGCACGGTGTGCGTGGCCCCGCCCCGGAAGCGCACGTGGGCGACGATCTCGTCAGTGCGCAACAGGGTGACGTCGTCGACGAGGAGCCGGATCATGCGCTTGCGCTCGCGCATCGGAATGGCTGGATCCTTCCAGAGCCGGGGAAAATCGGTGGCGAGGGAGAGGATCTGCTCGCGGTGTCGGCCGTCGACGGCGCCGTCGGCCTCGCGCCGCTGCTCGCATTCGTCTCGCGCGTCGTTCAGGGCACGCAACTTGCTGTTCCATTCCGCTTCGAGCGAAGACGCGACCAGCCGGTTGTCGGGATCCACGCGCAAGAAACGGCGTTGGGCGAGTTCGGCCTCGTAGCGGGCTCGCTCGACTTGTAGGTGGCGCAGGTTGTCGGCCTGTTCGGCGCGGCCTCGCAGTTCGTCGTGCACCGCGAGTGCCGCTTCCAGCGCGAGCGGCGTGACCGTCTCGACGAGGAGCTCGCCAATCGCGTGATCGAGGTCCGCTCCGAGCAACCTCTGGCACGGAGACTCGCCGTTCTCGATGCTTCGCTTTTGACAGACGTACTCGGGCACGGTGAGACCGTGACGAAGGTAGTAGCGCACCGTCATGCGCTCGCCGCAGCGCCCGCAGATCACGAGCCCCTGTAAGAGAGCCGGCCCCTCGCGCGCTGGGCTCTTGCGCCGCTCGACGCCGTTGGCCTGGGCGTTCTCGTGCAGTTGGGCCAGGTTGCGCTCGTAGTCCTCCCAGGAGATGTAGCCGGGGTGCGCACCCAGGATCACCGTGTGCCAGGCTTCGCGCGGCAGCGCGCGACGTGACTCCTTGCCACCGGGAAGTCTCCTCGTCTGGGTGCGTCCGTAGACGAAGGCGCCGGTGTAGCGCGGGTTCTTCACCAGGCGCAGGGCCCGGCTGTGTAGCAGCGGTCCCCAGACCACCTCGCCCTGGTGCGCGCCGCTCGCGAGCCGGCGTGGGAACAGCAGCCCCTGCTCGCGAAAGCTCTTCACCGTCGCGGTGGCCGAACCGGTGCGGGTAAAGGTGTCAAAGAAGGTGCGCACCGCGTCTTGGACCTGTAAGTCGGGGTCGAGCACGACGTGTCCGGCGCCGTCGTTGACCAGGCCCACCGGCAGTCTCATCTCCAGTTCGCCGCGACTCGCCTTGGCGAGCTGACCGCCGATCAGACGCGCGCGCAGCACGTGCAGCTCGGCTTCGCTCATGGTGCCCTTCAACCCGAGCAGCAATCGGTCATTGAAGAGGGCGGGGTTGTAGAGGCCGTCCTCGTCGCAGATGAGGGTGTCGGTAAGGGCGCAGATCTCGAGCAGGCGGTGCCAGTCCGAGGAGTTGCGCGCCAGGCGCGAGACCTCGAGGCCGAGCACGACGCCGACCTCGCCCAGGCCGACGGCGACGACGAGGCGTTGAAAGCCCTCGCGATCACTATCGGCACCCGACTGACCGAGGTCACTATCGATGACGACGACCTGGTCCGCCGACCAGCCGAGGGCGATGGCCCGTTCGCGCAGGCCGTATTGACGCTTGGTGCTCTCGGTGTTCTCGAACACCTGGCGTAGCGTGCTCTGGCGAACGTAGAGGTAGGCGAGGCGCCCGAGGTGACTGGCGGTCACCTTCAGATGCTGTTCGGGGTTCATGCGACCCTCCTTTGACTGGAAAGAGCCATCTCGGTGAGTAGCGATGCAAGTTCGGTGCCAAAGCCGGTCGACTCGCGGGCCCGACCGGCAACAACCGTCGCACTGGTGCGAACGATTGGGGCCAACGAGCACATCCATGCCGCCACGCCCGAGCGCGTCAGCACGCTGAGCCCGCGCGGCGTCGCGGCGGGGACCGCGCCGAGCGCCTGGGTGCGCAGCGCCTCGTAGCCGGCGAGTAGATCGACGGCGTCGGCGCTGATCGTCACGACCTCGGCGCCCCCCCTTTTTGTCGCCGGCGCAACGCTCGCTCGACGCTGCGTGGATGCACGCTCAGCGAAAAGCGCGCCGCCACGAGGCGCGCGAGATCGCTGCTGGTGAGAGTGGGCTGCTCGCTCAACGCCGCCTCGAGCACGTCGAGAACCGCCGCCGAGAGCTTGTGGGCCCGCCGCGGCCCGGGCCGTCGCGGCAGGAGACCGGGTAGGCCCGACTCCTCGAAGGCGGCCTGCGCCTCGTAGAACGAGGGACGCGAAAAGCCGAAGGTGGCGCTCGCCTCGCTCACGCGCTGGCCGTCCTCGCGCACCCGGCGCAGCATCTCGTACTTCACCTGCACGAGATCCTGAGCGTCGAAGAAGGGGTTGCCGCTGGTAAAGACGGAGTCGCGCACTCGGTCCGCGCGCGGGTTGAGTGCGTGCTGGTGGCGCAGGGCGGAAACCTTGTCGTCGCGCTCTTCGGGCTCCGTCACGGCTATCCTCCTCCTGAAGCGATAGGCATATTATGCCGTTCATGGCAGTCCCATGCGTGGATCTCAATTGATCATTCATCCTAGGATTAGGCGTATCATGACGCCCCGACACGGTTTCCACCAGCCACCAAAGCGGCGTAATAACCCTTACACTAACGGCGTAATTCACCTTACGCCTCCTTCCTCGAGTTCGTCCAGCACCCGGGTCAGAGCCAGGAGATCCGCCACTCGAAAGTGCGCCTTCCCGGCCCCGAGGGCGACGACGGGGTCGATCCCCTCGACGTCGGTCCAACTCGCCGGGATCGAGTAAACGCGCTCGTCAGCGGGCTTGTGGAAGAAGACCCGGTGCTCGCCCCAGGTGTGGGCGTAGGCGACGACCTCGAAACGCTGACCGGTCAAGGGATGGAACGGGTGAGTGATGCGGAACTCCGTCGAATCATCGTGACGGGCTGTAGTTGAAGGCTTAGGACAAGCCTCGGGTTGAACGCCAAGTGCCCTACGTTCGCCGACGCTTTTTCGCCGGCGAGCAGTTCGTGGACCTACCCGACGCGCAACGTCACGTTGAGCAGTGGTGTCGAGACGGTGCCGGACTGCGCGTGCACGGCACCACCCGGACTCGACCCTTGGAGGCGTTCATCGCCAACGAGCAGGGGTTGCTGCTGCCCGCGCCGCCACTGCCCTACGACGTGCCGATCTTCTCATCGCCCAAGGTCCACCGGGACCGGCACGTCGAGGTGGCCAGATCGATCTACTCGGTCCCCGGCGAGCTCGTCGGAGCGACCCTGAGTGCCCGCGCCGACGCCACCACCGTCAAGCTCTTTCTCCACGGACAGCTGATAAAGGTGCACCCGCGCGTGGGCGCGGGCAAGCGCTCGACGGACCCCGCGGACTTACCACCAGAGCGCAGCGTCTACGCGATGCGCGACGTCAAGCACCTCATCGCACTGGCCCAGCGCCACGGGCCGGTCATCGGCTCCTACGCCGAGGCGGTGCTCGAGCACCCGCTGCCCTGGACCAAAATGCGCCAGGTCTACCGACTCTTGGGTCTGGTGAAGAAGTGGGGCGAAGCGACCGTCGAACTCGCGTGTGAGAAGGCCCTTGCGGCCGAGGCGATCGACGTCAATCTGATTAGCCGCATGATCGAACGCGCAACCGAAGCACTCGAGCACGACACACCGCCGCCACCCAACGTGATCCAGGGACGCTTCTGGCGTGACCCCTCGGAGTTCTCGACCGCCAAGGAGGTGGAACGATGAGTGCCCCGGCTCCGATTGTGACCGGCGAACTGCGCGCCATCCTCTCGCGCCTAAAGCTCGGCCAGATGATGGACACGTTGCCCGAGCGACTGCTCAGCGCTCGCCAGAGTTCGATGAGCCACGTCGACTTCCTCGAGATGATCCTCGCCGACGAAGTCGCGCGACGGGACTCGTCTTCCGCTCTGTTGCGCGCGAAGGCCGCCCACCTCGATCCGACCATGGTCGCTGAAGCGTGGGACGACTCGGCCGCGGTCACCTTCGATCGGGCGCTCTGGAGCGAACTCACGACACTGCGCTTCGTCGACAACAATCACAACGCCCTGATCCTCGGACCCGTCGGGGTTGGCAAGACGTTCCTCGCCACGGCGCTCGGGCACATCGGGTGTCGACGTCGTTACCGGGTGCACTTCGAGCGCGCCGACAAACTGTTCAAGCGCATGAAGGCCGCGCGTCTCGACAACAGCGTCGACGCCGAGATGCGCAAGCTGGTCGCGGTGGATCTACTCGTGCTCGACGATTTTGCCCTGCACCCACTGGACGTCACGGACACGAATCTCTTCTACGAGTTGACCGTCGAGCGACACCGTCGTGGCGCCACGGTGATCACGTCGAACCGCGACCCGAGCGAGTTCCTCGCCCAGTTCGCCGATCCGCTTCTCGCCCAGTCCGCGGTCGATCGCATCCAGAGTGCCGCCTACGAACTCGTCATCGAAGGCGAGTCCTATCGCCGGCGCCAGCGGCCACAGATGGCGACGTCGACGTCCGATCAAGGGCCCTCTCGGAAGGGTCGGTGAGCCTCGATTGACACCGGGTCGCCGGTCTGCGAACATCAGAAGCGGCCGGCACGGATTGAGGGACGAGGTGGTCCCTTACTCGTGGCGGAGGGGTGGTCCCTTAGTCCTGGCGGGTGACAAAGCTTGGTGCCACGAGAGTCAACGAACATAGGTGGGGACGTCAAAACGAGTGCGTCGCAATCACGAATCACGACAGTCCAGATGGAGCTGCGATTCTGACACGTTAGCGACGTACGCTTGACGAGAACTTCACCACCAGCGCGGAAGGGAGGTGCACGATGACACTTCTGGTTGAGCAATCGAACTCTCGGGCTTGGTCCGACGAGCAGATGGAAGTCCTGTTCGCCGAGGGATTCCCCAAATTCATCACTGCCGACCTAGCCGTGAAGGAGTACGTCGGACGAGTTCGCGAGTACTTCCCCCACTTCGATGTGATGTTGATAGACGAGTACGACACACCGGTAGCGACCGGATGGGGGGTTCCCATCTCGTGGTTGGGCGATGTCGCGGACCTGCCAAGTTCGTTTGCCGATGTCCTTCGTCGCGCTATTGAAGTCCACGACTCTGGTGTGGAGGCGAACACGTTCGTGATCTGTGGCGCGGTCGTCGGCCCCGGGCGCAAGGGCACTGGAACGGCCACCGAACTTAGGGTCCACTCCAAGTTAGATTGGACGATGTAGAATCTTGATGTGGAGATCACCGAGGAAGGGCTCGTTCGCTACTTCGAAGTAGTGATGCCGCAC
>JABEUQ010000172.1 GCA_013044265.1 Acidimicrobiaceae bacterium
AGAGGGTGTGCAGTTGGTTTCACGGCGCACTCAACTGACCGATTTCGGGGCCTACATTGGGGATTCGGATTTTCTATGAAAAACGGGTATACAAACGTCATGCGAGTCACGAAGTATCGAGGTTTCCTACGCGCGCTTACAGCAACTTGTGCGGCCGTCGTGATGTCACTCATGAGTTCTCCGGTGGCGAATTCAGCATCGCTCACCTCCGCGCATTCGCCGACCTCCGATGTGACGAGGAAGACCGCAATCCCCCCAAACACCCGACTAACCAATATCGCCTTCTTCAACCCGTCGCGCGGATATGGCGTTTTCACCGTCCAGGGGCCAGAGGCGTGCAGCGACCGGGTCAGCCTCACACGCAACGGCGGAGCGACCTTCTCCGCACCGGTGCCCGTTGTTGCTTGGCCCTGTGCGAACAGTGCGCCAGTGAGCACATTGGCCTTCGATGACCATGGTGACGGATTCCTCTACGGGCCCAAGCTCTTCATCACTCACAATGGCGGTGCCACGTGGTCGCCGAGCCGCCAACGCGGGTCGGTGCTCAGCGTCGAGGCCCTCGGTCATTCGATCTGGATGCTGGAGACGAGTCGCCCGGTGTCCTCGTCCGCGTCGATGGGCACCAAGAATCCGCTCCGTCTCCTTGCGTCCTCCAATGGGGGTAGGTCCTGGTCAGTCCTCCCAACGCCGTCGGGCGCCGTCGTTCAACCGGCCGACGCCACAGGAACTGGCTGGCTCGTTCGCACGAGTCAGCAGTCCGCCTACTTGGCGTCGAGCCCCCGCGTCCTTCAAGGAAAGCAGATAAATGCAACACCGCTGTGGTTCACGACCGACGCAGGCGCCACGTGGTCGAACCGAACGATTCCTTGTCGCGGCTCCAGCACGGACATGGCGCTCTCCGTTGCTCCGGACGGGGCAATCTTCGACGTGTGCGCCGGCCAGCCTGGCGCCGGTAACCAGCTGAAGGAGACTCTACGCTCCACGAACGAAGGACGACGTTGGCAGATCAGATCGATGTGCCACTTCGCCACTTCGAATGTCCTGCGCTGCACCCCGGGTTCACAGTTCTCGGGCTACCTGGGCCAGATCGACGCAGTATCGAGCAGCACGGTCTATCTCGTCGGCGCCCGGAGTTCTCTCGAAGTCAGCCGGGACGGCGGCATCACCTGGACAGCCGTTCCGCCCGGCTTGGGTAGTTCCGCTGGCGGCACCTTCCAGGTGATCTTCTTCAGCCCATCCGCTGGCATCGTGCTCGGAGACAGCGACCAGAACAATGAACGCCCGACCCTGTGGAGCACAACAGACGGTGGCGCCCACTGGACTGCACGACAGCCGCGATTCAGTTGACGCCATAGGCCCGACGTTAGGAATGCCCACCTTCCATTGGCGCCTGTTTGGGGCCTCACGTAACGCTGGTGCACGGTGAACAATAATTAATCCGATGACACGGTTGGTGACACCAGTCCTAGCGCCCGGCTCGCTGAGTGGTCGTCAACAGCCTGTTCTGGCCGTCGACAATCGGTTTGTGCTTCGACCCTGGACCAAGGATGATGTCGCGGCGCTCGTCGCGGCATACGCAGATCCCGACACTCAACACTGGAACTTCAACTCACTGAATGAGGCTGAGGCTGAGGATCTGATAGTGAAGTGGAACGACGCGTGGAAGAGTGAGACGGGCGCCCACTGGGCAATCACGAACACATCGGGGAACTTCGCCATTGGACGAATTGGCCTGCGCGCGTGGATCGAAGGAGGTTTTGCGGAGGTCTCGTACTGGGTTGCGCCCCAATCGCGAGGAGTTGGAGCGGCCTCAGTCGCGTTAGGCACACTCAGCGAATGGTTACTTGAAGATTTGGGGTTTCACCGCCTGGGACTCGAACACTCAATTCACAATCCTGCGTCGTGTCGCGTTGCTTCAAAGGCCGGGTACGAGCTGGAGGGCACGATGAAGAGTGCGTTACTGCACACCGATGGATGGCACGACATGCACTTGCACGCGAGGATCAGCCAAGAAGGATTCGCGGGCTAAGCATTTGCAGATTGCTGGTGTCGGAGTGCCGACGTAACAGACCTAACTTTTCACTGGAGGCTGGACTCTAGCCCGTCCTGAGTGGCTTCTCGAGCAAAGTCGATCGGCGCTGCGAATTGTCAATGTAGGCGTCAGACAGCCAGAACGTGAAAGTGAGACGTCGACGGCTTGGCAAAATCACCTTCCGACTCCATAGGAGAAATCGTTCGCTGAGAACCAAGACCATGACTGTTGTACTTCTGGGGCGCGTAGTACGTTCAACAACCACTGTCAGATGAGTCTGGACTAACTTAGGCGAAGCACGCGGTAACTTCCTGGTGCAAGGTTTCAACAGCAGTGCGAATTCTCCCTTATGAGGTGGCCACGTGAGATTTAGTATGAGACTCGCACTGACGGCCATTCTCTTCACCCTCGGCGTAATTGCGGTGGCCCCATTCTTCGAGGGGAGCAACGCAGCTTCTGCTGCTCAAATTAGGGCAGCCGTCTTCAACGGCCCGAGTGGAATCGTGACGTGTGGATCCCACGTATGGGTGACCAATGCCTCAGGCAACTCAGTGACCGAGTTAAATGCATATGACGGCGCGCAGATCCAGGTCATCAATGGTGTGTCGAGTGATCTCTCGGAGCCGATGGGCATCGCCGCAGACGGGACCGATCTGTGGGTTGCCAATCTCACGAGTGACTCCGTTGCTGAATTCAACTGCGAGACAGGATCATCGATTCGCACTATCAACTCGGGGAGCTTGAACAGTCCGGTGGCCGTTGCGGTAAGCGGGGCGAAAGTGTGGGTTGCGAGTGAGGCCCATCTGAATGATGCAGCAGGAAGCGTGATCCCGAATAGCAGTTCTGTTACCGCCTACCGCACCAGAAACGGATCACTTGACGAGAGCATCAATGGGACGAACGCGAACGGATTCAACGGGAGCAGCGGAATCTCTGTTAGCGGCGCGAAGGTATGGATTACGAACGCCAACGGTAATTCGGTGACCGAACTCGATGCCACAAGCGGACACGTCGTTCGTGACCTCGAAAGTAACGTCGGTGGGTTCAAGTGGCCGATGGGTATTGCCTCGACTGGTGCGGACGTCTGGGTCGCGAATCTCTACGGAAACTCACTCACCGAGATCAACGAATCTACTGGCTCGGTCGTGCGAGTCGTCACTGGCGATGGACTCAACGGACCCAACTCCATTTGCGTGCTCGGTCAAGAGATCTGGGTGACGAATCTTTTCGGAAATTCTGTGACCGAATTGAACGCTCGTAGTGGCACTCTGATCCGTCTTATCAACTCGAAATCTGATGGATTGAGCGCACCGACAGGCATAACTGGTCGAGGTTCGACGGTGTGGGTGACCAATCAGTGGAGCAACTCAGTCACCGAACTCGAGGCTTCGAATGGGTCGCTGCAACGCATCATCCGTTGACCAGTTAACACTTCTTAAATTCGGTGACCAAGGAGACCTCGTGACCAGAGTGACGATTGGATTGTGCAAGTCGGTGAGTCGATGTCCACAATCTAATGGCGCCTTCAGCCTTGGGATGGATGACTTGTCCAAAGTGTCCTCGGGAGGTACTGGTTATCCGCGAGCTCAGGCTGGCGCCGAAGATTGAGACGCTGAAAGCGACCCGTTGGCGACACGCCTACGGTACGTCGCATCGAACGGCGACATGAGTGCTCTTGCCGACTTTGACAGTGATTAGATGAACTGCAGCACATCCTCCACGTTGATTGGAATTGACCTGAGGCGAATTGGCCGTGACTTTCCAGGTTCCAGCCGGAATGTGGGCAACGAAGCGCCCGGTTGCGCTCACAGTTACCCTGACGGAAATGCCCCGATCCTTTTTCGGCGGAGTGAAAATTACCGTTCCTCGTGCAGGAATGGATTCACCGGGCGCGGGTCCCCCGATGAGCTTGAACGTGCCAACTACGGTTCCAGTCGTAACCAGATAGACATTTAATTGGACTCGCGAGCCGTCTGAGACGACAGTGCCAGCCTTAGGTATTTCAGCCACCACAGTGCCAGGCGGTGGAGGATGCGCTGTCCCTCGGCCAAGTGACACCACCACTGATGCGAGGCCACTCTTGCTTACGACTTGCTGGGCGGCTGCCTCTGTCAACCCGGCCACGTTGGGCACGCTCACAGTTGACGTCTTGGCGTGAACCAAGAAGACTGCACCGATGACTATCGCGAAAACAACTACCCCTGCAAGAACGACAAGAGGAATGCGTCGAAATCGACCGGGGTTGGATTCTTGCAGCCTTTCAGTGGGCTCGACGTGTTCAGTCATAGGTAATTTCCCTTCTGACTCTCAAGGAACACGGAGATTCATCGAGATGGACCGTGCGAGCTGAAGTTGCAGTCGACGAAGAAAGGACAAAGGCAACTCGGACACGGCGGCCTCTTACTTGGACGAACTGGTCGTGAAGTACGACGGGTCGAGAGCGAGTGTCGTATACGACGCGTTATCACTGCCGGCATAGGTGTACTGGGGCACCAACACGGTCGTTCCGTTCGTCAATGACTCCATTGCGTACGTCAGCACCGGCGATGTGAGGGTGACGACGATTGGCGACTGTGACGAAGTGGTGGACGAGACAGAACCACTCATCTCGCTAACGCCGGCCAGTGGTGAAATCAACGGGTAGATACCCAACTGAGTGAACGGACCGACCGGTCCCGTCGTGCCGGTCGCGTAGATGAGCTTCCCGCCATTGTTGTACTGGAACTTTTCGCTACACCCGGTGATTGGGACGCCGTCAATTTCGCACGGATAAGTAACGACGTTCACATTGTCATTGAAGGTGGGATTGCCGAGGGTGACGCCACTCGGCGCCAGCGCCTGGACGAGCGGGGCCGACCACTGAGTCAGTTGGCTCGGAGTCGCGCTCGAATCCGTGAAACCCCACCCGACGGCGCAAGGTACCGAGAGACCCGCCGCGTTAGTGATGAGTCCTTGACAAGCAGGAAGATCGACGTTGTAGTACCAGTTGATTGGCGCAGCTGCGACCAGGTCACACTGGCTGTACACCTTGGCGTTGTTGCCCGTAGCGGTCTCCTGGCAACTGCTCGTACCACTCAACACTGGGTTGGTCACGCCGAGTGCGTTGACCACAGTCATCAATGCGCTCGAGGGGTCGGCTGGCTCGCCAAAGGTGTACACGGGAGCTGACGAAGTAGTCGATGAGAGTCCGCTTCCCGCGATAAAGGTGTTCGAGCCAACTATTGGAGTTGGCGCTCCAGACGGCGGCGAATGCGAGCCAGCACTCTTGTCCACCGATCCATGCGCCGTGGAGGCAGCGGCTCTCGACGTTGCACTCAGAGCGAGCACTGGCAGCGTCGGCGTTCCCCCGCCCAGTGACACAACGACGGCGGTGATAACCACAGCGGCGGCGGCTAGGGCCGAGGCCGACTTCATCTTCCACGCCCGAAAAGTCGAGCGGCGTGTAGGCACCTGAATAGATACGACCCGATTGATTATCTGGTCGAGGTGCTCGTGATCGATGTCAAAATTTGTAGCGGGATTGGCCGCTCGCAACAGTTCGGTGGCTTGGAAATGCTCAGTCATAGTTGATTACCTCTCCCTCACTCATCTCTTGTTCTCTCGAGCTGTTCTATGTCACTCGCAGCAGAGTTCTCTTCGAAGGCTTCCTGTAGTCGAACTGAGGCTCGTGAGAGACGAGTTGCCGATGCACCCTTGGAAATCTTGAGCGCGGTGGCGATGGCGTCAGTGTTGAAACTTTCCCAGTAGTGCAGGAACAGAACTTCTTGGTCCAACGCGCTAAGTCTGGCCAGGGCCTCTCGCAGCTGCTCATTAGCGACGACGTTCTCTTCAGCCGAGGATGCGAGACTACGCGGTCTCATCTGACCGAGTTGTCTTCGTCGGCGCGAGTCCTTGCGCCGGGCGTTGTTGAGCACGTTGCGAGCGACACCGATCATCCAGGGCAGTTCGGCCCCCGATGGAACGTCGTCCAGGCGCCGCCAAGCAATCTCGAGCACCTCTTCTACGAGGTCTTCAATGTCGGCGTCGTTCAAGGGATAGGCGCGACGACGTAGATAACGGGCGACTTCAGGCGTGCACCGTCGAGCGAGTTCTCGTAGTCGTGCGTCTCGCGGTGTGTCCACACACACTCCTTGTTCTCTCGCCAATCTTCTTTACCGTGCGGTAGGCAGAAACTTTGCCCCCCTAAGGAAGCTCAACGAACGTGATGGGCTAAAAGGTCTCTATTCGATATGCATCGAGTTGAGCATCTTACGAAGTAGACGTTGATCCTCCGCGACCCCCGGGTTACGGAAGAATGCCGCGAGTTCGTAGTAGTTGTCCGGTATGCCCCTATCGATGAAGATCGTGATCTCTTCGGTCGAGTGAAGCGAGCCGTACGCTTTGGGACTCACCGCCTCTCGAGCCGCGTGATGGTCTACCACAAAGCGGCGTCCTGTCTCGTTGGCAATCGTCCATCCGGGCATACCACCTTCGATAAACATGACCAGCACGCCACCGTTTTCGAGCGTCTTGACAGGGAAGCCACAGCGGGTGGTGGTCGCCGTTCCTGAACGTGTGGTGTTACAAGGTTGGTGTGTCGGCTGATTCGACAGGAAGGCAATGACGGTCGTGCTCGTTGACCCTTCCGTGTACTTACTCATTTTCCAGCACGAGGGATAACGAAGACTCGTCCGGTCTGTCTTTAGGACGGTGGTTCCGAGGCAACTGCGTGCGTTCGCCGCCCGGTGTCCAACGGTGGCGACGGAACTGTTGAGACGAGAAGCACTTAAAGCCGGGGACTGAATCGCTGCGCCAAGGACAAGAAGAAACATGAGGGCAGAAAGTACTCGCGCTGTAAAGACCATTCGACCCGTCACTAGTCGAATCCTCTCATTCATAGAACGCCATGTCCATTGGTGACGGCGGCCGAGGCCACAGAAGCACAACCTCACATTGGCGAATCAGTCAGTGATCGTGCTGGGTCAGAGGGGCGTCACGGCGCGGTGCGACTACCAAGACGCCGAAGAGACCGACTCGGACGAGTCGAGGTAGCGGCCAACCGTTTTCAGATGGTGCCCGTCGAACACCCACACCCAGTCGAGCGGATTGTTTCCAGGAAGCGCGCCGGCCTGGTACTCATTGACGAGGACATACCTGCCGTTCGGCGAGACCGATATGGAGGTCGGATCGGAGTTGGGTTTCAGCGCAATTCGAAGAAGCACCCTCCGACGGCTATTCAGTTGCACCAGGTGGGTCGACGAACGTCCGATGGGCCCGCATGATTCGACCGCGACCATACCGGGTGAGTCGAATGCACTCTCGGTGTACTGGCATCCAGGGGGCGCCTTCGTCAGTTCACCTGCGACGATCTCACTAGACCGGGATGTTGACACAACCGCTATCTCGCCGGCGGCAGGCGCCTGACAATAGCCCCGGGGGACGAACGTTGACCCCGGCTTGAGGACTGACGGGGAGTACGCGAAAGTTAGAAGCGCACCGTTAGGGCTCCATGAAGGAGTCGAAATGACGTGACATGGCAAGGCATGGTTGCCAATAGTCACCTTGGCACCGCTGGTCGTGGAACGAATTACTACGTGGGCATTCATGAAGCCGGTGCTACAACCTGCGTCGAGATAGGCGAATCGCTCACCCGTAGGGTCAGGCACGGCGTCACCAAATTGCACGGAGACCGGGGCGCGAAAGATGACCGTCGATCGATGAGTACGTAGCGACAGTGCTGTGACCGTCGCGCTGCAACTATTGGGTTGGGGATCGCCACCTGCAATATTGCTGGTTGCACTAGGTCCCGAGGTTGCCGTCAGCCACACATTGCCGCTGCCGGCTCGAAATGGCCCTTCAATGTTTGGGGACCCGATGGCGTGTGGGAAATCGATTATTTCACTCAAAGGACGTCCGCTCGTGGTCGAGAACAATTCGAGGACATTGCCTCGTGCGCGTGTGGTCCAGCGCGCGAGGAAGTCGGAGGGCATCGCATTCTCAACGCTCTTCAAATGAGTCGAGGGGTTATCAGCTACCTCAGAAGGCGATCCAGCGCGCGCAAGAACGACGAGCAACGCCCCTGTCAACAGGGCAACCATGAGAGTGCTCGTGATGAATCGTCTCCACAACTGATGAGTCGTCATGTGCCTCCCTTCATGAAAGAACGACATCCGCGATGAGGCGGCTCACAGGAATTCGTATCCTCACCTCATTATTGTCGTGTGACCGTGAAAAATTGCGAGGAGTGAATACTGGGTTGAACACGCCTTGGAGGCGCGACGCGAACCCTAACCCTCTTAGAGTCCATCGGCAGTAAATTCGTGACCGGAGTCGGGCATTAAACAACCGACTTCGAGGACCAATTGTCGGGTGATTGCGCGGTGGAATCCACTCCAGATAGTACGAAGGCCCAGGTTGTGCCTGGGCCTTCGATCTTCATGTCGGGGGCAAGATTTGAACTTGCGACCTTGGGATTATGTGCCCGACGAGCTAACAGACTGCTTGCTACGAGCGACTGTGCTGGATGATCCGCACGGTCCCGAGAACACAAAGCGAGGCGACGGCGAGCAGGACGAGTCCAACGACGGCCTGAAGAATCCAGAAGTGGTCGGCCGGTTGGTACGTGAACCAGTACGTGTAATGGTGCAGCGTGAGCCAGCGCATCGCGGCACCGGGATCGTTTGCTCCACTCTTCGATTGGTACAGGCCGATCACGTGTTCACGAACCCTATTTGCTGCGTGACTCCCCAACAGCAGTCCTCCAGGACCGACGAACCAGCCACGAACAAGCAAGCTCCCGCTAGGACCGACGCCCACGGTTGCGACTGTGTTGATTGTGCCGAGCGGGAAATAGCTGAGCATCAAACGCGATGACGCCACCGCACCGATATCGAGGATTCGCGGAAGAAACTGACTCACTGCGGCGAGGACTCCGCCGATGATGACCACCGTGGTCGCAATCGATGCGACCGTGCGCTTGACGACGGCCCCAACCAACGTTCCGAGCGTCAGCGCGAAAAGTGTCCACACCGGCGTCATCCACCACGTCGTCGTGAACAACCCGGACTGCCAATGACTCCCGACAGCAATGTTGATCACCGCGTAGGGGTGTATGTACCAGCCGCCGAGCAAGAATCCGAGCACGACGGCCACGGGCGTCACGATCAAGGTCAACATCGCAAGGGTCACGAGGACCAAGCGAGTGCGGCCCACCCCCTGGGTCCAGGCGAAGCGATACGTACCCGACTCCATCTCTCGCGCGACCAACGGCGCGCCGACGAAGGCCCCGATCACCAAGGGAAACAGACGAAGCGCGCTGACGAGCGGCGTGAAACTCGGTATATCGGAATATTGGTTTGCAGCGTTTACGCACACACCGAGATCTATCGGATGAGCGAGCGTGCAGCCGGCCGCGAGGTAACTCGCGTAACTCGCGCTCACGGCGTCACGACCGATGACGATGGCGATGGCGAGGGTAACAAACGCAACGAAAATGGTGACCAGCGCCGCGCGATGCTGGATCAGAGCAACGTGCATCAGCCGAAGCCACGAGACGCGTTGTCCGCAAGGGCTGTCGTCGCGCGACGCGACCGCCGAAGAAGCGACCGTCGTCGTCACCGCGTCACCTCCCCGCACGATTCGCGGAAACCGCAAGCGGGCCAGACATCGCTGTGGCGGATGGTTCACGCAAGTAGGCCAGTACGAGTTCATCGAGCGAGATGTTCTCGGCCACCCAGTCCGTCGGGAACTCCACCGACGCATCGATTCGCGCGACGAACTGAGTCTGTCGCCCCGCGTGCTGGGACTGGACGACAGCGAACAACTCGGCAACTCTCTGCGCATCGTCAGTTGGCCCGCTCAACACCACGTGCGTGGACAGAAGGTCGTCAATCATTCCCACCATCTGGACTCGACCGTGGCTCATCACGATGAGGTAGTCAGCGACTCGTTCCAACTCGGACACGACGTGCGAGGAGAAAATCACCGACAGCCCCTCCTCGGCCACAGCGGACATGACGACGGCCATTACTTCATGGCGTGCGAGCGGATCGAGCCGTGCGAGCGGCTCATCGAGCACAAGCAGGTCGGGCCGCCGGGCGAGCGCCAGTGCGAGAGCGAGCTGAGCCTGTTGGCCGCCCGAGAGCCTGCCGATTCGACGATCGAGCGGGATGTCGAGAGTCGCGAGGCGCGCTTCAGCGAGGTTCCGGTCGAAGTGCTGGTTCATGTTGGCCGCCACGGTGAGCATTGCTCGCACCGTGATGTGGCGATACAACGGCGCCTCCTGTGCCACGAAGGCGACGCGCTCGAGCGAGTCGAGCGACCCGGCCCCAAGGCCGCCGAGAACGGTTACCTCCCCGGTTGTTGGTGCAGTGAGTCCGACCGCGCAGTGGAGCAGGGTCGTCTTGCCCGCTCCGTTCGAGCCGACGAGGGCGACGATATGCCCTTCGGGTACCGCGAGGGTGCAGTCGCGAAGCGCCCAAGTGCCCCGATAGGACACACCGAGCCCGAAGCTCTCGACGACGTTCACGCTGCTCCCCCCGTCTCGAGCGACGCGACGCGACTCTGGCGCGACGTCGGTCGGTGCTCGTCGGGTCGTTTACGAAAATCCCCTAACGCGCTGGTGAACAGTGCGACGATCCCATCCTCATCAAGGCCGGTCGCTGCGGCCTCGCGCAGCCATCCCGTGACGAGACTGCGACGAAGCGTCGTCAGTTCACTGAGCCCCACCGTTTCCGGTGCCGCCTCCACGAAGGTGCCGAGACCCGGACGCGCGCCGATGAGGCCCTTCTGCTCGAGATCCCGATACGCCTTGAGCACCGTGTTGGGATTGATGGACAGGGATGTGACGACATCTCTAATGCGAGGGAGTTGGTCGCCCCGACGCAGGTAGCCGAGCCGGATTGCGTTCTCTACCTGTTGGACGAGTTGGAGATAGGTGGGCACGCCCGAGCGCGGGTCCAGCCGAAAAACGATGGAGGAACTGGACTCCGTCTCTTCGGACAAGTTGTTATCTTTATCTATCATCATAGTTAAAGTATAGCAAGGCTGGATACAGGTGACGAGCACAATGGGTTGGAGGAATCCACACTCCACCATGGTCCGCTGCACCAGTTCCCGGAATCTCGAGTTTTGATTTTTAAGGGTTTCCCACTCTTTTGATCGTCACATCCTCCAGTGTCGGGGGCCCGACCCATTAGGAGTGCCACCTAATGGCTCAACCGATGAGGCGTGCCCTCAATCAACTGAGACTCAGATTTCAATCTCTTCGAGTGAACGGAGTTCCCATTTGAGATCGGCCCGGATCTACCCATGGTGGCTTCCCATTGGCGGCACGTTGCCAGGTCTGAATGGCGTTTCGACCCATTGGATCTGCGTGGTGATACTTCACACCGGCCAGCACGCCAGCGGCGTAGTCATCAAGTAGTTGTGCGTCCGGCTTCTTCCATCCATTGGCAGTTGCCCAACGACGTACCAAGAAGGGTTGAAAATCGTAACCGCCGTGCCTCAAGTGCTCGAATGCAGCGATCGCGGAGTCACGTGATTCGTTATCCAACATGCTGAAGTAACGACGAAACTTGTCCCACAACGTTGGCCCACGACGCTGATAAACACGTCTTGTTATCGACTTCAATGCCTCGACGACAACCGGGTCGAGGACCCGAACCTTGGAATCATCACTCTCGGCCATTGGTCAACTATGCCGCAATTACGCGACGAGAGTCTCTAATGACGTGAACCGAGATCAACGGCCCGACGCAACAGTTCTACAAACTTTCACTGGAGATTGACCTAGGACAAACTTGAACCCTTATCGGATTTCCTCACGGCAAGTGTCCGGGAACACTGTTGAGTGCATCTCAAACCCAAATTCCACTAAAACTCATGATTCACCGTCGAGGTGTCGTCCCGAGGATTTGGCGCTGAGAAGTGCAGTCGATGAGCGAACCCAAACCGCAATCACCAGAAGCCAGATTATGAGACGCAACCATGGATGGAATCCTCCGAATGCATCCTCAGTGCTGAGGGGCGCATACGCTACCCATCCCACTGGAGAATGAGAGCCGAGGTTAGTCAACCAACCACCAAGGACGTAGAGAGCCAATCCGAGACCGATGACGACGACGATGGCCTGTGAGCGATTGAGCGAACGATCTTGCACGGTCAGATTCTTCCACATGATTCGCGAAATGAGCGACTCGGCTTTCTTCAATAACGGCCCGACGTGAACCCCAACGTCGGAACATTCTCGTCACCACTGCAGTTGAATACCATGGGCTTCGCGCACTTTGTCCCACTCATTATCCGCGCGCTCGTCGGTGACTCTCTCACCGCTCCAATGCAGGCGTAACGCCGAGAACTCGTCGAAACGGGCGCTGGCGCTGTCGCCAGTGTGCGCGTGTCGCGGCTCGGGCGTGAGTCCTCTTTGAGTCGCTGCCCTGCTCTGCCCACGGCCACCTCGATAGGTTGTTTACGTGGATCATTGGACGCGGCCGGACCGAGACCACGTGGAGCCACTCAATGTCTTTCTTCAGCAAGCTCGAAACTCGGTCCACCCTTAGGGGCGGAGCAGCGCTGCTCACCGCCGCGCTCGTGCTCGCCAGTTGCGGCACGGCCCACCACACCTCCTCGAGCGGCCCCTCGCACCCCGTACCGATCGCCACCGCCGCGCTCAACCCCAGCTCGATCTGCGGATCGGACGAGGGCGACAACGTTCATCAGTCCTTGAACGGGGACTTCACCGGTTGTTTCCGGGTGCCGAATTTGCAGAGCTCGTCCGTTGTCGTCGCCCTCCAGGCCTACTTGAGCGGGACCTCTGGTCCAACAGACTCGCCTACGACCACCACCGTGTCACCGGTCGCGAAGGCCGATCACCTCTCGCTGTCGCTATCACCAAAGACCGCCGCACCCGGTGAGAACGTCGTCGTGACGGGACACTTGAGCGCCCCGCTCTCCGTGAGGCAGCCTCTCCCCACACTCTGCTGGGACGGCTGCGGCGGCCTGCAGGAAGAGGGTGCGGCGATCCACTGGACGTCATCGAGAACATTTCACGTGAATCTCCGGGTGCCCGACACGGCGTGGCTCGTCAGTAGCCACGGTGCGGTCACCGTTCATCCGCTGAGCTCTGGCAACTACGAAGTGGGTGTGCAGTGCCTCACGTCGATCTCGGGTTGTGCGCTGGGACCGGCCGAGGCGCAGACCATGATCCGGCTGAAGGCGCCCACGCCCACGCCCACGCCCACGAGGTGTCGTAGTGGGCAACCCTGCGAGACCATGTCGCTGAGTACCTCCTCCGCCAAGGTCGGGGACCAGATTCTCGTCAAGGGCTGGGCGCCACTGCAGACGATCATCGGCCGACCCTTTGGTTACACCCTCTCGGTCACGTCCGGACCGGCACAACGGAACTACCCCCCTCTCGCCTTCGCACAGAATCTCAAGGGCGGGGGCTTTAACGTCGTGCTTGCGCCGCGAGTGTTGCGAGTGCGACCCAGCCCCACGTGGGCCAGCCTGGGCCGGGTTCACTACGTGTCGTCGACCTTTTCGGGACCGTCCGCGATCGAGCCCGCGAGCAGTTCGAAACTCATTGCGTGGTGTCAACCCTCGGGAATCGTGATCACCGGTGGCCCGAGTCAGCTCAACGTCCCCACGGTCGGCGTCAGGGCGGCGTTACGGGGCTCGATCCTTAGGATTTGGTCACGTCCTGCGTCGCGCCCCCAGTGTGCCACGGTGCAACTCGATCCGCGCGACGCCACGAGCATCTACGCCGGTTTTAGCACCGCGCAGGGCAACAGTATTCCACCCGTCTACCTGGCGGCCCTCTATACGACGAACGCCGGGGCCACCTGGCACACCGTACCGACTCCGGCGGGCACGTCGATAGAGCAGTTTGGCGGTTTCAGGGCCGACGGGAGCCAGGTCGAGGCACTCTTCAGTGGTCCCAACACCTACCCCAGCCGGCACGCCCCGTCGGGCACCAACAATGGCTTCGTCTCGGCCGAAGTCACGTCCAACGGTGGGGTCAGTTGGGCCACGGCCACCCTTGGTTGTCCTTCAAGCGGACCGTGCGTGACGTTCGGTCCTTATCCCTGGGGCAACTGCAACATGAGTAACGCCCCGCAATCATTGCTCCTCGGGCCCTCGGGCACTACCGCACATTCGAGGGTCAAATGGACGAGTTCGCCGTCGGTGAGCTCGGTCGATAGCTGTTTTCCCCAACAACTCGTCGTGAGCTCCTCGCGTGAACTGTTCCTGCTGGACCCGTCCTCGCAGTACCCACTGCAGCAATCAACCAATTCGGGTCGCACGTGGACCTACGTCGCGCTGCCCCTAATTTCGACAGCGAACTACGGGTCAGACTCCGTGCCAACGAGTAATTCGCTCCTGCTCGCTCCGGACGGATCGCTCTTTACCTCGATAACGACACCGTCGGGGCTGGCCCAGGAGCTCTTTCGCCTCGCACCATCGGCAACGTCGTGGTGTCAAGTACCCCACGCCTTTGGAACGACGATCGCCTCTTCCGGTACGGTCGGACCTCTTCGGGCAAATGGGGCCGACCTCGTGTGGAGCCAGACCGTCTACCCGAGTGGCGGCGCATCAATTGCGAGCATGCACGCCGTACCGCTTTCGAGTTTGCGCTGCTAGCCCCCTCTCTATCCTCGACTTCCTTTCAGTTCTCCCACTCTCCCTTTCCACCTTCTGAAACCTCCACACCCCTCGCTTCCCTTGGCCCGTGCTTCTTGGAACCTCTCGACTCGTTTCCTCCCGCTCCTCACTCCGTGCTCCTCCCCTCGGCCCGGTACCTCTGTTTCTGAATTGTGCTCACACGTCTGGCATTCGAGGTTTTGAACCATGTCGAGTTGCATCTGATGCGACCGTTGTAACGCATGCAGGTGCCTCCAGCATGATGACCATTCGACGTCTCAGCATCGGAGCGGGCTACAAGTACCTGCTCAAGTCCATCGCCGTCGGCGACGGTCCCGAGGGGACCGCCAAGTCGGACCTCGTTCGCTACTACTCGGAAACCGGCACTCCCCCTGGGGTCTTTTTGGGGTCCGGCCTAGTCGGTCTCGACAGTGGTCGTGGCGTTGCCGTCGGCCAGTCCGTCACCGCGGAGAACCTCCAACGGATGCTCCAGGACTGTGCTGATCCCATCACTGGCGAGGTGCTCGGCCGGGTTCCGAGCACCAAGGCGGTGGGCGGTTTCGACTTGACGTTCAGCCCCTCCAAGAGCGTGTCCGTGGCCTGGGCCCTGGCTGACAAAAACACCCGCGAAGTGATCTACCGGTGTCACCAGGAGGCCATCGCCGAGGTCCTTGCTTACGCCGAGCGCGAGGTCTTCCATTCCCGTTCGGGCAAGAATGGATGCGTCGAGGAGGACATCATGGGAGTCGTGGCGGCGAGTTTCACCCACTTCGATTCCAGGGACGGCGATCCCCAACTCCACGACCACGTCGTCATCCTCAACCGGGTGCAAGCCAAGAGTGATGGCGCCTGGCGGACCCTCGACAGTCGAGGACTGTTCGCATCAACGGTGATGCTCTCCGAGATGCACCAGGGCATCCTTTCGGACCTTCTCACCGCCGAACTGGGCTGGGACTGGACCGCACACACTCGACGTTCGAGCACCGCCCCGAAGTGGGAAGTGGCCGGTGTCTCGAAGCTCCTCATGGACGAGTTCTCCCAACGCACGACCGCCATCGTCAGCGCGAAGGATCGTCTCATCGCCCAGTTCGAGGCGGATCACCACCGCGCCCCCACTGACGTCGAAGTGCTCAAACTGCGCCAGACGGCCACCCTCTCCACCCGAAGAGCCAAGAAGGGTCTGGGTCTCGGAGAACTGACCGACGAGTGGACCACCCGCGCCGCGCCATACCTCGAAGACGAGCCCATGGCGTGGGTTCACGAACTGGGTGGCCGGGACGTGCCCGCCTTCACCAGTGCCGAGTTCGAGGACGAGATCCTGCTCGATATCGCCAACGCAGCCCTGGACGTCGTGAGCGCCAAGCGGCCCACGTTCTCTCGGGCCAACGTCCAGGCGGAGGTCTTTCGCCAGATCCAGGGCGTTCGCTTCACTGAGCCAGCCGAGCGGATTCTCACCGCTGCTCGGGCTACCGACCTCGCCGTTGCCCAGGCGCTCCTCATCACTACCCCCAACCTGCACCACACACCGCGTTTCCTTCTTCGCGCCAATGGCACCTCCAAGTTCCTAAGAACCGGCCACTGGCTCTACACATCAACGACGCTGCTCGACGCCGAAGCACGACTACTCGACGCAGGTCAACGCCTCGACGGGTCGGTTGTCAGCAGCGCCACCGTGGCCGAAGTGACCCAGCAACGACTCCCCGGCAAAACCTTCAAACTCTCGGTCGACCAGGCCCACGCCGTGGAGCAGATTACGACCTCGGGTCGAGCCCTCGACCTGTTAGTCGGGCCGGCGGGTACGGGCAAGTCAACAACCATGGCGGGACTGCGCGCGGCCTGGGAATCGGAGCACGGTGCCGACTCGGTAATCGGTCTCGCACCTTCGGCGGCAGCGGCAGAAGTCCTGGGCGACGACATGGGCATCGACACCGACAATCTCTCAAAGTGGCTCCACGAGCACCGCCAGCACGGCCAACGAGTTCGCGAACTGGGTGAGCTACGCGAGACGGCACGGCTCATCGAACGTAGTGGCCGGGTACCGAGTTCCCGACTGCACGCGAGCATCACCCGACGCGAGGAAGCACTGGCTCGCTGGACCCTTCGCGCCGGTCAACTTGTAGTGGTGGACGAGGCCAGCCTGGCGTCGACCTTCGCACTCGATGAGCTCACTTCAGCCGTTCTCGACGCGCGGG
The DNA here is from genome assembly GCA_013044265.1 of Acidimicrobiaceae bacterium. Classification (GTDB taxonomy): domain Bacteria; phylum Actinomycetota; class Acidimicrobiia; order Acidimicrobiales; family RAAP-2; genus RAAP-2. The sequence continues at coordinate 16,843 of JABEUQ010000172.1, forward strand.
CCAAGGTCGTCCTCGTCGGTGACTGGGCCCAACTCTCCAGTGTGGACGCCGGAGGCATGTTTCGCACTCTCGCGCGCGACCGCGGTGAGGACACTTCGACGCTGGCGGACGTTCGTCGCTTCAAGGCCGACTGGGAGAAGGAAGCCAGTCTCGGGGTCCGCAACGGAACGCTCTCGGCACTCGGTACGTACGCGACGCACGGGCGGATCAAGGACGGCACCCGTGATGAGATGCTCAATGCCCTCTACACGGCGTGGAAGGACGATACCGATCGTGGCCTGCATTCAATAATGCTCGCCGGCGACACCACGACCGTGAACGAGCTCAACGCTCGCGCCCGTTTTGACCGTGTCGCCAGTGGCGTCGTCGTCGAAGAAGGGGTCGGCGTCGCGGGAGCTATGACGGCCGGTACCCACGACCTCGTCGTTACCCGTGAGAACAACCGCCGACTCGCGACGGGCACGGGCTGGGTGAAGAACGGCGACGTGTGGACCGTCTCGGCGACGCACCCGGACGGTTCCATGACCGTCACCCGGGTCAGTGGACGCGGCTCGGTGGTCCTGCCAGCCAAGTACGTCGCCGACAACGTCGAGTTGGCCTACGCCACGACGGCGCACTGCGCTCAGGGGCGCACCGTGGATACCGCGCACGCGTTCGCGAGTCCCACCACCACTCGCGAAGTGCTGTACGTCGCCCTGACGCGAGGCTCTCACTCCAACCATCTCTACGTGAACACGCACTATGACCCTGATCCGTCAACCGGCCACGATGGGCTGACCGAGATTCCGAGCGCCGTGGAAGTGCTTGCCGGCGTGCTGTGCCACGAGGGATCCGACGTGTCCGCGACCGACATGATCCGTCGGTCCCAGACCCAGTCCATCGCCGCACTCGTTGCCGAGTACGACACGATTGTCGCAATGGCCGAGGGGTCCCGCTGGGATGAGGTACTCAGCGAATCGGGACTCAGCACCACCGAGCTCGCTCAGACCAAGGCCTCCCCCGCGTACGCGGCACTGCTCGCCCAACTACGAGACGCAGAAAATCGGGGCTTCGACGTTGACACCGAACTACCGATGCTGGTCACTGGTCGTGCATTCGACGACGCCGACGACGTAGCTAGCGTCCTGCACCACCGCGTCGATCGCTACGTGACCGGCGTGGGCTACCCAAGACCACTAGCCAGCGAACTCGTCGCTGGAGTCTTTACCCGTCCAACCGGAATCACCGAACCCGACGTCGCTCTCGCACTGAACGATCGTGCCGACGCCATCGAGCTGCGAGCCCGCGAACTCGCCACGACCGCCATTCAACGTGGTGACGCATGGGTGCAGGACTTCGGCGACGCTCCCCCGACGGGTGAACTCTACGAGAAGTGGGTTCTGGAGATTGCAACTGGTGCGGCCTATCTGGACCGCTGGGGTATGGGCAACCTTGACACAATCCTCGACGATGTAACTGTTAATCACGAACAAGCGTCACAGCGGAGCCGTGTCCTAGGTGCTGCCCAAAGGGCCCACGCACTCACGGTGGTGGAGACTCCGCCGGTGAAGGCAGCATTCGTGTTTTCCGACGGCCAACTCTTGGAGCCGCCGGCCCACGTCTTAGGGCTTGACTCGTAGCCTGAACACGTGAACGCAATTGCGCACTGTGCAAATCCGAAGGAGACATAAGCCATATTTCGGGGTAGCCCCATGCTGCCCGTTCACATTGCTGAGTCCTATCCTCACAACGTGAAGAGTCAGAAGAATTACCTCAATTTGGAGACGGTTGCTTCCCTTCCGGAATTCTCTGGCGAGGACGTTCGACCAATTAAGGTCTAGATAACCGTCTAAGTTGGATTTGGGATGCCCGTGACAAACTCTGACTCGCCAAAAAACCAGAAATTCATCACGATCGCTCTTCGTCGAGCACGCGGCCAATACGGCGTCACGCGCACATCGCAACTTTCTGGGATCCCCAGTAGCACTTTGTATGAGTGGTCTAGGAATGAGATTTACATTCCTGATTTTCAGGGCGGTACTCCCAAGGCTTGGTCATACCGTGACCTCGTATTTCTCCGGCTACTGGCTTGGCTACGCCAGGGCGGTATGGAACGTGTTGCGGCAGCCCAACAAGTGAAGATTCTGAAGTCCAGGATCTCCGAGGGTTTTGAGATTCAGTATTTGTACGCGGATAACCACGCTTTGATCTACCAAGACGAGCAGTCTGACCGAATGACCGGGGTGAGCATTCTCCCCTTTGACAACATCGCAGATTGTTTCGGAGTTTTTGACCTCCTTGACCCAATCGAAGAGCTAAACAGTAAACATCAACGCCTATGGGCACCTGACCTTCAAGAGCCAAGCATGCATACGCGAATTTCGCCATTCGTCATGGCTGGAGACCCGTGCATCTCGGAGAGCCGAGTTCCCACCGCTTCCATTTACGCACTTCGCTACGAGCGCGGACTCGAAGTTGGCGAAATTGTAGAACTCTTCCCAGGACTCTCCAGTGAGTCAGTAATCGATGCCAACGATCTCGAAAGGCGGCTCCGAAGAGAGAGTCCAATAGACGGCATCGCGGCCTAAGTTGCGTCTACTTCTTGATCAAGGTTTCCCTAAGCCACCTGGCTTCAAGGTGAGTTCTGTGGACAGTTCACTCGATGTAATTCACCTTTCGGACTTCAACCCCACGCTGTCGATGACGAGCACTCCGGACTGGATGCTGTACTGGACGGCACACCATAACAATTTCGATGCACTTGTTACACGCGATCTGGCGCAAAGAACTCAACTCGTCGAAATGTACGTGCTCTCAAAGCTCCCCGGATTTTCGGTCATCACTTGGAAGAGACCAATCGAGGACCCCATAACAGAATGGGGTCAGCTCATCGCCTACTTACCCGAAATTCGCAAACGATTCGAGAATGACGACTCAAGAGGGAGGAGTGGAACTGTGATACTCCTGCCAAAGCCAACCTTGGGTACCGACAACATATTAGATGCGAAAGATATCTTCGGAAAGCTTGCAAACGACCAAGGCATTTCATACAGGGAGGCCCGCGTTTTGGCTAAGACTGAGTTGGGAGACGTCATTGAAGCAAGCGGAAGCAATCGGGATGACTTCGACGACCTCCTCTAGCCTTGCATTGACCGACGCCTGTCCTCGTAATCGATGTCCCTGGATACGCGTATCAATGCCGTAACTGCGGTTTCACTCAAAACTGCGGGGCTTGTGTGCCGGGATAGTCCCTGCCTTTAGCGCCCATGAAGCGCCTGCGCCAAAGAAACCTTTCATTTGAGTTCCGAAAAACCAACGTCAATCAGGAAATTTGAAGGAACTCCAAACGACCGGTCTTCAGCTTCCCAAGCTTGTGCCACCGAGACGCGTTGAACTTGAAACTACGCCGCAGCATCACAATTTTCCTTGATCATTCAAGATACGACCAAGCAAGTGGGCCGCATCAATGTCTGACGATTCCAAGGCGTGAGCGTAGACATTAAGTGTGGTCGCAGCATTAGCGTGGCCCAATCTGCCGGCAACTGTTTTCACGGGAACGCCAGCAGCGAGCATCTGCGTTGCGGTGAAGTGTCGCAGGTCGTGTAACCGAACACCCTCAATGCCCAACTCTCTGCAAAGGCGTCCGAAAGCCAGGGTCACCCGATGGGGCCGCCAAGGTAATGAGCCGTCGAGAGTTCCGGCAAACACGAAGTTGTTACGCGAAAATTTGCTACCGCATTCTTTCGACCGCTCTTCGCAACGCTCTCGTTGAGCGTCAACCACGGCCATGGTCATTGGATCGATCGAAACCTTGCGAGATGCGTGAGTCTTGGTTCCCTTCTCAATCAATTCATTGTTGTTTCCATCAACGATTGAATGCTTAATTGAAAGCATTCCGAGTTTGTCAAAATCTCGCCAGCGAACGGCGCAGAGCTCTCCGCGCCGAGCCCCTGTGACAGCGGCCAGTCGCAAGAAGCACGCAATGTCTGGATTTCGCTCTTCGGCGAAATCAATTATTTGCCTAACAACTTCAACGTTAGGGATTTCGAGTTCGGGACGACTCACCCGGGGTGGTGAAGCATTGATAGCCGGGTTGACCATGATCCAGCCCCACTTGAGCGCTTGATTGAGCAGCCGGCGAATCAGAGCGTGCACGTGGTGCACGCTCTGGCCACTGAGAGGACGACCGCTTACGCCACGCCGGCGAAGTCTGGCATAGAAGCTGTCCAGATCACTGGGGCGAATGGCGCGAACCTTCATACTCCCGAACTGGGGAAGGATGATCTTTTCCAAGAGTCGACGGTACTCTCGAAGTGTCGACGGCGAGAGTGTTTCTGCAGCCATTTCGAGCCATTTCGCCGCGAGATCGTCCATGGTTGCCTGTGAAGTTCCGTGAGCGAGTCCGGCTTCCAACATCAACTCGCGAAGCTGCGCGTCAGCTTCTCGCTTGGTCCCGTGAATTGTCCTGGTCAGGTAGCGCTGGCGACCGCTGGCATCCTGACCGAGGAAGACTTTTGCTCTCCAGGTTCCACTTCCCCGAGCCTCAAGGTGACCGCGCACTTACGTCAACCTTGATTTCGAATGGATTTCATTCCCATTACATTCCCATCACTGGGACGGATAAGCAAGTCACTACTCCAAAACCCTTTAATTACCGGATTTTTTGGTGCGGCTGGAGGGATTCGAACCCCCGACCCTCGGTTCCGTAGACCGATGCTCTAATCCGCTGAGCTACAGCCGCAGTAATACTGGCCACCCATCC
>JABEUQ010000173.1 GCA_013044265.1 Acidimicrobiaceae bacterium
CGTAGGTCACGGCACCCGAGCCCGAGCCGCCACTGGCGGTGAGGGTGAGCGGCGTTCCGAGGGTGCCACTCCTACTCGTGAGGGTGAGAACCGCTTGAATTTTGAGAATGGCCGGTCCGAAGGTGACGGTGGTGGCCGGCGAACTGGTTGCTAAATACGTAGCGTCCGCGGCCTTGGTGACGGTGACGGTACACGTACCCGACCGCGTCGCGTTCAACTTGTTCGAACTAATCCAACATGCCGCCGTCCCAGTATTCGTGACGCCGTAGGTCACGGCACCCGAGCCCGAGCCGCCACTGGCGGTGAGAGTGAGTGGCGTTCCGAGGAAGCCACTGGTGGATGTGAGCACGAATGCGGCTTGGACCTTAAGGGTCGCCGGAACGAAGGTGACGGTGGTGGCCGGCGAACTGGCTGCTAAATACGTAGCGTCCGCGGCCTTGGTGACGGTGACGGTACACGTACCCGACCGCGTCGCGTTCAATGCGACACCATTGATAGAACAAGCCGCCGTCCCAGTATTCGTGACGCCGTAGGTCACGGCACCCGAGCCCGAGCCGCCACTGGCGGTGAGGGTGAGTGCGGTGCCAACCGTGCCACTAATGGACGTGAGAGTGAGAGTGGCCTGGGCAACCAAGGTAACCAGCGGACTACGCAGACCACCACCGGTGGTGGCAGACGTGGTGGCTACTGGAACTACGCCGGAGTGAAGAGTATTCGTCGTGGAATACGTCGCACCATAACCCGTCGAGGATGCCTGTCGCGATGAGGATACCGTTGTCGCCGCCGAAGCGGAGGAACTGGCAACGAACGTCAGGCCAGTTGCCAGCAACGCTGACACCGCACCGAGCGTCACAGCCGACCCCAACACCGATCGAAATTTCCGATGACCCTTGGGGTCAATGAACATGATTTTCATCTGCTGCCTTCTTTCGTTCGCATATCGAGAAGCGGAACTACGAAAGGCGCAACGTCTAGACCCAACCACAGACAATGTACCGTGCGCTGCAACAAATTTGCCCGAGACACGACAAGCGCTCTTTCGTCGGATATCACAAACCACTAGGTACGCGAGGATGTGACGGGCCCATTGTTGTCAGACCTGGTCTGCGTGGATAACTCACAAATGTCTTGCTACAACTCGATCGACACTGGCGAACCCGAGACTACGTCGCTACTAGTGCTGCTTCGACTCCGAAGTCACGTGGCAGTACCGAAAAACGCCCCGATACCATACGTCACGGCGAGAGCCAGGACTCCGCCCACGCCGACGCGTAGTGCACCACGGATGCGAGAAGCACTGCCGAGAGCCGCACCAACGACACCCAGTAAACACAATGACACCAGAGTGACGATAGCGATGATGACGGTGCGCGGGCCCGCGGGACTGAGTGCGGCGGCGAGAAGCGGAATGCTGGCACCGACAGCAAAACTGCTCGCAGATGCGAGGGCCGCCTGCATCGGTCGCGCCGCACTTGCTTGCGTATGACCCAACTCATCGCGAAGATGTGCGCCTAGCGGGTCCTGTTCTTGCAGGATAGTGGCGACCTCGAGAGCCAGAGCTGACGGCAGCCCACGTCCTTCGTAGATCGCGGCCAGTTCAAGTAGTTCCCCCTGCGGATCCACATCGAGCTCCTCCTGCTCACGCCGCCGATCGCCAGACTCGGTATCGGCTTGGGCGCTCACTGAGACATACTCTCCAATGGCCATGGCCATGGCTCCAGCACTCAGCGCGGCCACACCGGCCGTGAGGATGGCACCGCGACTCGATCCAGATGCGGCCACACCAACCAGCAGTGCCGCAGTGGAGACGAGACCGTCATCGGCGCCCAGCACGGAGGCCCTGAGCCAACCAGAGCGTTCCGAACGGTGTCGTTCAAAGTGAGTAGGCATATACGAAGGGTACTGGTCGTCGAGTGGCCTTGACGTAGTCATCACCGTCGTCGTGTCCGATCAGGTCAAGGAATGTTGTTCTGACCTTTTCTTCGTCTTCGAAGTTAGAGTCGCTCAGCGGCCAAAGAGTAGCGGGCGTCACGATGTGGAACTCCGAAGCGGCGTCGAGGCGATAGTGTTCGCCCACCCCACTCATGAAGGAACAACTCTGCGTGGAGCGAAGCCGTCGGCATCAATGAGTGAGGGCGACCTCTCGCTGGCGAAGTACCGCATCGACGGCGAAACTCGCGTGCACCCGTCAACTCAACAGGCGCAGTTGACAGTTCATCGGCGCAAGAGGCGACGGCCTCTCACACAAACTGCCAACTGAACCTGTGATTGAAAACTATCTAGCGACGGCGGCCACTTGATTAGAGAATGGTCCGATTCCAGCCGAATTCACCGCGCGCACAATCACGTACGCCGGCTGACCCTTCACTGCCAAGAACGTATAGGCGAATTGAGTGAACGGAACTGAAACGAGAGGGCGAGACGCTGCACCATTAGGTGATGTTCCTACATAAATGTCGTAGCCACTCAGTCGCACACCGCCATTGGAGGTCGGCGGATTCCAGCGAATAGAAATGTACGTGCCCGACACACTCTTGGAAATGATGAGGGGAGCGCTCGGCAACGTGATCCGACGTCCAACGGGTGCACTACTGCCCGTCAAGTGGACCGGGGCCGAGGGTGCTGACATGACACTCGTGCCCGCGGCATTGGTCGCGTTCACCGCAAATGTATAGGTACCACCATTTTGAAGACCAACGATACGACAACTCGTCATCGACAACGGAACGTGACAGAACGCACCACCGGGCGAAGTGATCACGCGGTAACTACCTACTGGGGTACCACCGTTGAGTGTCGGAACGCTCCAGTAGACCCACGCCGTGCCCGCCGCAGTGCCGGCACCCGGTACGACCTTGAGAATCATGGGTGCTGATGGGGCCGTCGCGGGACGCACCAAGTTCGACAAACTGGATGGACCCGTGCCCACGAGACTCACCGCGGCAACCGCAAAGCGGTACAGGTCACCATTGGTGAGTCCGGTCACGGTGCACGTCGTGGGGACCGGCACGGTACTTGACACGGTCACCATCGTGGTGCCCGCGGTGTTGCACGTCTGACCGCCACGGCTCGCCATCGTCATATCCGTGGCCACCACGGTGTACTCGTAAATCACCGTGCCCCCGTTACCCGCGGGAACATTCCAGGTCACCACCGACTGGGTATTGGCGTTCGAAGTAGCTTGAACATTCATCGGCGCGCTCGGTGTCTCCACAAAATTCCACGTGTCCGACAGTGCGTTCGTTCCGTTGTAACCACCAAAGAGAAGAGCGCTGTTGGTGGTCGTGTTGTAGGCCACGGCCGACAAGTAGCGCCCCGAGGGGGCAGTGGATGACAACAGCGCGCTCCACGACGATCCATTCCAGTTCCACATCTCGAAGTTGGCATTCGCCGTGTCACTTCCCCCAAAGAGGACGACATTACCCATGTTGGCGTCGTAGAACATCGAGGCTCCATAACGAGCCGATGGACTCACCGCGAGTTGCGAGGTCCAATTGGATCCGTCCCACGTCCAGGTATTGGAGATCGGACCGGCGACGCCCAATCCTCCGTAGAGGACGACGTTATGGGTTTGTCCGTCGTACGCCATGCTGGCGCCCGAGCGCGGAGCCGGCAATGGGGTACTCAGTGTCGCCGACGTCCAGGTCGTCCCATTCCAGAACCACGTATCAGAGAAGAAACCATTCGTTCCGCTACCCCCGAAAAGGACCACGTTGTTAGTGGTCGCGTCGTAGACCATGGCCGCACCCGAACGTGCTGCGGGTCCCGAGACCGATAGCTTCGTCCAGTTGGTCCCGTCCCACGTCCAAGTATCTGCGACCGGACCCGTGGCGCTGAGTCCGCCAAAGAGCACGACGTTATGGGTGGCCGCGTCGTAGACCATGCTGGCGGCGCGCAGCGCGACCGGACTCGTGGTCGGCGTCAACTTAGACCACACATTGCCGTTCCACGACCACGTCTCGCCGAGCACGGCGCCGTTAAAACCTCCGAAGTAGAGCGTGGTGTTCGTAGCAGCGTCGTAGACCATAGAACCGTCGTACCTCGCTGAAGGTCCGAGGTTACCCGTTGGTACTTGGGACCAGTGAGCGGGCGCGGGGACGGTCGCCCCAGCTGGCGAATGCAATCCGATCACGGACAGGGCGCCGAGGGCTACGACCGAAAGGACCGTAGCCGCGCGGCGTAGAGGGGAAAGAACTGTGAGCATGATTCCTCCGAACGAGTGGTGAGATTACCGACTCTTCAATCCACTTTAGATTCGTGACCAAGTACTCCAGCCGATTCTCGGCTTAGTCTAAGACGCCTGACAATTTATGACGTTTATGTGTCGACCCAATGACGACGTGCGAATCCACGCACCTTTCAACGTCACGTTTGAGTTGCGTACACTTTTTATTGAAGACATTCACCAAACCCGTACCAGGAGTTCGTCTGACGCTCACTGGGCCCGCGCTGCGAATAGCGCAACTGTTTTAGTGACTAAAGATCGTGACATTGCTGACGTAGGGCAAGATGGCCCAACCACAAACGATGCCCACTGCGACGCTCGCCAATGTGGTCCATGACCGTATCGCCGAACCGCGAACTCGCCGACGCGCCCCGCGCAGAAAATCTCGTGGCGCAACTCTCATTGTCTCCTGGAGGTGGGCCAACACGTGTATCGCCGTCACCACGAACCACAGGAGGAATGAAGCACGATGTATCTGCGAGAGCTCAAAGCGCATTGACCGAGGAGCTCCGATCACTAACCCCACCCCGGAGAATAACAACACCAGTGTCAACACCACGAGCACCGGACCGAGCAAGCGCAGCAGAGGCATCGGCGGACCTTTGCGTCGATACGCGAAGCTGCCGGTGTAATACTTCATCATGCGCCACGAAGTACTGGCTACTTTGAGTAGCACCGGCGGGATCACCACGACCCCGAAGAAGACGTGCAGACGGGTCTGCACGTTGGCCACCGGCACGGTGAGGCCCACCAAAAACAACAACAACAACAAGACCGCCGCTACTAACGAGGTCAGTCGCTCGTTGCCGTCCACACCACCCGAAGGCGGTGACACTCGCGGCGTCGATGTTGAGCGGCTCGTCATGGTTGATTCCTCGTTTTCCGTATCAAGCGTTGGGCGAGACGTAGCCCGCGAGGACCGCCGTGCCCGTGCCCGCCGCGTCAGCGTTATATTCATTGACCTTGTATTCGACTCGGCTAAACCCAGTGTGGCTACCATCACCATTCACCGCGTTGGGACCACTGGAACCAGGCGTGTAGCTCACGACAACCGCCACGTGCTGCGCCACCAATGCCGCGGCATCGAGACCATAGACCGCCACGTCACCAGGTTGAGGAATGTAGCCCGAACCCAGCGGGTGCCAGGTGTGATGACGCACTCCCCACTCGTAAAAACTCGCTGAGGACGAGTTGAGGTCACCGTTGATGAATTGATACACGACTGGTACGCCAGCCAGTCGCCACGCCCACGCCGCAAAGTCGGCGCACCACTGTTCGTCGCGATTGGCATTACCACAATCGCTCGTCCCCGCAATCCAGTAGGCGCTGAACTTGTTGCAATACGTATTCGACGGGTTCGTGGAGTAGCCCACCTGTCCTAGAGCAAGACTCACAATCCGTGCGCGCGTCTGCGCAGACACGGTGGCTCCAGAGACCTTCGCGCTCACTGTCGGCATGGTGAGAGTCGAAAAGATCGAGTTGCTCTGCGTCACGAGAATCATCCCCACCAGGGCAGCCACGAGAAGAATGCCGAGTGTGATCACTCGCCGACGCCGACGCTGACGCCTGCGTACTTCACGGCGGGCCATCACCGCGAAGACTCCATTGAAAATTGCCCCCTCACTGGGTAGCGACTGGATAGCGAGACGGCCGTGGAGGGAAGCGCTGTCGAATACATTGTCGAGGGCCTCCCCTCCGCACCGAAAAGTGTGGAGACAGACAATTTATTCGTCCGACCGCAACGGCGAATAAAAACAATGTAAGGGAAGGCTAAATGCACCGCGGTGCTGTGTTAAGTCGTTCTCAGTAGCTCGATTGCCCCGCTTCGACGTGCGCGGAGAAACAAAAATACGTCACGAGCTCCGCTCACCCAAGCGCACAACAGAGCGAGGTGTCGCGGAACGTAACAATACCCATCCCCACTGCAATGGACCTCTCACTCTCTTTCAACTCGAACGTCTGTTCAACGGCCGCAATCGCGCGGCGCCATGATGTCTATAGGCAGGTAAAACTCGTCAAAGCAGTACCCCCCGCACTCAAATTCACAGGGTCGGCGTCGCCCCCCGCCGCGATAATTCTGACTTACGGGTACGCGCACGGTGGGCTACGTATTCGAGCGTAAACCAGATTCCAATACGTCGTATTTCCACATGACTTCTTTTCATCCCGGAACAGTCCTCGATCAGATAAAGCGGTTCGCCGTTAAAGTTAGGAGCTAGGGCATCGTCTGCGATTCGCCTTGACTTCAATCCTGTCGGGTGAATGTTGCAGTCTTTTACTTGATTACTCTGCGTAATTCGATGGCGGTTTCAATAAATAAAGAATCACATTGGCGCATCACCATAACCCTACTGAGCAAGGAAGTGTCGTGACCGTAACTCTCGAGCGCGCAAACTACAAGGTCACGTTCGGGGTGCTTGTTCTCGGTGTCTCAGCATACGCACTACTGCAGTCGCTCGTGATTCCAGCTCTCACGACAATTCAAAGCACCATGCACACCACGCAGAACACGGTCACTTGGGTCGTGACGGCGTACCTGTTATCGGCGTCGATCTTCACTCCGGTCATGGGACGCGTGGGGGACATCTTGGGCAAGGAACACGTCATGGTTGCCACGCTGGTCGCTCTTTCGTTGGGCTCGCTCATCGCCGCACTCGCGACAAACGTGACCGTTCTGATCATTGGACGAGCGGTGCAGGGAATCGGTGGTGGGGTAATCCCCCTCGCCTTTGGCATTATTCGCGACGAGTTTCCCCACGAAAAATTGGCGACAGCAATTGGGGCCATCGCCGCCATGACTGCGGTGGGTGGTGGTGTAGGACTGATTATCGCAGGGCCAATTCTGGAGAAATTAGGACTGCACTGGCTGTTCTGGATCCCGTTGGCGATGACTTTGATCGCCGCCGTACTCACCTACTTACTGGTTCCTGAATCACCGGAGCGCTCACCGGGACGCATCTCCTACTCGGCGGCACTCTTATTGTCCGCCTGGCTCGTCGCGTTGTTGCTTGCCGTCTCAGAGGCACCAACCTGGGGATGGTTCTCGACCAAGACGCTCAGCACCGGGGCACTCGGCCTTGTCTTGCTGATCGTGTGGGTGGTGGTGGAGCTGCGGGTCAACGACCCGGTCGTCGACATGAAGATGATGCGAGTCCCCGCGGTGTGGACCAACAACCTGGTGGCTTTCCTGTTCGGAATCGGGATGTACTCGGTCTTCGCCTTCCTTCCCGAATTTGTTCAGACCCCGCGAGCGCTGGGCTACGGTTTCACCGCGAGCACCACGGCGTCAGGATTGTTCCTCATTCCTCTCTCCCTGGGTATGTTCTTCGTCGGTTTGTATTCGGGCAGGATCGCCGAGCGCTTCGGATCCAAAACGGCGGTCGTCGTTGGCTCGGCGATATCGGGCGCGGGTTACTTCATGCTCGCCCTGGCACACTCAGCGGCCTGGGAAATCTACCTCGCCAGTTCACTGCTCGGCATTGGCCTCGGCCTCGCCTTCTCGGCGATGTCGAACCTCATCGTGCGAGCCGTGCCCGCGAACCAAACCGGGGTGGCCAGCGGTATGAACGCCAACATTCGTACCATTGGTGGCGCTGTCGGAGCGGGCGTCATGTCGAGCATCGTCACTTCCAAGATGCTGGTCTCGGGGGCACCCGCCGAATCAGGGTATACCTACGGATTCATCTTCCTCGGCGTCTGCGCCGTGCTAGCGGTCGTTGCGGCAATCTTTATTCCGAGCACCACCCCCGACCACGAGCAGCATCTCAATCACGCCGAGTTGGCAATGGTCCCTGGTGGCACTCTGACCGAGGGTTAGCCCTTCGCTACGCGAACCGTTCGAAGGGCGTCACCCGCACTCCGATCCATTAGAAACGCATTGATCGTCGCCGCCAAACCAAGCACTGCAAGGAGGATGAAGGCGACGCGGTACGCACTCTGTGCGTTCAGTGCGTTGGTGTGATTGAAGGAACTGCCAATTCGCAGCGCCACCACACCTGCCGAGGCGGCGAAACCGGTCGCCACCTGTTGCACGGTAGCGGCGAGCGTCGTACCGTGAGCCATGTCTTCTTCTACCACGTCGCTATAGACCAAGGTCAAAAAGCCGGTGTAACCAATTGAACGCACCACGCCATTGATGAACGCCACCAACGCGATGAGTGTGATGGGCGTACCAGCGTCAATTAGGGCGAAGGCCAGCATCGTGGCGACCACCGCCGATGTCGCGACGAGTAGCACGCGACGATAGCCCCATCGATTAAGCAACGTGGTCGTCGAGGGCTTGGCCACCACGTTGCCGATGAAAACGAACAGGACAATAGTGCCCGACTTGATCGGACTCCAGCCGAATTGGTCCTCAAACATGAGGGGCAATAACAAGGGGACAGATCCCACCACCACGGTGAAGGGAACGATGCCGCGCAACGACTGTGTAAAAGTCGTCACGCGAAAGATTGAGACGTCGAGAAACGGCTCGTGGCGCCGGCGTAGATATACCGTGGCGACAGCAAGTACCGTCAGCGACAACAACAAATCGAAGCACACGCGAGTCCACGACGACGTGAGATTGCCCGCTACGAAGGCGGAATACACCAGACCACCCAATCCAATCCCGGTCAAAATCATCCCGCGCCAATCAAGACCAGAGACTCGAGAATGTCCCCGAGTCGACGGCTTCATGATCAACGAACCCACGAGAAACGCTACGACGCCCAGTGGCACATTGGGCAAGAACAACCAACGCCAACTTCCAAAGGTGACGATGACTCCACCCACCAAGGGGGCAATCGCCGGAGCTAACAGACTCGGCCAGACGATGTAGGCCACCAAGCGCATAATGTCGGTCTTGTCGGAGTTGGCCAACACCACGACGCGTCCGACGGGGACCATAAGGGCCGCCCCCACACCCTGGAGCGCACGCGCCGCCACCAGTTCGCTCAAATTGTGACTCAGGGCGCAGAGTAACGAGGCCAGAGTGAACATCGCAATTGCCGAAAGAAACAGACGGCGCTCGCCGAGTCGCGACATCAACCAGTTACCCACGGGAATGACGACTGCGAAAGTAATCAAGTACGTCGATATCAACAGGCCAATGGCCGTTGAAGAGACTCCTAATGCCGCTCGCAGCTTTGGCGCCGCCGTCGTGACAATCGTGCCGTCGAGATTCTCCATGAAGTAACACGACGCCACCAACAACGCGAGATGACGTCGATAGGAGTCGATCACTCTGGATATCCAATCATGCGCCGAGGGCAACGCTCATCCATGAACGATAATCCTGGCCCAACGAACACTAGAGTGACTCGGTCCGATCCAGGTGGTCACCACCACGAGTGAACATGAGAACCTATGAGCAACGAAATCGTTGGAACGTCACCACGTGTGGGCTTCATTGGATTGGGGACCATGGGTGCTTCCATGGCCGCCAACCTGGCTCGAGCGGGCTTCGATCTCACAGTATGGAATCGGACTCCTGGTCGCGATGCCGCCGTCGTCGACCTGGGAGCACACCGTGGTTCAACACCCGCCGAGGTTGCCGCCGAAAGTGACATCGTCGTCGTGTGCGTGACCGATTCGCCTCAGGTGGAAGAAGTCCTCTTCGACGAAAACGGCCTCGTCGCCGGCTTTCGAGAAGGAACACTGGTCATCGATTGCTCGAGTATCTCCCCACTCGCCACGCGCGAGTTCGCCACGCGTCTCGCACCGCACAACGTGCGCTGGGTCGACGCGCCCGTCTCGGGAGGATCGGAAGGGGCCCTCAAGGGGACACTGTCGATCATGGTCGGGGGAACCGAGGAGGACGTGGAGCGGGCTCGGCCCGTCTTGGGGGCCATGGGCTCGCTCATCACTCACGTCGGCGAGTTAGGCGCTGGTCAGTGGACCAAGGCCATCAACCAAGTCATCTTGGCAGGCACTTATCTGGGCGTGGCCGAGGGTATCGCGCTGGGCCTGAGTGCGGGACTCGACGTGGACAAGGTCGTGGCGGCACTTTCTGGCGGAGCTGCGGGTTCGTGGATTTTGACAAATCGCAGCGGCCGCATGATCGACGACGAGTATCCGTTGGGCTTTAAAATCTCACTACACCGCAAGGACCTCGCCATCGCGCTAGAACTGGCCCACCAAACCGGTGCCCAACTGCCAGTCGCCACACTGGCGTCAGAGTTCGAGGACGAACTCATCGCTCAGGGTCATGGTGACGACGATAACTCCGCCCTCGCCCGCAGTATTCGTCAGCGGTCGGGGCTCTAGACCCCCGTCCTCAAATTGCGTACGAAGTCATCGACAGCGAACCCATTGTGCACCCCTCAGCAAACGTCGATGGGCTCGTAGCACCCACTGACGCCAATCCCGCAAGGTACGCCAGCGGCAAGAAGTGGTCCGGCGTCGGAACGGCCAGGCGGTAGTCGTCGCTCTGAGTGAGCTGGCCGAGTTGACTGGGGTCACTCATAAGCACTGAGCGAGTGTCGTCGTCAAAGCGCTGCGCCCATTCAAAACCTTGATTTTCGGCGCGCCACTCGATGGCGCGCAAATTGTGCACTACGTTGCCGCTCCCTAGTATCAGCACCCCCTCGTCGCGCAAGGGTGCGAGTCGCGCTCCAAGGTCGATGTGGTACTCCAAGGGTTTGGAAGCGTCGATGGCGAGTTGCACCACTGGGACATCGGCATCGGGGTACATGTGCGCGAGGATTGACCAGGTGCCGTGGTCAATCCCCCACGTCTCATCGTCGAGTCCCACCCATGTCGGATCAACGAGGTCAGCCACGTGCTGGGCGAGCAGTTGGTCACCGAGGACGGGGTAGTCGAAATCGAAGAGCTCCTGAGCAAAGCCGTAGAAGTCGTGGATAACGCGCGGCCGGGCCATCGACGTCACTGCAGTGGCGTTGATGTACCAGTGCGCCGAAATGGCCAAAATAGCCGCGGGCTTCTCAAAGGAATTTGCGAATGTCGACCAGGCGTCGGTGTAACGGTTGTACTCGAGGGTGTTCATCGGACTTCCGTGACCGACGAAGGCAGCGGGCATCGTTGACATGAGACCTCCCGGGGTAGTTGACACGTCTACCAGTATAGAGCAACTAGATGAAATATCAACCAGAACTAGGTAGGCTGAACCCATGACCTCAACGCCGCGTTGGCTCTCCCCCGAACAACTCCGCGCATGGAAAGATCTTTCCCTCATGCAACTGCAGCTTCAGGCCCGACTGAGTCGGGGGCTCGCCGAGTACGGACTCTCCTATCAGGACTACCTCGTACTCGCTACCCTCTCGGACCAGCCCGACGGGCGACGCCGCGTGGTTGAGCTCAGTGACGAACTCGGCTGGGAGAAAAGTCGCCTTTCCCATCACATCACGCGCATGTGCGAGCGGGGCCTTCTCACTAAGTCACCTTGCCCCAGCGACCAACGTGGCATCTTCGTCATGCTCAGTGACTCCGGTCGCACGACTCTAGAGAACGCTGCACCCGCTCACGTAGGTGACGTTCAACGCTATTTCTTCGACCAACTCAGCCCCGCACAGGTCGAGGCACTGGCGAATATCGCTGGTGAGGTCTTGACCAATCTCTCCGCTGCCCAGACCGTGGTCTAGTCACCCGCCGTGAGTAAGTGTCCTCGTCACCACACCAATGTCGATCACCGCTCTACAACATCTCGTGATACCCCTCTGTAGGAGATCAATGTTGCCCGTTGGCGGTAGCCAGGAACTACTTAGCAATGATCATCTCGTGGCGAATCGCCATAGGTGCGGGGGCGAAACCAAATGATCCATAAAAATTGGCCACGATGGTCGTCTCACCCACGTGAGTGGTCCCTACGGTGCAATGCGCTGACGCCACTCGCGCACTAACGGACCTTAATGTCGCGACACAGCTTGGGGCGTGTGCGCCGAGGCCAGCTGACAATGTGATCTCACCGTGCGGCGCACTCGTCGACGTCACCAGAGCACCAACGATGGTGCGACCCACCACGTTCTCGCGCACTAGAGGTGCGAGCAGGGTGATCTTTGTCGGGTCAGTAGGAACCCTGATACGAAAGGCCTGGGACCCGTCGATTCCCACGCAACTAGTGGCGCTCGCGCAGGCTAGGCCGTGCAGCACATTGGAGCCACCAACGCTGGCCGTTGACGACCAAGTCGCCCCGTTAAATACGTACGCGCCACCGCTCAAACCACTCGCCACACAAAAATACGTCGCCCCGCAACTCACGTTATATAGGCCGAATGGGGCCACCGTCTGCGGAGCACTCCACTTAGTGCCGTTAAAACTAAAGGCTTTACCTTCTATATCGACAGCTTCGCAGAAGTTCTCGGAAACACACGAGATCGACCACAAGGTCGCCTGTTTCTCCACTCGCGGTCCAAGTACCCAGCGACCCTTCGAAGAGAGATAGGAACCACCCGCGGAATCCACAGCGACGCACGGTCCGTTACCCGACGCGCACGAGACATCGGTAGCGATCGCCCCCGCCGGCAACTGGGGAAGGTAGCCCTTGACCACACCGCTGGAACGACCTTGGGGCGAGAGATATTCACACTGCTCAGCACAACTGACGGCGAAAGTAGGAGGACTCGCCGAGGGCACCGGCGTCCACTTTGCCGTCTCGGGGGCGAGAGTGAAAGCAAGATAATTGCCCACGACCGCCGCACAATGTAGCGACTGCAACGGGTTCGACGAAGCACCGCAACGGATCTCGCGAATCCCCAGGGGAATCGTCGTGACGGACTGTGGTGGCGACCACGAACCCGCGCGATAGGTCATAATCTCACCCGCGGCGTCGCTCGCAATGCAGTACGTCGCACTGGCGCAGGTCACCGACGTCAGAGTGTGCGGAGCGTCGAATGTAGAACTGGCCTCACTATAGAACGGGACACCCCCAGCGCCCAAGGTGACGGCAATGGAGAAACCGTCGTTATCGACCGCTAGACACGCGACACTCAGGCCAGAGGCGAAGCACGAGAGTGCGTTGATCTGCGAGGGCGCATTGAGTTGTCCCACGCTCGACCACGTACTGAAGGGTGCCAACGAGGACACTCCTTCACTCGAGGAGTTGTTGGCGAGGCAAGTCTGTACGGCACAGGACACCAGGACACCCAACGTGCTCGGAGCAAACACTGCCTGCGTCGTCCAGTTCGTGCCATTAAAAGTACTCACCTGATTGGCGACCGAGCCCACCACACAACTCGACGACGAGACGCAACTAATCGAAGCGCCAACAAAATTCTTGACCCCCGGATCAATTGGCGTGGGCAGCGGCGGATGTGTGAATTGAGATGGGGGGGAGGCGTTGAAGTTGAACATCATCACCCCGCCACCCTGGTCGGTCGCAAAACAGATGAAACTGGCGGTACACGACACCGCATCAAACGGTACGACGTCAGTCGACGCGAACGCCACGGTGTCGGAAAACCAGGTGCCGTTGAAGTAGTAGTAGTCAGCCGGGGTGAAGTTCGCCGTGCGCCCCACCGCGAGGCAGAAGCTCGACGAAACACACGACACCGCCACCATGATCGGGCCCTGAGGAGTGGCGAAGGCGGTAGGGGCACTCCACGAGGCGCCGTTCCACACGATGTAGTTGCCAACCTGGTCCGTCGCAACACAAAACGTCGCCGTGGGACACGAGATTGCCGTAATTGCCCGCGTCGCATCGACTACGACGGGTGTCGTCCAACTACTACCGTTGTAGGTGCTCACTGCACCAGAGAGATCACCAGCAACGCAAAAAATTGCACTCGCGCACGACACCGATGCCACACCGCCCTTGCCACTTACCAGCGTGGTCCCCGCACTCCACATCAACTTTTCCGTCGGGGAAGTGCGACCTACTGCACCCGCCGGAACGACTGGCAGGGTCAGCGCTCCCATGACCGACACCAGTGTCAAACTCACCAAGGCTGCGCGCCACTGGAGCGCGGTCAACCCGAAATTACGTCGAAAACTCACGCGTTGCATGGCGTATCCTTCTGCGATAAAACTCTTCGCTGGAGCCTAACGGCAGACCCCAAGGGCACTCCTCAACCGACCGCCGCCGAGTTAGGCCAGCTGGTTTGGAAGGACTCCCCGTTGCCTCGAATATTGACCCGGGTAGGCTGTTTCAGTGAACTGGAGAGAGAAGGGGATAGCTTCTTCGAAAGTTCTGATTACACCCCGTAACGCGTTCGTCATCATCCTGGTGCTCGCGTTCGCTTCGCTTGCTTCCTGGTCTTTTGCGAGCCCGCTGGTAGCGTCCCCTGACGAACAGGCCCATCTATTGCGCGCCTACGCCCTCGATCATGGACAGTTGGGTTCGGCCACGACACCACCGAGCAAAGTCAACGAGAACGTCGTCGTTCCCACCTCGCTCTACTACTCGGCGATCTATCCCATCTGTTGGCAGATGAAGGAGCAGATCCCCGCGACGTGTTCAAAGCCGTGGCCCACCAGTTCAGCCCCCCAGACCATCTCCATCTACGTCGACCACTATCCCCCGCTGTACTACCTGTTCGTCGGCACCGCTACGTACATCTCTCACCAGGTGAGCGGGATCTATATGATGCGCCTCATCAGCTCTTTGATGGGCGCACTGATGTTGGCCATAGCTGCGTACGCGATTGCGCGCTGGAGCAAGCGACGCGCGCTCTTCCTCGGTATTTACATCGCTCTGGTTCCCGAAGCGTACTTCTTATCCTCGTCGGTCAATCCCAGCGGATTTGAAATCATGACGTCAATCTGTCTGTGGACGCTGGTGGCCATTTTCGCCCTCGAGCAGCGTGATGATCCGCCGCACCAACTCGTGGTTCTACTCGCCTCGATAGCGTGCATCGACGTGCTCATCCGCGGTCTCTCGCCACTCTGGGTCGCTCTCGCGGGACTGACCTTGATCTTTCTATCGGGGCCACGCAAACTCTTTGAACTTTTCAAGCGCCGCCGCGATCTGCAGATCGCCGCAGGAGGCGTCGTCGTCGCAGCGCTACTAGCCGCGTTATGGATTTTCACCCAAGGAACCCTCAACATCCTGCCGGTGGGAGCCGCGGTACCTAAGAATGATTCCACGCTGGCGGTACTTCACATCGTTGCTGCTTCCATTCAGGGTTGGTTACGCGAAATGATCGGCATCTTGGGTTGGCTCGACACCCCACTTCCCAACATTGTCTACCAGTCGTGGAACACGATCGTGATTGGGGCACTCGTCCTTGCACTCGTACGTGGAAACTGGCGTGAACGTACTACCGTCGTAGCGCTCAGCGCGCTCACAATCCTTATTCCACTGGGTCTGGTAACGCGTCAAGCCAAGATCCTGGGTGTGGTCTGGCAGGGTCGTGACGGCATGCCCCTAGCTGTAGGCGCGGTCATCATGGCCGTTGCCGTACTGGGTGCGCCGCCGAGGCGGCGCGCACGACGCGCCGTTGAGCGGATTAGCCGCGCCACTCGGCAGTTAATTTCTCGATATACCCTGATCGGGGTTGTCGCCGTGCTGGGCCTCGCCAATATGTACAGTTTCTACATCAACTTGCGACGCTACGCGGTCGGTCGCTACGGCCCAAGATTTTTCTTCCTACACAGCCAAGGTTGGTCGCCGCCCACTGGACAACTTCTTACCCTTGTGGTCTACGCACTCGCAACGACCGCCCTCGCAGGTGTGCTGATGGTCTGGCTGTGGCATTCACCGAGTCCCGACGAGACGCCATAGCTTGGGTCGAGCGCGAAACGGCGAATGAACGCAGTTCGGTAAGATGCACCAGGTACTTCTTGCCCACGTGGGCGTCACCAATGAAGGAATGAGAGGCGAAGACGATGTCTGATGCTTATTCGTCGGAACCCGTCTCGACGACCCACCAGGCGCACACGCTCCGCAGCAACGAAATCACGGTTTTGCGAGAAATTGTCAAAATCTACGAACTCGAAGCAGCGAACAACGAGATTGTCGCCGCCCAGTTCCGTCAGATCACCGACTCGCGCTTCTACCCCCTCGCAGTCCTCACTTTGAAGGTCGCTAATGTTGTCGAGCGCTGGGTGCGACGCGTGCTGCACCGTGCACCCATGTCCTCGCAATTCGCGGGTCCGCCTCCGGCCCCGGCCCCCGAGCCCGCGCCACCTCAGCCCGTAGACCCTCGCCTGCTCTTGGTGGGACTCGAGGACGAACCCGAGGAAGAAGTTGTTCCCCCGATTGGTTCCGAGGAGTTAGAGGTTGTCGCTGAAAAGCCGCAGAGCCCTCGCGTTATTAAGTTCAAACGGGGCTTGTTTATCCTGAAGCATTCGCTCAAGGTGGCCATCGTCGGCAATGGTAAGGGCCGAACGAGTCCGCGACTAGAAGCCAATCCGTACTTCGCCTGGACCTTGGCGTATCGCCTCGAGAACGAACACGTACGCAACCACCTCAAACGACGAATTGCACTCATCAACCCCCAGCCCCTGATGAGCATCGTGATGGCGTCGTACAACCCCGACCATCGCTTCTTTCGTGAGGCCATCGAATCGGTATTGGACCAGTACTACGAGAACTTTGAGCTTCTTATCGCCGACGATTGCTCGCCTGACGCGCAAGTGCGTTCCATCGTTGAGGAGTACGCCGCCAAGGACTCTCGAGTGCGCCTAATCCGTCGCGAGACAAACGGCGGCATCTCCGCAGCGACCAATGCTGCTATCGCCGCGGCGAGTGGCGAGTGGCTCGTCTTCATGGACCATGACGACTCCCTGGTCCCCCACGCTTTATTGCACGTCGTTTTAGCCGCGCAGGAACACCCCCAGGCCGCCCTGATCTACTCCGACGAGGACAAGATCAACGAAGCGAACGAGCCCTTCACCCCTTATTTCAAGAGTGACTTCGATCCGCTCTTACTGCTCGGACAGAACTACGTCAGCCACCTCACCAGTATTCGCCGCGACATCGTCAACGGTCTCGGTGGCCTGCGCAGCGAATTCGATGGTTCTCAGGACTGGGACCTCGTATTACGCGTGACCGAGAGCGTGAATCGCAGCTCCATCATTCATATCCCCCACGTCCTCTACCACTGGCGTAGTCACGCCGGTTCGACCTCCTTGGCCACCGAGGCCAAGCCGTGGGCTGTGGACGCAGGTCGTCGTGCCGTAATCGACGCTCTGGCTCGTCGCGGAGTCCAGGGCGAAGTCAAGCGCGTCCCGGGCTCGGGTTTTAATCGCGTGGTCTACGCGTTACCCGAGAACCCCCCAAAGGTTTCAGTACTTATACCGACACGAGATGGCAAGTACCTTGGCGACTGCTTGCAATCCTTGCTCGACAAGACCACTTATCCCAACTTCGAAGTCGTGGTCATCGACAACGGATCAGTCAAGCCCTTCACTCAGGCAATGTTCCACGTCCTAAGCGACAAGATCAAAGTCGTGCGCGACGATAGCCCCTTTAATTACTCAGCACTGCACAACCGTGCGGTTCCCTCGTGCGAAGGTGAAATCCTCCTGCTGCTCAATGACGACACCGAGATCATCGACGGTGACTGGATGACCCACATGATTGCCCAACTCCTGCAACCCGGTGTGGGTGCCGTGGGTGCCAAGTTGCTCTACCCCGATGGGCGTATTCAACACGCCGGTGTGCTCTTAGGGCCCCAGGGTCTCGCGTCGCACGTGGGCCAGTTTCGTCCCGCTGCCGACATGGGCTACTTTGGTCGCACCGCGCTGGCCTCGGAGTACCAAGCCGTCACCGCGGCCTGTCTGGCGGTTCATCGACACGTCTGGGAAAACGTTGGGGGTCTCGATGAAAACCTCAAGGTCGCCTTCAACGACATTGATTTCTGCCTACGGGTTCAAGCCGCTGGTCACAAGGTCACCTACACCCCCTTGGCCCAACTGCTGCACTACGAATCAGTATCGCGAGGTTCAGACCAGCACGGTGAAAAGTACATTCGCTTCATCAACGAAGTTCTGACGGTCCGTGATCGTTGGGGACTCGAGATTGCCCGCGATCCGTACTACAACCCCAACCTCTCGCTGAATCACGGTTTGTTCCAATTGGCATACCCTCCGCGGACTTCGCCCTGGTACACCGGCATCGAATAGATCTAGTGCTTTGTCTGGATCCAGTAATCCTCACGGTTTCTGGCCGCAGTAAGAGTGGTAGGGGTTTCGAGTCCTGGAGCCATGGATGCGGCGCTACCCGCCATTACTTGATGGTGATCGATGTTCAACAGCCGAATCCAACTCTGCTGTCCCATTGTTAGTGAGATGAAACATGCGAGTTCCACTAGCTCCTCTTCAGAGAAGTTCGCGTGCACTCTTTGCCAGAAAGTGTCGTCGGGGTCGAGCCGCCACGTAATGGCCTCGGCGTACGAGAGTGCCGCACGCTCTCGCTCAGAGTAAGCCCCTGACGTCTCGAAGTTCATTAGGGCGTCGAGTTTGCCTTCGGTAATCCCCGACGCCTGCGCCGTGGGACTTCGCTGATTGCCGCAATACTCACACTTCACCGATCGTGATACGTAGACTCGGCACAACTCTTTTATGGCGTGGTCGACCACGCCATGGCGAAACAACTTGTCCCAGGCGTCGGCGAACGCCCAGAACGCCCCTGGTGAATGAGCGCGCACCGCGGAACTCTCGGGTCGTGGAGTCCCCTCACGAGCACATTGCTCCATCACGTTCATCATGGCGCTATCCATTTTCTCGAGCGGAAAATAGGAGATTCTCTGTGGACGATCCGTCATACTCCCCCCTCAGGGTTCCGATGAGAAACTTACGCTCTGTGTCGGTGGTAGTGCAACGGCACCATCGAATTCTTTTAAACCCTCGGCCTAGCGCCTTTCAATCAAGTCCATGTAGTCGTCACGCCACAAGTCAAAATACTCCTCGGGCAACAAGACAGCGTGGGTTGGCTTCATTGACTCAACGAACTCCCTTTCGTGGCTCACCGCCACGATCGTGCCCGTCCACTGGCCCATCATCTCACCCAAGGCCAGCACGCTGGCCGGGTCTAAGTTGTTCGTAGGTTCGTCCAACAACAAGAGATTCGCGTCCGAGGCGGCCAAGATAGCTAGGGCCAGCTTGGCTCGCTCACCACCGGATAACGTGCCCGGCATCTGATGAGCCGCCGAGCCCTTGAGACCGAATGCACCCAGTAGGGCCCGCCGTTGAACCTCGGTGACAACCGTTGCGTTATCGAGGTGTGCCAAGACATTCTTGGAGAAATCGAGTTGCTCGTGTTCCTGGGCGAAGTAGCCCACGGTCACGTTGGCACCGAACTTCACCACACCACTCTGGGCTGACTGGGTACCCGCGAGGCAGCGAAGCAGCGAAGACTTCCCCGCGCCATTCTTTCCGACAATCACGATGCGATCGCCACGGCGAGTAATGAAGTTCACGTCGTTCAACACCGTCAACGACCCGTAGCGCACACCGACGTTCTCTACGGTCATGGGGACGTCCCCACTTCGCGGGGGTGGGGGAAGACGAAAGGTGACTTTCTTTTCCTTTTTTGTCACTTCGACACGACTGTCCTCAAGTTTTTCAACTTTTCGGTCCAGCACCTTGGCGAGCCGTGCTCGCGCCGCGGTTTGACCACGCATGGAGTCCGCGAGGCTTTTCATCCGATCAATCTGCTCGCCCTGGTGCATGGCCATTTTTTCTTCAGTAAGGCGACGTGTCTCTTCTTGTTCGAGAAACTTCGAATAGTTCCCCTTGTATTCGCGCAATTGGCCGTCGCGTAACGCCAGCACCCGGTCGATTGATTTGTCAAGGAGCGGAAGGTCGTGACTAATCACCAGCACCGTGCCGCGGAATCGATCAAGTTCGTCAAATAACCAGCGTTTGGCAGCCTTGTCGAGGTGGTTTGTGGGTTCGTCCAACACCATGGTCTCGGGCAACTCATAGAGCACTCGCATCAAATCAATCCGACGTCGCTGCCCTCCCGAGAGGGAACTCAGATCCTCGAGCAGCAGGTCTTCGGCAAGCCCTAACCCGGCCGCCAAACGGGCGACCTCGGACTCAGCCTCGTAGCCCCCGCGTTCACGAAAGGCTTCTTCCAACGCGGTGAAGCGTTCGATGGTCTCCTCGGTCGGATCAGCCGCGAGTTCATGGCGAGCGTGTTGCATGTCGGCGTCGAGTTGGTCGATGCCACGTGCGGAGAGCACGTGTGAAAGTCCAATAGGTTCTACTCCCAAACCCCCCGGGACCGGCTCTTGGGGGAGGTGGCTGACGCGACCTTGATGTTGCACGTTGCCCGTGATACGCAGGTGCTCGGGGGTGTAGCCCAGCAACACTGATAGCAGTGTCGATTTACCCGCGCCGTTACGCCCAACGAGGCCCACTTTCTCGCCATTGCCCACCGTAAAGGACACTGGCTCGAGAATACGGCGTGCGCCAATCTCAATCCCCAAATCTCGGACTATCAGCATTTAGCGTCCCAGTGACTCAGCGCAGGCGGAAAGTTCGTCTCGCAAACCAGGATGAAAAATAGCCATCGTCATTCGGGCTCGCTCGCTCACGCACACCCTTCGTACGTCAGCGTTAGCGCACTCGGCCACGGAGATCCCAGCGAGTTGGCGAGTTGGCGTCACGCCAGCGTGGGAATTCATAACTCCAATGATACGACTCTGACGCACACTATTCACCAGGGTGCTCGACTGAGCGCCGACCAACGACGTGTGCTCGAACGCGATATGCCCCCTTGACCACGTCTACGGGACCGCCGACACCTAAATATTGACCTGTATCTGCGAATCAGCGATGGTCTCACCTGGTAATGACGCCGAAGGAGTCCAGCTACTCGAAACCACGTGAGAGCTACGAATGATGTCCACTCGGTCAATGGAGAGGCTGAACTGCGCAAAGTCCCGTGGCCGGATTGTCGCGGAGATAATGATGTCTCTCGCTAGACCAATACGTCGGGGTCTGCATCGACAGAGCGGTATCCTTCGAGATGCGCGCCACTGTGCTCAACGGACTGACTTGGTCATAGTCGTCGGGTTAACACCTACAAGGCCAACGTCTTTGATCACATTGACCATTTCACTAGCGTTTGACTCACGCACAAGCATCGGGGTGTTCCGCCGAAATATCGTGGATGTGCCACGATTGGTGAATGGCTTCTGAAATTTTTGTCGACGTCTGGAGTGACGTCGTGTGCCCGTTTTGCTATCTAGGTTTTCGTCAGTTTCACGATGCCCTCGAGCAATTTGAGAACGCTGCGTCCGTAGTCGTTCGTCATCATGCCTTTGAGTTGGACCTTGACGCGCCACACGCCTATCCCGGCACGCTCAACGAGTTACTCGCCGTCAAGTACTCCATGCCCCTAGAGCGAGCGAGCGCACTCAATGAACGAGTGAACGATAGCGCCTGCCAAATGGGAATGGCGTGGTCTCTCGAAACTGCTCGCCCCACCAATACCTTCGACGCTCATCGCGTGATTGCTCACGCCGCAACCCAAGGACGACAAGGTGAGATGCTTGAGCGCCTCTTTCGGGCATACTTTAGCGAGGGGCACCTACTCAGCGATCCGCAGACCCTTTCGATGCTCGCGCTCGAAATAGGAGTAGTGGGCACGGACAATATACTCTCGAGTAACCAGTTCACCGAAGAAGTTCGCCACGATGAACATCTGGCCACCAAGGCTGGTATCACTGGTGTTCCTACTTTGATCTTTGACGGGGCTCTTCGTGTGTCGGGCGCCCAGGGTTCTGACGCAATGCTCAACGCCCTGCACACTGCGTGGACAGGGCGTTGCGAGCAGCGAGCTTAGATTTCTTCTCCCGCGGGAACCACTGCAGCAGTTGCCACCGAATGTCCTTCGTCGAGATTCATCACGCGCACACCCGTGGCGTCACGTCCCTGCGAAGAAACTTCCCTCGCCGAGGTTCGGATGAGCACACCACCACTCGAGGCAAGTAACAGTTCGTCATCGAGTCGAACCATGAACGAAGCCACTACGAAACCTCGCGCCGCCGAGAGCTTGATCGCTCGTACACCCTGACCGCCACGACCTTGACGATTGAAACGTTCTGTCTTGACGCGCTTGCCAAATCCGGTATCGGTCACGAGAAACAAATCTGCGTCGTCGCGTACAACGTCAAGGGAGATCGCCTTGTCGTCTTCTCGTAGTTTGATCGCTCGTACGCCGGTCGCATCACGTCCCATTTCACGGACTTCGCTCTCGTTGAAGCGGATGGACATGCCACGGAAAGTAACCACCATCAGGTCATCTTCACCACTCGTTGGTACAACACGAACCACCTCATCGCCCTCACGTAGTTTGATGGCAATCCAACCTTCGCGTCGTGATTTGTCGTACTCGGAGAACGGAGTCTTCTTCACTGTCCCGTTCGCGGTCGCGAAGACTAGAAACTTATCGTCGGGGAAATCACTGGTAGTGACAATTGCTTGAATTGATTCGTTGGGCTGAAGATTCAACAAGTTAACTATTGCCGTCCCCTTGGCAGTGCGCTCCTTGATGGGAATCTCGTGACCGCGCAACCGGAATACCCTTCCGAGATTCGAGAAGAGCAGGAGATACGCGTGGGTCGTCGTGTGCACAATTTGTTCAACGAAGTCCTCTTCTTTGAGCTTGGCACCTTGAACTCCGCGTCCACCTCTCGCCTGAGTGCGAAATGCATCCGCCGAGACTGACTTGATGTAGCCCGCTTGGGTCATGGTGATCACCACGTCCTCATCGTCGATGAGATCCTCCATGCCCAGTTCACCTGGATCATTAACGATTCGCGTGAGGCGCGCCGTCGCGTACTTATCGCGAATCACCGTAATCTCATCAGCGATCACCGTACGCAACTTCTGGTCGTCCGCGAGGATTGACTGCAGTCCTGCAATCGTCTCACGTAGTTTGTTCATTTCCTCTTCGAGCTCTGAGCGACCAAGCCGCGTCAGACGACCCAGCGTCATATCCAGGATGTGATTAGCCTGCTCCTCTGAAAAATCAAAGGGGTTCGCCATGAGGGCAATGCGAGCCGCGCCGCGATCGTCTGAACCACGAATGGTGGCGATCACGAGATCGAGCATGTCGATTGCCTTTAGGAGGCCTTCGACGATGTGTGCGCGCGCCTCGGCTTTGCGCAGGCGGAATTGAGTACGTCGCGTCACCACGTCAACTTGGTGGTCAATGTAGTGACCGAGTGCTTGAGCCAGGTTGAGAGTGCGAGGGACCCCATCGACTAACGCCAGTTGGTTTACAGCAAAAGTGGTCTGAAGAGAGGTGTTCTTGTAGAGCTTGTTTAAAACTACGTTGGCGTTGGCATCGCGTTTGAGCTCGATCACCAGACGTGCTTTGCGTCCTGCAGAGTCATTTTGGACACCTGAAATACCGTCGAGTTCGCCAATCTTTACCAGGTCGTGAATCTTTTCCTCGATCGATTCAACCGACACCTCATAGGGAAATTCGGTCACAACAATACGACTAGCCCGTGCGGTTTCCTCGATCTCAGCGACCGCTCGCATCTTGATAGAACCACGTCCTGTACGTATAGCGTCAAGAATTCCTTGGCGACCTAAAATTTGTGCCCCAGTGGGAAAGTCGGGCCCCTTCACAAAGGCCATTAAGTCGTCGGGGGTCGCTTCGGGATGAGCTAAAAGATGTAGTACCGCATCGATAGTCTCACCGAGATTATGTGGTGGAATCTTGGTAGCCATTCCCACCGCAATGCCTTGGGACCCGTTGACTAATAAGTTGGGAAAGCGTGCTGGAAGTACGGTGGGTTGCTGGGTGGAGTTGTCATAGTTTGGCTCAAAGTCAACAGTCTCTTCGTCAATGGAATCCAAGAGTTCCAGAGCGAGTGGCGCTAGGCGACACTCGGTGTAGCGCATGGCAGCGGCGCCCTCGTCTGGACCAGTGCCTCCAAAGTTACCGTGGCCACTGATAAGCGGGTGGCGCATGGCAAAATCCTGGACCATTCGCACGAGTGCGTCATAGATGGCGCTATCGCCATGGGGGTGATAGGTACCCATGACTTCTCCAACAACCTTCGCACACTTGGTGTGAGGTCGGTCAGGTCGCAGACCTTGGTCGAACATTGAATAAAGAATTCGACGGTGCACTGGCTTGAGTCCATCGCGTGCGTCGGGGAGGGCCCGTGACACGATGACAGACATCGAATACTCCAAGAAGGAGCGCTCCATCTCAAGGTTGATCTCGATGGGTTCGATGTAACCGAGGACTTCATCACCCCCACCGGTGTTGGAAGTGTTGTTGCTATTGGATCGAGCCATGATTTCCTTCTCTCCTAGATATCTAGGAAACGAACGTCTTTTGCATTGGTTTGAATGAAGTGGCGACGCTGCGGAACGTCGTCACCCATCAGAATCGAGCAAACTTCGTCAGCGAGAGCTGCTTGCTCCACTGTGATCTGTAGCAGGGCTCGCTTAGATGGGTCCATGGTGGTGTCGCGCAACTCGTCGAAGTCCATCTCGCCCAAACCTTTGAGCCGCTGAAAGTCATTCTTGTGATTGGGGTTCTCCTGCAAGAACACGTCTTTCGCCGCATCATCGCGCAAGTAGACCTTCTCTTTACCCACGAGGGTCGAATAAAGGGGTGGTTGCGCCACGTACACGTGTCCGTTGTTCACCATCTCTGTCATTTGACGGAAAAAGAATGTGAGGAGCAAGGTTCGAATATGACTGCCGTCGACGTCTGCATCAGCTAGGAGGATAATTTTGTCGTAGCGCACTTTGGTCACGTCGAAGTCTGCTTCGACACCTGCGCCAATTGCTGAGATCAGCGCCTGGATTTCAGTGTTTTTAAGGATCTTGTCGGTGCGGGCTTTTTCGACATTTAGGATTTTTCCGCGGATGGGAAGAATTGCCTGGTATTTCGGGTTGCGCGCATCTTTCGCTGAGCCCCCCGCCGAGTTACCTTCAACGATAAAGAGTTCGCACTCACGTGGATCTTTCGATGAGCAATCCACGAGTTTGCCAGGTAACCCAGCTCCGTCCAGGGCGCTCTTTCTTCGAGTTAAATCTCGAGCTTGGCGAGCGGCCATCCGTGCCCGAGATGCCTGAACGGCTTTTGCGACAATCTGCCCACCCTCTTTAGGGTTTTCTTCGAGCCACTCGGCCAACTTTTCGTTCGTCGCTCGCTCTACGAGTGAACGAATTGATACATTGCCCAGCTTGCCCTTTGTTTGCCCTTCGAACTGTGGTTCAGCCAAGCGAACTGAGATAATGGCGGTCAGTCCTTCACGAACGTCATCCCCGGTCAGGTTCTCATCTTTCTCCTTCAAAAGATTGCGCTTACGGGCGTAACGGTTCACAACATTGGTGATTGCTTTACGAAATCCTTCTTCGTGCATTCCGCCTTCAATGGTTGAGATGCCATTGGCGAAGGAGTGAATACTTTCGTAGTATCCAGTGTTCCACTGAAAAGCGACTTCAACTTCCTGCCCTTCCTCGGACTGCTCATAGGAGCCGACCTTACGAAATAGGGACTCCTTCGTGTTGTTGAGATGACGAACGTAGTCCACGATGCCACCGTTGTATTTATAGCTTTCCTTGTGCTCACGGCCAACTCGTTGGTCTTCGAAATAGATCTCAAGACCTTTATTTAGGAACGCCATAATCTGCAGTCGTTCTAAGACCGTCTGGGCACGAAAATCCACATCATCAAAAATGGTGGGATCAGGGGTGAAGGTTACAGTTGTCCCATTGCGTCCTCGCGGCGCAGGTCCGGTCACCCTAAGTTTGCCCTGTGGTTTTCCACCGTCAGCGAAATCAAGTTGGTGTCGTTCTCCGTTGCGGTCAATCTCAAGTACGAGCTTCACTGACAATGCGTTGACGACTGAAACCCCAACGCCATGAAGACCGCCGGATACTTTGTAGCCTTCCCCTCCAAATTTCCCGCCTGCGTGTAAAACAGTCAGGACAATTTCAGCTGCAGACTTTCCTGGGTATTGAGGGTGTTCGTCCACAGGAATACCGCGACCATCGTCAATGACGCGACAACTGCCGTTAGCTAAAATCGTCACGTCAATACGTGTGCAGTAACCAGCCATCGCTGCGTCCACCGCGTTATCAACAACCTCCCAAATAAGGTGGTGCAAACCTGCGGGACCAGTTGATCCGATGTACATTCCTGGTCGAACTCGGACTGGTTCGAGGCCTTCGAGAACGGTGATGTCACGAGCTCCATAGCTCGATGACCCCTTGGACTTTTCAGCCACGGAGTAATCCTTTCAATCGTTAAAATTTCGGCGCGCACGACGCAACCGTGTTTACAAGAAACTTGCTTCCATCCTACTGGTTACCCACTGACATTTAAGCTGCCTGGGTGCTTAAAAAGCCTATTATTTTAGGGTTTCTGGGTGGTTTTCAGTGATCGAGGCGCGCGATCCCCGAGCACTGAGAGACCCTCCAAAATTGACTCTTGTTCGAGGTTGATTTGTTGAGCAAATGCACCGGACGGCACGCTAATAATGAGTACTTGTTTTTTAACAAATTCGGGGTGGCAGGACTGCGCAACAGCCACTTCGACTAGCGATGGCCACAAGGCTTGGATTTCCTCCATGATGTTGAGATCGACCTTTTTTACTCGGTTCGCCATCGTCCGCAACACATCGCCGAGGGGGGTTGGTTGATCGGAGAATTTCCTCATATCTCAACCGTAAGATCAATGATCACCGCAGGTGTCATTGCTTTAGGAAGTGGTGAGGCGGTGGTGACTAGGGTTTGTCCACCCGGAAGGAGGCGTAACAATCGGTCGCTACGCACTGGATCGAGTTCACTAAAAACATCGTCCAGTAAAAGAAGAGGGGCAACAATGCGTTCTTGCTGCACCAATTCATGCCCAGCAAGACGAATTGAAAGTGCTAGGGAGCGCTGTTCCCCTTGTGAGGCCTGGCGTCGCGCATCGCGAGTGTCTAGTTGAAGGATGACGTCGTCGCGATGTGGGCCAATTGTGCTGTATCCACGTTGTACGTCGTCCGGCAACACCGCCCAGAGTGCTTGGTCGAGGTTCCCCACCCAAGATTTCTCATATTCTGCGCTGATCGCCAGGTTGTCGTGGGCTAATTCTTGATAGAAGTGGGTGATCAGTGGTGACAGTCGTTGTAGCAAATGTTGGCGCTCACCAATGAGTTCTTCAGCTGCCAAACAGAACTCGGCGTCCCACACCAAAAGTTCTTCACGTTGTCTTAAGGATGGTTTTATGCCTTGTAGGCCGCGTAAGAAGGCGTTGCGTTGTTGGAGAACCTTGGCATAACGCTCAATGATTTCTCCGGTATGGGGCCATACATCGGTTAACAAATTAGAGATCAGAGTACGACGTTGGTCGGGTCCTTGGCGTACGACGTCCACTCCTTCAGGGGTGAACACCGTGAGGGGTAGAACTTCCGCTACGGCGGCGCGTGATTGTGGTCGTTGTCCGTTGACCAGCATTCTTTTAGTGGTGTTACGCAAACCACGGTGCAGCGTTAAATCGACTTGCACCCTCCGTTCTCTTTGAAAAAGAACACCGTGTACCTCGGCTAAGTCGTGGTGCGCACGAATCATGTCACTCGCTGAAGTAGTGCGAAAGGAGCTCGCTGTTGCTATGGCGTACACCGCTTCAAGTATCGAGGTTTTGCCTGTGCCATTAGGTGACAACAGCACCGTGACTGCGTCGCGGTCGGGTTGAAAAACAAATTCTTTAAACGACCGAAAATTACGCAGGGTGAGTTCGTGGAGCCCCACGAGGTCAACCAGCTCTACTGAACACGAACCGGCATTAGAAGATACCGGAAACGAACGTCTTCGACTCCGTGCACCATTGCGGGCCGCACGGCGTCTGACATCTCTAACATGACCTCATCACCAACAACGGCTTCAATTCCATCTATTAAAAATGATGGGTTGAAAGCGATTGTAAGTTCCTCCCCTTGATAGTCAGCATCAACGTTGTCTTCAATATCACCAGTGTCGACACTTTGTGTTCGAATCTCGACTGTTTTTTCTTTCATTGTTAGACGCACTGATGAGGTTGAGTCTTTCGCTAGGAGTTTTGCTCTCTTAAGTGACGTCAACAGGGTGTCTTTGGCGATCCGTAGTTGATTGGGATAGCTAGCGGGAATCAATTGAAGAACCGAAGGGTAGTTTCCGTCAATTAGACGAGAAGAGATCGTGCTGGAACCAACAACGAAGCAGATCTCGGCGTCAGTCAGTGTTACCCCGATCTCGGCGTCCGCCGCTAGCGAGGCTGCTCCTCGTTGTAGTTCTTGTAGAGCTCGTGCTGGAACTAGAAGATCGTGTGAACCACCAATACCCGCGACGCCAGGTACATCACGAACCGCGAGTCGGTACGAGTCGGTTGCGATAAGACGCAGGGTGTTGTTTTCATGAGTAAAAAGTACTCCTGTCAACAAAGGGCGAGCGTCGTCATTGGCTGCCGCGCGAACCACTTGGTTCAGCCCTTGAACTAGGTCGTTCGCAGTAATGGCCGTTGTTGCCCCCGACACTGGTGGAATGTTGGGGTAATCCATAACCGAAAATGTTCGTAGTGAGAATTTTGCTCGTCCGAGTGAGACTTCGACGTTTTCATCGAGGTTCGCGATAGTCACCGCCCCGGCCTCGAGTGATCTAACTGCATCGACGATGAGCCGAGCTGGAACGACCGCCGCCCCATCTTCGAGACCAATGACATCAACGTTCGTACGCACGGTGATATCTAAATCGGTACCGGTGACTGTCAGTTGATTCCCCGTCAGTGAAAGGAGTATCCCCGACGAAGCGCCGATAAGACGGGTGGCGACAACTCGACTCGCTGCACTAAGTGCTTCAACCAGCAGATCGCGTTCTGATTTGAACTTCATGGAACGGCCTTTCTTTGCTACTGAGGATACGTGTGGATGGATATATAAAAGTTATTCAGTAGTAGTAGGTCTGTGGATTTGTGGATAACCACGTGAAATACCTGATGAATTGTGACATGAACGTGAAGGTTTCCTGCACAGGCGTGTGGAGAGTTTCTTCAACCCTCTAAATTCAACTATGGAGTTATGTGGATTCATCGCCGGGTTATCCACTGATATCAACACGAGAGTCGTCAGTTTTTGCACAAGCCCCTACAGCTCCCCTTGGAGTTGTTGAGTCAGTGTGTTGACCTGATTCAACAACTCGACATTCACTGTTATCTGCTCTTTAATTTTTTCTACGGCGCTGATGACGGTGGTGTGGTTACGGCCGTCAAAAATTCGCGCAATCATCGGGTAGGAATAGTTATCCAGGAGGTCGCGAATGAGATACATAGCAACGTGGCGAGCTTGTACTAAAGGACGAAGTCGCTTTGAACCAAGGACGTCCTCGGTACTCAAACCGTAAAAATCTGCGACTGCCTTAACAATTGTCTCTGGCTTCAGAACGACGTGTTCGTGGCCCAAACCAGTCAGGTGTCGTTGAGCCAACTCGAGAGAGATTGGTACCTGGTGAAGGTTAGAAAATGCCCGCAGCATCGTTATGGATCCTTCGAGCTCACGAATATTGTCGCGAACGCGGTGAGCAATCCACTCAGTGACATCATTCGGGAGGGTGATGCCCTCCGCCTCAGACTTCGAGCGGAGGATTGCAATGCGGGTTTCTAAATCCGGTTGGTCGATATGGGTGACCAAGCCCTGGAGTAAACGACTACGAAAACGTTCTTGTAGTCCAGCGAGGTCGCGAGGTGAACGATCAGAAGTCAACACAATTTGCTTACCCTCACTGTGGAGGGTGTTGTACGTGTGAAAGATTTCTTCATGGAAGGTCTCACCACGAGCCTCCATGAACTGAATGTCGTCAATCAGCAATACGTCGACCTCACGATAACGCTCGTGGAGCGCGAGTTGAGTCCGCGTCTGGATTGCGCGAATGAAATCGTTCAGGAATGTTTCGGTCGAAACGTACAGCACTTTACGGAAGGGATAGTTTTCCTGAACATAATTTCCGATGGCGTGAAGTAGGTGTGTTTTCCCAAGGCCCGAGTTGCCGTACATTAATAGAGGATAGTAAGCACGACCAGGTGTTTCAGCAGCTGCAAACGCAGCAGATCTCGCTAACTGGTTGGAGTTGCCAACAACAAAAGTGTCGAAAGTCATTCGAGGGTCGAGACGAAGGGGTCGATCCGCGCTTGTTACACGAGGTACAGCTACTTCGTTTTCAATCGGGACATTCTCGACCATTGGTTCGTGAACATCTCCTTCACCGACAGTTAACGAGATGGTCACCGATCGCCCCAATAACCGTTGAGCTTGTTCAGTAATTAATGGTAGGTATCGCTGTTGAACTCGTAACAATTGAATTTGATTCGGCGCAGAAATGATGAGTTGGTCATTTTGGTAATCCACAAGGCGCAGTGCACTAAGTCCCGCTGACCACATTGCTTCAGAAGTGTTACCACGCAAGGAGTCCTGTAGAGCAGACCACACCTCATCAATACTCTGCATCGTTCCTCCACAGACCAAAACTGACTTTATCCACAACCAAACCATTGTCAAATTCGTTGGTCTGCCCACTTGGGTTTGTAACACTACACCGCTACGAGGCTCTCGCACAGTGGGACGGGGTCACTTGTCGGGTAGGATTGTCCCCAGTAACGCGCCAGCGACCCCCAGGGGGTAACGCGAAGCGTATTGACACAGCTTGAGAAGAGGATTTTGTGAAGCGTACCTATCAGCCAAATCAGCGGAAAAGGGCTAAAACCCACGGATTCCGCGCCCGGATGAGCACTCGCGCAGGTCGTGCTGTGTTGAAGTCTCGCCGTCTCAAGGGCCGTCGCCAACTGACGGTCTGAGCCGTCCTATGCCCGGTCGGGTTAGTACCCGACGGCAATTTGCCGAATTTGCGACACCAACGGGCCGTGGACAGAGTGGATCTCTTCGAGTTCTTTTCGTTGAGCACTCCAACCAGGGTTCATTCGACGTGGCTTACGCAATCAGCCGTAAGGTTGGCAATGCGGTTGTGCGCAATCGGATTCGCCGGCGCCTCCGGGCAGTTATGGACAGCCTTTCCCCCGCCCCAAAGACAGGTTTATACCTGATCAAGTGTGGTAACGGGACAGGAGAACTCACCTATGACGAAATCCAACAACACCTCCAAGTCGCACTCGCAAGAGCTCGAGCAGTCTGAACTCTCCCGGGCGTCACAAGTGCTTCTTTCACTCATTTCTTGGTATCAGAAGGCACGCGCGGGCCGAATTGCGCCCTGTCGGTTTTACCCATCGTGTTCGAGTTACGCGTACGAAGCAGTAGAAGTCCACGGTGTGATTCGAGGACTAGGGCTGGCATTACGTCGTATCTCAAAGTGTCGGCCCCTCGGCCCACACGGAATAGACCTCGTACCCGTAGTTAAGAAAGATAGGTCAAGTACTTTATGAAGTCCCTCACTCACTCCATTGGCTCCCTCTTTCAGCCAATCTTCAAACTCTTCGGCTGGATTCTTGCTTTCTTTTATGGGTTGATTCCCAATTACGGTGTTGCGATTGTCCTTCTGACCATTGTGATCATGGGGGCACTCACCCCCTTCACCATTAAGAGCACGAAGTCAATGCAGGCAATGCAGAAACTTCAACCGGAGATCAAGAAACTTCAACAAAAATATAAAGGTCCTGAGAATCGCCAGATTCTTAACGAAGAAATGATGAAGCTGTACAAAGAGGAGGGCGCCAATCCCCTAGGCGGTTGCCTTCCAGTACTGCTCCAGGCACCGTTCCTCTTCATTCTTTACAGTGTGATTAAAGGTCTCGCGAATGTTGTCCTACAAGGGAAAACTCTGGTAGCACAGCCTCGTTACATCCCACAGTCATCAACGATGTATCACAACCTGGTTGCTTCACATGGTCAAATCAATGTATTCGGCATGGACTTGAACCTCAAGGCATTCAGTGCCCATAGTTCTTTCATGGCACAAGTACCATTCTTTGTCTTCGTGGCGGTGGCGGTGGGGCTGCAGTATTTCCAAATGGCACAGCTCAATAATCGCAGCCGCAAAGTAGGACAACCAATGCCATCTCAACAACAGATGATGCAGCGCTTCCCGCCGATTTTTTTCGCATACTTCTATTTGATAATTCCAGCTGCAGTTGTGCTGTACATGATTGTTTCTACAGGAATCCGCATTATTACTCAAGATCTGATGTTCCGTTCCGGTATTTCGAATCCCCAGAAGAACGGTGTGAGATCCGTCGAAAAGGAGTTGCCGGCCGCGGCGCAGAGCAAGGAAACGAAGGATGATCAGAAACCTTCAACTATCAAGCCGCAAGCGCAAAGTCGCTCGAAGGCAAAGCGCAAAAGGAAGGAACGCTAGAAATGGATTGGGTTGAAACCACCGGTAAATCAATCGACGAGGCCACCGATCGAGCCCTCGCTCATCTCGGGGTTCATCGAGATGATGCAGAAATTGAAGTTCTCGAGGAACCAAAAGCGGGACTTTTTGGTCGAATTCGTGGTGAGGCCCGCGTGCGTGCCCGCGTGCGACCAGCTGGACCTCGCCCTAAGCGCTCACGCCGTTCGGGTGGACGAGAAGATAAACCTAAAAATCCCGAGGGTCGCGATAACAAGAGTAGAGCTCCAAAACCCAAGTCGAACGATGGGGAACGAGCCCGAAGTACACGAGAGCGTCCTGAATCAGGTCGCCCCAAGCAGGTTTCAAAAGGACCATCAACGAAGTCCGAGAAGGTTTCATTAAAGGAGAGCAACATGGCTGAAGGAATCACACTGGCAGAACAGGGTGTTATCGGTAAGGGTTTCCTCGAGGGCTTGCTGTCGTCGATGAATATCACTGCTCAGGTTAATGTCCGTGAGATTGACGAAGAGACTGTCGAGTTGTCGGTTAATGCCACTCCCCCTACCGAACTGGGTGTGCTTGTAGGGCCTCGCGGAACAACCCTGCAGGCCTTACAAGAGGTCACCCGTACGGTTGTTCAATCGAAGAGTCCCGGTCGTACTGATCGGATTCTGGTCGATGTGGCTCAATATCGTGAACGTCGAGTGGCGGCGCTCGGCCGTTTCGCGAACCAGGTTGCACAAGAAGTGGTGGAGAGCGGCGAAGAGCGCGCCCTAGAGCCAATGTCCGCTGCAGATCGGAAGGCCATCCACGACGCACTTTCGGGTCTTGATTCAGTGGTTACTCGATCAGAGGGCGAGGAGCCTCGCCGATTCGTGGTTGTTTCTCCGGCATAATTAGAGTCGTGACAATTCAGTGGTTGTACCGCGCCCTCGAGGAATCGAGGGCGCGGGGCTTTTTAGGACCGATGCCCATCGAAACACAAATCGATCATGCAGCCGGCTTCTTCCAAGTATGGGACGATCTCAACAGTGTTCCCCCTAGTCAATTTCTGGATCTCGGTAGTGGAGGGGGATTGCCAGGATTGGTGCTCTTTGAGCACTGGGCTGTTCCCGCTACTTTTTTGGACTCAATGGTCAAGAGGACCAACTTCCTACAAGAGGTCATGGACTGGGACGGTGTTCCTGGGGTCGCTAGGGTCATTAACGGTCGAGCCGAGCAGCTTTCTCGTGAGAGAGTATTCGATGGTCAGTTCCCCCTTGTTACTGCTCGCTCTTTCGGCCCCCCTGCGGTGACGGCGGAGTGCGCAACCAGATTCTTAAGTGTTGGCGGCATCTTGATCGTTTCTGAACCACCAACTGAAGGCGATGTCGATCGCTGGAATCCGTCTGCTTTAGGACAGCTAGGTCTACATTCCGAAGGTCGTATCAGAAAAGGTGCAGCTTTTCAGATCATTAGAAAGACAAAAGCGACTCCCGATCGATTTCCTCGCGAGATTGGTACACCAGGTAAAAACCCTTTATTCTGATGTTTCACGTGAAACATAGTGACTCTAGAGGAGAATGGACGGGGTCGATCACGTAATCACTGGAGCAGGGCTCTCGACGAGGTTGGCCCACC
>JABEUQ010000174.1 GCA_013044265.1 Acidimicrobiaceae bacterium
CCGTAAGGAACTGGCGTATCACTGAAAAATATGCTTCCGGTTCTTCCACCATGGAAAGGTGCGAACCTCCGGCAACTATGGCTTGCTGGACATTGGCAATATTCTCCACGAATGGGGTTTGGCACTCAGTGGTGGCCTCGTCGTATTCGCCAGAGATTACCAAGGTGGGGACATTAATAGCGCTAAGTCGGTCGATGATTGTCCAATTCGCCAATGACCCCACCGGTGCGAATTCGTTGGGTCCCCACATGGTGTTGTACACAGTGGGGTCCATAGCCATCTGCTCAAACGAATCCTTCACCTAGTCGGGTAAGGGCACGCGGCACACGTGACGTGCGTAGTACTCCTCGACTGCGGCGACGTATTCGGGGTCTCCAAGCGTTCCATTGGTTTCGTGTCTCTCGAGTGCCTCGAGGGCATCTTTAGGAAGTTGTGCGCGTAACCGATTCGCCCCCTGTGCCCACAAGGCCGAGGACGCGAGTGAGTTGGACAAGATTAATGACTGCAGTCCTTGCGGGCACCGGACCGCGTGCTCCGCGGCCAACATGCCACCCCAAGACTGACCAAAAAGGTGGTAATCGGAAGAGATGTTCAGGTGATCCAGGAGAGCGCTTAGTTCTTCAAGGAAAAGTTCTATTGTCCAGAAATGTCTGGGCGCGTTCGGCAGGTGCGTCGATCGACCGCATCCCAGCTGGTCGTACAGCACTAATGGCCAACCGTCTTGAGCCAGTTCCTCCATTGGCTTGAGAT
This sequence comes from Acidimicrobiaceae bacterium, assembly GCA_013044265.1. Taxonomy (GTDB): domain Bacteria; phylum Actinomycetota; class Acidimicrobiia; order Acidimicrobiales; family RAAP-2; genus RAAP-2. The sequence continues at coordinate 751 of JABEUQ010000174.1, forward strand.
AATTGTGTGCCACGCCGGGTCCGCCGTGTAGAGCGATAAGAGGTGTTCGCCCAGAGGAAAGGTCTCCGGTGACTTGGTACCAAGTTTCGTATTTGCCAAAAGGAAGCAACTTTGAGGTCGTAAGTGGTGTAGCCATCGCGCGATGTTATAGCCAATTCTTGGTCAAGAACCGGATGGACTCTTGTTCTCACACGTGAACAGTTGACCAAGTACCGATAACTGTTCTCAGCCTGCACTGAGTCATTTACACGTAACCCACTTGGCCACTGTCGTGGGTCGTGGCGTTGCGCTACGCGGAGCATCAAAATCCAATTTTATGCAACTCCAGTATTCTACGGTCATGCGTCAATCCGACGATTTAGCGATTTTCGAAGATGACCTCGACGAACCTGGAATCATTGAGGCGAAACTATTGCACGATCCCCAACCTGTAGCTCCCATTGCGGTGCTTTGCTTCTTCAATGACCTCTTGAGAAGTCTCGTTGAGCGTGGCCTATTGACTCGGCGTTATACGTTACGAAGTGAAATCGGTTCAAATCACGTCTATGAGGTTGATATCGATAGTCGACGAGTGTGCGTATTGCACCTCGGGGTCGGCTCTCCCCTCGCGGTCGGGTTCACCGAGGAAGCGGCCGCTCTGGGTATCACGACATTCGTAGCCTGTGGTGGTGCGGGTGCTCTCGACGCACGATTTGACCTGGGTCACGTCATGGTGGTCGAGAGTGCACTACGTGATGAGGGCACGAGTTCTCACTACGCACGACCTACGCGATTCATTAGGGCACAGCGCCTCGGTGCTGAAATTGCGCATCACGTTCTCGACGATCTGGGGATTGAACATTTCACCGGGCGTGTGTGGACGACCGACGCCATGTTCCGAGAGACACGATCCAGGGTCCAGCGTCGCATCGACGATGGCTGCCACATGGTCGATATGGAAGCTTCAGCGTTGATGGCTCTGGCGCAGTATCGCCACCTGCGCCTAGCTCACGTTCTCTACGCCGGCGACATGGTGGCGGGTGAGGAGTGGGATAGTCGACACTGGGACCATGCTGAAACGATAAGGGAATCTTTGTTTTGGGCGGCTGCCCGCGTCGCCCTTGCGCTGCATGACGCGCCATAACGGGGTTGAAGTACAAGTGCGTTGGAGGCTTCTCGGGTAGCTCTACCGTCCTCGGGCAGAGGCTCTATTTCGATTGGACACAGTCATTGTAAAAATCTTACTGCTATGCAACATTCCCGCGATGAGGCGCAGTGCACTCTTTGACAGTGGTCTATTCGACGAACTCATGTGTGACTTCGAGTCGTTCTCTAGATTGCGCCCACGTGCGGACTCCTCCTTCCAATGCGCACGTTATTCCGACTGGTTGAGTTGTTGCCTGTAGTTGTTTGAAATGCTCGAGAGCCGCCTTTGTCATGGGTCCAACGCCAATGTTGAGTACATTGGATTGAGTCATTCCTTCACTCCATCATCGGTGCATTTTTCAATGGACGGACAAGTGGTTACTCAGCAGCCTCCGTTTTCAGAGGGCGAAGTCCTTGTCTCTGTCGAAAGTCACCTTCGACTAATCGGCATGGGGCAAGCCTCAGAATGTTGCGCGCTTCGACGTTGACGACTTATGGATTGAGGTCCGACGTAGCCTGACACCATGACTCGAAGCGTGGCCCTGCACGATGCCATCGCAATTATTTGCGCCCTGCTCACCGCGCTGGCCAATGGACTTGGTGTTACGACGCAACATATTGCTTCAATGTCGGCCACACATCACGAGCGAGGTTGGCGATTCGTAGTTTTCTTGCTTCACCATCCGCTCTGGTTGGTGGGCTGGTTGGCTATGGGCGGGTCACTATTGTTTCAGTCGTTGGCCCTACACTTTGCGGCCATGTCCCTAGTCCAGCCACTGCTAGTTTTCGAGCTCGTCTTCGCACTGGCACTGCGGCGAGTGTGGCTGGGTCAGCTGGTGCCGGCACGGGCGTGGCTTGCCTCGGTGGTGACGGTTTTTTCACTCGGTCTGTTCCTTTTCGCCACTACTCGCACCAGTGGTCCACCTGCTCAGGTGTTGCGTTGGGTTGGGCCGGGTTTTTGGTGTTCGGGAGTTGTCGTGGTGCTCATCCTCGCGGCACTTCGCGGATTACCAGGGCGACGCGCGGCACTGTGGGGGAGTGCCACGGCGATTCTCTGGGCCCTCGAGGCGGCCTATATAAAACAATGCACTGACGTCATTACGCGAGATGGATACGCGGGCTTGTTCACCCGTTGGCCGTTCTACGCCTTTATCGTTTGTGGCATAGCCGGTCTACTCACTGAACAGGCGGCTTTACACGCGGGCCCCTTGCGATCCTCGCAAGCTACCATCGTCATCCTCGACCCCATAGTCAGTGTGCTCCTGGGTGCATGGATCTTTGGTGAACAGTTAGGCGTCAACTGGGTGTGGCGCGGTGTTGCTGTCGTATCCTTGGTGTTCACTCTGATAAGTGCGTGGGTGCTCATCTCCGCTACTCCCGCCACTATGGAGAGCGCACTGGGACCACCAGCACTGCCCGCGTGAGGTACGCAACCTTCTTAATGACATCCGCATCCCGTTGTGAGCAATTAGCGTTGATGCCCAGAGATCTCATGAACAAGCTAACCCCGCACCCCCAAAGCAGCATGTCGTCGCATCGTCGAGGGAACCGGGGTCGCATCGCTGCGGTGGCGTTATCAGCCGTGTTGGGAACTGGTGCGTTGGGGATCTTTTCAGTGTCGAGCGATGCGACATCGCTCACGTCAAAGTCCGCGTCTTTAGTTGGTCACGCGATATCAGTGCCGAGCCCCGTCTGTCAACGACTCACTGCACCTGGTACCAAGAGGGTCAGTACCGTGTGTCAAAAATGGTCGGTACGCGATACCTGGGCGGGGCACGTACCAGTGATTGCGTTGATGAACTTTCACCCCCAGGGTCAACCTTCGGGGGTCGTCGCTTACGCCAGTTGGATTCGCACCGCGGCCACCGTGCTCGGCCTCTACCTCGGCTATGAGGGTCCAGGGGTGACGAGTTACTCGCGCGGACCCGAGGCGGTACCCTCTGCCGGACTGCCTCGCTTGCTCGCTACGTTCAATTCCGGTTTTTACGAGAGTGATGGACCGGCGGGTTTCTACACGAATCACACGCTCTATTTTCCGATGGTCAAGGGACTCGCCACCGTGGTTCGCTACACCAACGGCACCGTGGGAATCACCCAGTGGGCTGGCGGACCCAACCCTGGACCGACAGTGTTGATGGCTCGTCAGAATTTACCGTTACTAGTGAACAATTCAATGCCCACCCCAGGGGTCACCAACAACTTCGCCTGGGGGCTCACTCTGCACGGCGCTCCTGCGGTGTGGCGTTCCGCCCTCGGAGTCGACAAGAACGGTAACTTGATCTACGCTGCTGCCCCGGCTCAAACTGCGGCTTCTATGGCAAGTGTGATGGTTCAATTGCATTGCGTTCGCGCGATGGAACTCGACATCAACCCTGAATGGCCAATTTTCGTCACCTACGCGGGCCCTGGTGCGCAGAGCCCAACTCTCGACGTTCCCAATCCCAACCAGATTCCTGGCCGTTTCCTTTATACGAGCACTAAGGACTTCTTTGCGGTCTTCTTGTCTCGCGGACCGGGCGACCCTCAGCCGTGGTAGGTCGACACGCCGCGGCGCGAACTCGTTCGCCGGGTCGCTGGTGGTGGGGACTTCTGGTGATCATTCTTCTCGTTGGAGGCACCGGGACCTACTTGAGCACGCGTCCTGCGGCCACTACGACCACTACGACCACGTCAACAGTGGTATCAACCACCACGACCTCGCCACCGATTGCCAGTTTCACCCTTGCCGCAGTGGGTGACACGGAACTCGGCAACACGCCGCAGTTGCCGGCTAATCCTTCGGCGTACTTCGCTCCGGTGAAGTCCGCTTTAGTTGCGAACATAGTCTTCGGGAATCTCGAGGGGACGATGACCAATAGGGGGAGATCTAAATGCGGTACCCCGTCGAATACGTGCTACGCCTTTCGGGTTCCCCCGTCATTTGCCCAGGTGTACAAGAACACTGGTTTCACAGTCCTCAATAGTGCCAACAATCATTCGTATGATTTCGGTGCGCAGGGCGAGGCTGATACGACGACCGCCCTCGCCAACGCGGGCATCGTTCAAGCGGGGCTGCCCGGACAAATTGGTATCGTCCACGTGCACGGCATCTCGGTGGCATTCGTGGACTTCGCACCGTACTACCTGACCAATAACATGCTCGTAGCGGGCCAGGAAAGTCAACTCATCGCCCAAGCCAAGCGCGAGGCCAAAGTCGTCATCGTCTATATGCACGCGGGCGCCGAGGGCACGACGGCCGATCACGTGACTCGCCAGAATGAGTACTTCTACGGTGAAAATCGTGGCAACCCCTACGCCTTCGCCCACTCGGCTATTGACCAGGGGGCGGATCTGGTCATCGCGAGCGGCCCACACGTACTGCGCGGAATGCAGTGGTACAAGGGAAAACTCGTCGCGTACAGCTTGGGTGACTTCACCAACTACGACGCCTTCGCCAGTGTTGGCGACTTATCATTGTCCGCGGTATTACACGTGACAATGAATTCCCACGGCGTGATCAGCACCGCCTCAGTGGTTCCCATCACTATCGAACAGGGTGGACAAGCGCTACCCGATCCGACTCACGCGGCGTGGGCCTTCATGAATCAGCTTTCACGTGATGATTTCACTGCGAGTGCGGCACTGATTGACACGAAGGGACACATCACTATCCCGGCGGGTGCCTAACAGCCGCCGGCTGGTCCGGGGATGCCACGACCGAGGGCTGGAGCGTCGACTGTGCCCACATAACGAGGTCGCGGATTTGGCCCGAGGTGCACCACGTACCACACACCTTGCCACGAAATGAGAGAAGCCACGGCGACCGAACGCACAACCTTGCCCTGTCGGTACACCAGGCGTACTCCAGGAATGTGCCAGTAGCCAATCGAGTTCTCACACCATCCGGGTTGGATCCACGCCGCATCGGCGGGATTGACGTTGACCCCAAGAAAAATACTCGATCCGTGCGTGAAGAGTGACGTGTGGTAGGCCGCGAGGTCGAGTCCAAAGAATCCAATCAATCGATTCACATAATCCTTGGCGGGCGAAGGAATCCGGCCAGTTTTCATCGAGATGTACGCCGACTCGGGGAAGAAGACCTTCTCAGCTTGGGCAAGAGAATGAAGAGAGATGTCGTGGAAGAATGTCGACATACGCGAAGTCAATGAGGCACCAAAAGAAGGTTCAACGTTCTGAGCCCAGTGTGTTGGAGCAGCCGACGAAGCCGACGCATTTAGAGTGCAGTCGAGGGTGACGAGTGAAAGCGTGACCAACGTGGCGGCGAGAGTACGCACGTTACGTGATACGAGGAAAGTCATGCGACCAGAATACGTGGTCACCGGGGTCTCAATCGATTGGTTGGTGAACGAGATTCTTAGCGAACTTTGATGTTCGAACACCGATTGAACCAGATCTCACAAAAGATGCAAACCTCGTTTCGCTAGGGTGGTACGTAACGAGGAGTTCTCCAATATGTCATTTTCCCTGCGCCGATTCGTAGCCCTCGGAGCCCTCGGCGCCACCGCGATTAGCTCCCTTTTGGTTACGACGGACGCGAGCGCTGCGACCACGACGGCACCCCAAGGCATTGTGGCGAGCATCCTGGGCAACACCAATGGTTACCTCACCAGCGTGCGGACTTATTTCTTGTGCAATACCGCTAAGTGCAAGACCCAGCGTTCTGCGTTGCTGAAAAGTGCCCAGGGCGCGATGACGAAACTGTCGGCTCAAGCGGTAATGGCCTCCGGCGCCAGCGTGCAACAGAAATACCGTAGCGCGGTGGATCTCTTCGTGAGCGACGTGCATCTCCTCGCGAAGTCGTACAACGTCTTCTTCACTACTACTTCGACGGTCACCCTCTCAGGCGAAGTCGGCAACATCTTTTATCTGACCTCCGATATTGGCACGGACGTGAACATGCTCAGCGCCGCTGAGAAAAGCGCAACAGCCACCTTCAATCTCTGGGTGGAGGGAGAGGCGGCCACGCTGGTGGCTATGCAAACCGATGCTTCGGCGCTGCAGTCTTCTACCGCGACCGCTTCAATTGGTATTTTCGCTAATCAATTACTCGAGTTGGCGTGCACGTCGATGGTTGCCCACGCGAATGGTCCAAACAAGTCCTTCAACACTCAACTCACCACGTTCGCGAACAACCAAACCCGTATTGCTCAGAGTGAGATTCTGTTCTTGCAGGGTAAGAAGGCGCCCATGACAGAAGTGGAGGTGGCGAGTCTCAACGTGACGGTGTCGGCACAGTTCGCGGCGCTGGTTAAGAGTGAGACTGCCCTCGTGAAGAAGAAATAAACGACCGCTGGAAGGAAGTCAGTCATGGCCCAGGCGTTGCTGGTGATGGATCTGCAAAATGGCATCGTTGAGCGAATGTCGGAACAGGCAGATGTCCTCATCGATACCATCGAGAGAGTGATCGATGCTGCTCGTCGTCACGACGTCCCTGTCATCTTTGTGCGAGTCGCATTTCGCCCGGGCGCACCCGAGGTGAGTCGACGTAATCAGAGCTTCGCGACGATCAAGGCGTCGACGCCCATGGTCGAGACTGAGCCAGCCACCCAGATTCATCCTCGACTACAACTTCGTGAGGGTGACGTGCTCGTGACGAAGCGACGGGTGAGCGCCTTTACCGGCTCTGACTTGGACGTGGTCTTGCGCTCGCTCGAGGTTGACCATCTCGTGCTGACCGGTATTGCCACTAGTGGCGTGGTGCTCTCCACGACGCGACAGGCTGCAGACCTCGATTACCAGCTGACCGTGATTTCTGATGCCTGCGCTGACGCTGACCCCGAAGTGCACAGGGTACTTACTGAGAAGGTGTTCCCTCGTCAGGCTGCGGTTGTTAATGCGGACCAGTGGATTGGCGACCTCTAGGTGCCGAGTACCTATGCGCGCCTGGTGTGTCTGGACACCGTGATGATTGATTTCGCATTGATTGTCGATACTCTGCCCGAACGTGGTGGTGATTCACTTTCCTCGCGTCGCCTGATGACGGCAGGCGGAGGGTATAACGTCATGAGCGCGGCCCGACGCCAGGGCATCAACGCCATGTACGTTGGCCAACTCGGGGTCGGTCGTTTCGCCGACATTGCGCGCGGCGTCCTCCTCAACGAGGGAATTCAATTGGCGCTGAGTTCGCGTGGCAACATTGATTTGGGCGTGTGCGTGGTCTTGGTCGATCAGACGGGTGAGCGCACGTTCGTGACGTCGCCGGGAGCTGAACTCACTTTGCAAACCGAGGATCTCGCCGGGGTATCGCCAGTTCGCGGTGACGTTGTCTACGTGTCGGGCTACAACGTGGTGTATCCCGAAGTGGCTCAGTTGGTGAGCGAGTGGCTCTCGTCGTTGCCCGGCGAAGTGATCGTCGCGTTTGATCCGGGTCCGCGTTCGGCCGACATCGAACCCGAGATCATGGCTCGGGTTATCGAACGAACAGATTGGTTGCTGTGCAACATCAGTGAGGCGAAACTCTGGTGCGCGAGTGACGATGCCGGAGAGTGTGCGGGCGAACTGCTCAGCCGCGGTGACCATTCACTCGTTGTCGTGCGTGACGGTTCACGAGGGTGCGCCGGGGTGCACGGCGATGGGCTCGTGCGGGCTGCGGGTTTTGATGCTCAGGTCGTTGACACCAATGGCGCCGGTGATGTGCACAACGGCGTGCTCATCGCTGAACGATTGATGGGCAACTCGTTTGAAGAGGCACTGCTTCGTGCCAATGCGGCAGCGTCAATTGCCATTGAATCCTTCGGGCCCGCGACGTGTCCGACGCGAAACCTCGTCGACGCGTTACTCATTGCGCAACCCGGAACGATCTCGTATCTCTAGGAGCTAGAAGTAGTTCTCACCGAGTTCTTCGCTCCATTTAGGGGCACGTACTTCGCTACGAGGAACACTCCAGTGAAACACCGGTTTGATGTCCAACACGGGCGTGCCATCGATGCCGTCGAGCCCGCGCACTCTCACGAAGCGTTCACCTACTTCTTCAAGTTCCACCGTGGTGAGCAGGATGCGATTTGGGCGGTCCTTGTTACGTTGGGCAAAGACACCTACGTCGGGCCAATTCTCGTTACCCCTCGGATGGCGATGCCATGGCGCGGGTGGGACGTCCTCTGCCCAGTCCGCGAAGAAGATAATCTCGGCGTGACTGAAGTCGCTGAGCCCACGAAGCGCTTCGCTCGGCACATCGCTGGCGAGTTCTACGGTGCTGACGACGTCGTCCCAGTTATCGTCAAGCGCTTCATTGCGCTCATTGCGGATATAGGCAACAGCTCGCATGGAGAGGTTCATGCCACCAATCTAGTGAAGTCGCGCTAGCCCCGTGAAGGTAGTGGTGAGGGGGCGGCTATCGTTATGCCCGCATGACGAGTAGGGATGACATGGGCGAACTCACTTTTACCTACGGGACTATGGCGGCGGGAAAGTCGACGCTTGCCCTGCAATTGTGTTGGCAACTCCGCGAGACTCGCTCGGACGTTGCTCTATGGACTTTTGGGGATCGCAGTGCCGACGGTATGGTCACGAGCCGTATTGGTATAGAGGCCCACGCCGACGCCATCGCACCAGGTGAGAACCTCGCGCCGTACATAGATCGTCTCGTGGAGGAGGGAGACAAGATCCTCGTGATTGATGAAGCTCAGTTCGCGAGCACCGAGCAAGTGGATCAACTGGCCGAACTAGTCGATGATCGCGGGATGGACGTTCACGCTTTCGGACTTTCAGCAGACTTCTTACTCAACGTGTTTCCTGGATCGGCACGCCTCTTCGCCATTGCCGATCGAGCTCAGGAACTACCTCTCACTTCGACGTGCTGGTGTGGGGAGAAGGGGAGGTGCAATGCTCGAGTGATCAACGGGGTCATCACTCGCGAAGGTTCGCAATTCCTTACTGGCGACGTGAACCAAGGTGCCATTCACTACCAGGTGTTATGTCGAAAGCACTATCGTCTCGGCCAACTTGGATCTCACAACATACGCGACTGAGTCGCGTTCCAAGGAACTTTTTAGAAGAAGGCCGAGCAGAGCTCGTATATTTCTCGAGGTACCTGGCGTTGGCCATTCGCTACAACTGATAAGGGGGCGAGAATAACTTCATTGCCCCGCACCACGGGAATAACGCCGAAGGTGCCAGCGGAGACGGCGTCGTAGGCTGCCGCACCTACTCTCGTCGCCCAAATGCGGTCATACGCACTCGGACTTCCGCCGCGTTGCAAGTGTCCGAGCACCGTCGTACGAACCTCGAATCCACCGTGTGCGTCAATCTGGGATGCTACGAACTGCCCAACACCGCGGGTCGCGAGGCGTACTCCGCCAATACCTTCCGTGGGGACTCCGTTGAGTTCAGTGCCACCCAGGGTCTCGAGATTGATGCCCTCGGCAACGACGACGATCGAAAAGCCGTAGCCCTTCGAACGACGAGTCACCAGATGGTCCACGATCTGCTCCATGGTGAGGGGGAATTCTGGGATAACGATGAGGTCCGCACCGCCCGCGAGTCCGCCCATGGCTGCGACCCAACCAGTCGCTCGCCCCATTGTCTCGACGACCATGACGCGGTGGTGCGAAGCAGCGGTGGTGTAGAGGCGGTCGAGGGACTCGCACACTATCGACACCGCCGTGTCGAATCCAATGCAGTAATCAGTTCCTAGTAGATCGTTGTCCAATGTCTTGGGCACACCCACGACATTGGCACCATGCTCAGCCAACCAATTGGAGATTCGCTGGGTTCCGTCGCCACCAATCGCGATCAGTGAATCCAGGTGAGCGTCCATGGCGCTCAGAACGCGTTCGCGACCACCCTCGGGGTTATCGAGGTTGTAGCGCGCGGTCCCGAGCAAAGTTCCTCCCTGGCTCAGGATTCCCATGAAATCTCTGGTTTCCAGGCGTCGCCCCGCGTACTCATCGGCCAGCCCGGCCCAGCCATTGGCGATACCTACCACTTCGTGTCCATCGCGGGTGGCCATCTGCCCGATAGCCCGAATAGCCGCATTGAGTCCAGGGGCGTCACCTCCGGCGGTCAAGACACCAATTCGCATTAACTTCCACCTTGTAGTTGATTTACCCCGTTCTTACCTTACTGCGTGCGTCGTATTTGGTCCCACCGGTTCGCCGTGATGAACGAAGCTGCGTGACTCAACGATGCTCGCTCGGTGCCTGATTTTCGGGGAAATCATTCGTCTCAGTACTCGGTCTCGAACCAGGGCACTTTTGAGGTTGCCCTCAAGGTAGTACGCGACGAGTCCTGCAGTGTCGTTGAGCACGCGAGACGAGGCACCGAACTCCTCTGGTCGCTGCCACTGGCAGTTCGTGTGCGAGACGTGGGGCACTGCGTCAAGGACCTGACCAAGGTCGCGACGGTGGCCCGCTTTGAGACGGAGCCAGGAGCAGAGGATCGAGGAGGCGTCTTAGACCACTTACATTGGCCAGGTCTTGAAGGCGCCGGTCGGGGATCCTGGCGCACTCGCCAAAAGGAACACCCGACCTCAGCCTTGCGATGATTTGTACACGTTGAGCGATGTCTCAAGAATATTGAGCTGATCATGTTCATTTGGTTGTGCGGACGGCTGGGGTAGCGTCGCATCGTGGAGCTAGTGATACGCGCAATTGAACGTCATGAGGTAGCCGCAGCGGTGGCGTTGATTAATGAAGGCACCCTGAGTCCAGGTGTCGAGGATGGTCAACGACTCGACGAGTACTGGCATGCCGTGCTCGAAACGCGGCGGCGGGGCGGTGAACTTGTGGTGGCTCTCACGGAGGGTGCCGTCGTCGCGATGTGCCAAATTATTATCTTTCAACATTTTCAACACACTGCGGGCTGGTGCTGTGAGATTGAGAGCGTCTACGTGCGAGCGGACCAGCGTAGTCGGGGCGTGGGGGCGGAACTCTTGGCCCACGCCGAGGATTTCGCGCGCGAAAAGGGGTGTTATCGGATACAGCTGATGAGCCGCAATGAACGCCTTGACGCGCATCGCTTCTATGTCGCCAACGGCTACAGCCAGAACTCACAGGGATTCAAGAAGACCCTAGGCGAGTGAAACTTCACGCAAGTCACCATCGTCAACGTTGAAGATGAATCCGCGCACGTCAGTGGTGTCGATGAAGGGGCTCTCGCGCAGCGTGGCGACGGTGGCTCGCACGTCAGCGTCCGCGTCAGAGTAGGCGGCCAGTCGAAACGGTGCGCGTACTCCAAAATCCTGCTCAAGTTCACTCTGCAGAACCTCTTCTTGGAAGGACTCAAGACCACAGCGAGAGTGGTGAATCACCATGATCGACCGTGTGCCGAGGAGGCGCTGACTGAGCAGGAGAGAGCGCACGGCGTCATCGGTGGCGATGCCACCGGCATTACGAATGAGGTGTACTTGGCCGAGGTTCAAACCGAGCGCGCCAAAGAGGTCGAGTCGCGAGTCCATGCAGGTCAGCACGGCGAGGTGTAAGCCCGGCGCAGTTGGAAGTTCGCGGTGTCCGTGACCCGCCACGTAGGCGCGATTGTGTTCCAATAAATCATCAATTGTGCTCATAGCCCTATCCTAAGGAGCGACGTGTTCGATGCCGACGCGCCGAGAGGAGCACCCGTGCAACATTCTCACGAGGTCCGCGCAGAACTAAGAGAACCCGCGCTCGCGCTGCGCACATTGATACCTGACGTCTTGCGTGGTTACGGTGAAATGTCACGAGCGGCGATGGCCCCAGGTGAACTCAGCAGCGCTACCAAGGAACTGTTGGCGCTCGCCATTGCGATTACTCGAGAATGTGATGGCTGCATTGTGTCGCACACGCGTTCGGCGGTGCGCGCGGGCGTCACTCGCCAGGGGATTGCTGAAGTTGCCGGGGTCGCCATCATGATGAACGGAGGGCCGGGTACCGTATGGGGACCGCGCGCCCTGCGCTGTTACGACGAAGCGGTCGCCGATATCTTGAAAGGTGAGCGTTCGTCGTAGGTCGTCGGGCACGCGGGCTTGAATTCCCGGCAGACTGGTGACGTGAGCCAACTTAATGAACTCGAACGAGCATCACGACTGACTGCACTGCGTAGCCTGCTCGACTTGATGCGTCCAGCCGTCCAAGCCGACGGGGGTGACTTGGTGTTGATACGCGCCGACGTGGAGGCTGGCGTGGTTGAAGTACAACTCCAGGGTGCGTGTTCGAGTTGCGCCATCTCCTCAGACACCCTCCAAGGAGGAGTGACGCGTATCTTGAAGGACCGTTTGTCGTGGGTAACCGATGTGATTGGCGGGGTGGACGACATGATCGACCTCGAGGAGTCGGCGTCGCTGGGTGTGGGTGGTTACGTTCCTCGATATCGAGAGATCTGATCCAACCTGAAGTAGTTCACAGTTTTGCGAGATATCCATGACGCTGGCGCGCGAAGAGGGCATTCGGCATCTAAGTTCGCCGCAATATGAGTGATCCATACCCCAATGCGGTTCGTTCGATCAGCCCCGGCACCGCGCGCGTGGTCGAAGAGATGGTCGTCATGCTGGGAGAAATGGATATTCATGACGTGCGTGTCAGTGTGTTGGCGCGCCGGGCAGGGGTGGCTATTCCCACCGTTTATTACAACTTCCGCTCGCTGACCGACATCATTGTCGAAGCGACGGTTGTAATGATTGATCGATTTCTCGGTTCCTTCTCCCAGAATCTTTCTGCGATGGCCCGCGCGGCGGCGAATGTAGATGAGGAACACTTTCGTCTAGTGGCGAGTGACTTCATGGAACTCTGCTGGTCTTCTTCGGCTAATGACAGCATTCGCCGCCTCGCGCCGCTCATCACCTACTTCCGTCAAGTGGCTCCGGAGGATGTTCGCCTGCGCGAGGTGCAGGCTCGCGAACTGACTCGATTGATCGAGGTGCTGTATTCAGCTCAGGGCAAGGATTGGATCAGTCGCGACGATGATGCGGCGGCGTTCGCGGTTGTGCACTATACGTGCGTGCTCGGTCAGGCTATCTTTTGGCACCCGGCTTTCGGTCCCTTGACCACGATCGACTTCTCGCAAGGTACTGGACGTCTGCGTTACCAGACGACGTTGCAAAAAAATTTTAGCGACATGTTGGTCCCCAAGGGTGCCGCGGAGTAGTTCGCCAGTATATTATTTAGTTCAGTGAACTAAATAGATAAAGAACTGACCGACATCGCTACGGGCCTGCGGCGCGGCGTTATGCGCTTGAGCCGGCGTCTGCGTCTCTCCGCCGCTGGCTCCTTGTCCCCCGGGCAAGTCTCAATCTTGGGCTGGCTCGACATCAACAAGAGTCTCACTCTGGGTGAACTGGCCAACCTCGAGCAAGTTCGTCCACCCTCAATCACCCCCCACGTGAATTCTCTGCAGGACCAGGGGCTCGTCACGTGTGCCACGGACCAGTCGGACCGGCGTTCGAAGCGGGTTGTGCTCACGTCAAAAGGGCGCAAGGAACTCAACGTGATTCGCCGTCGCCGAACAGAGTTCTTGGAACAGAAGCTCTTGAAGCTTTCGTGCGAGGAGCGCGAGAAGGCTGCTGAACTCGTCGCGTTCCTCGAAACGCTGCTAGAGGATTCGTGAGCGCGCACGTCTACTCCGCCAAGACTTTCGCGGCCCTGGGGGTGCGCAACTTCCGCCTCTATTTCATCGGTCAGCTGATTTCGGTCTCGGGAACGTGGATGCAATCGGTCGCTTTGGGCTGGCTCGTCTTGCAGACCACGGGCTCATCCCTCGACCTTGGATACGTGGTCGCTCTCCAATTCGTACCCATGGTGCTCGCGGGACCCTATGGCGGTCTCGTCGCCGACCGACGCGCGAAGCGCCAGATTCTCTACGTGACTCAGAGCGTGTCTGGGGTACTCGCACTGGGGCTCGGACTACTGGTGAGTCTGCACGACGTGTCCATGGTGGCGCTGTACATCATGGCGGCATTGCTCGGTCTGGTCAATCTCTTTGATAACCCCGCACGTCAATCATTCGTCCAGGAGATGGTGGGTCCAGAGTTGATCGCCAACGCGGTGAGACTCAACAGCGTGCTGATGAACGGCGGTCGTCTTATCGGGCCGGGAATTGCCGCAGGATTCATCGCGGTCTTCGGATCGGCGGTGTGTTTCTACGTCAACGCTGCTTCATACATAGCGGTCCTGGTGGCACTGGTGATGATGCGTGGTGCGGAATTTTTGCCTATGCGCACCGTCTCACGCGACAAGGGCCAAGTCCGGTTGGGACTTCGCTACGTGGCCTCGCAGCCATTGTTGCGTGAAGTGTTGATCGCCATCGCGGCCATTGGCACCTTCGCCTACAACTTCACGGTGTCGCTGCCGCTACTGGCGCGCACGACCTTTCATGCGCGCTCCGCCGCGGACTACGGAGTTCTGATGGCCGCCATGGGACTCGGGGCCATCATTGGTGGGCTTGCGACGGCCTATCGCTCTCGCCCTACACCGCGTCTGCTTACCGGTCTTGTTCTCGGTTTTGGAGTATTCATGGCTCTGGTGGGTTCGATGCCCACTCTCACGGGGACGGAGATCGTGTTGATTCCGACCGGCGCATTGTCCATTGCCCTGATCTCTACGGCGAATTCCTTCTTGCAGACCAACTCGAGCCAGGAGATGCGTGGTCGCGTGATGAGTCTCTACGCCGTTGCCTTCCTCGGCACGACGCCCATCGGAGCGCCACTGATTGGATTAGTGATCGATCATTCCAATCCTCGGGCGGGGGTTTGGCTCGGCGCTGCGGTGACTCTGATCACCGGGGTATTCCTCGTTCGAACCGCACTGGTGCAACGTACGCTTATCCCCGGCGAAAGCGCCGCCTATCACTAAGCGCGCGCGTCCTCATGGACTGACGCTTCACGTTCGCCAGCGAGGCGAGTTGGACCAGGCCCGGACCCACCTCGAGACTCCCTGGGAACTCGAGCACCTGA
>JABEUQ010000020.1 GCA_013044265.1 Acidimicrobiaceae bacterium
ACCCTGCACTTTTCCTCATTTCCCTGCATAATTCCTCACTTCCGCCTGTTACTGCTTGATCTTTGTTCAATCCTTCGTCCTTCTTGTCGTTACTGGGTGTGTGGCGAGGGCGGTCGGTTTTTTCTTGTTGGTTAGCTTCGTAACCCCGATATGTCATTCCCAGCAAGCCCTGTACGCTGTTTCTAGCCTCTTTGTAGGACTTTGCCTCTACTGCTTCACAAGCGCCTAAAAGCGGCCCAGAAAGTGGCTTCAACGGCTTCTGAGGGCAAGTTGCGTAGCAACGCGGCAGGGCAAGCGAAGCGCGGCAGGCTTTCCTCTTACAGGTTGCTCTCAATTAGAGTTTGCCTAAGTTTAGCAAACGGGATGTAACGGTTGTCAATTCATCCCTGTCATCAGGGGCTTTCTGAGATGTACCCGCTTGTGCGCTTGTGAAATCCCTGACCAGAGGTGCGAGGGTTGCTTGTGAATCCGTGCACAAGGATGTTACAGTTTGGTTACAATTCCTGATCGGTTGTTCGTGGCTTCTCGAGGCGGAGATTTTGTAACACGATTGTAATATTGTTACAGTTGTGTTACAAACTGAGAGAGTTCTCAGGATGGGGTTTCGCAGGCTACGTTCTCGGCGGTACGATTTTGTCATGGACCAGAGGTACTACCAGACGGGATATCACACCCACAAGTACTACTACTTCTCGAAGAAGTGGGATCGCTGCGGGATCTGCAATGGTTGGCGTCTGCACCAGGCCGGGCGCTGGGTTCCCGAGTTCAAGCGTGGTAAGTGAACCACGTCTGTCGCAAAGAGGACGTGTGGACCTACCGCGATGGTGTCACGCGCTGCGTTATCTGTCATGCTGAGGAACCTCTCAGGAATGATGCTGCGGTGGTTACGTCGGTGGCGGTAACCTTCTCGGGAAAGGAGTGTGATGACCCCAGAGATTAGCCCGATGACGAAGGTGCAAGGAATCATCGACGATGCTTTGCGAGCGGAAGTGTCCGATCTGGTCGGGGAGTTCGAGGTCATCCCCTCGCACGTCATCCTCGGGGACTGGACGATGGTGCTGAGCTGGATAGACCCCGACGACGGGAGCAATTTCTATACCAGTCTCAACTCGAAGAACCTCGCCCATCACGCTCGTGTCGGGCTTCTGTATCAGGGTCTGGAGGACGACGAATGACCGTGGTGCGCGAATGTCCCATCTGTCACCACACGAGCCTGTCCCACGTCGGGACGCTCGATCCGAAGTTCAAGCAGACAGTCGGGGTATGTCAGGTTCCCGTTCGCTCGAGTCTGCCGGGACAACCGGGTGTGGCGATGATGACTCCCTGCAACTGCAACGGGAAGGGTGAACCGACCCAGGTGGAACCACCCGCGCCGTTGCCGGAGTTACCGATATGCTTCAATCCAGGTTGCACGGAGTTCGTCATGCCCAACAGTTCCTTTTGCTCTGTTACCTGTCGTGACGAAATGGCTGCAATACTGGAGAACATGGGAAAGGAGAACCATGGCTAGCAAAGACCCCATCCACATCAACCCCGCGCACAAGGGGAAGTTCACCGCGAAGGCCAAGGCCGCCGGTATGAGCGTCCAAGCCTACGCCTCGAAGGTGTTGAAAGACCCCAAGGCCAGTCCTACCTTGAAGAAGGAGGCGAACTTCGCCAAGAACGCCAAGGGTTGGAAGAAGTAGATGCTCAAGTTCTTGTTCTGCGTGTTGGCGGTGTGGGCGCTGCCGTTCTACTGCTTCTTCGCGGAACTCTTCTCGTCAGTGTCGGTACCCCACAAGCGTGGACGGGCAGTAAGGCCCCGCTGACGAAGCCGGGGGCGTGACGACGGACCCCGGCGCTTTCTTATGCCGAAACCAGAGGGAGTGTTTGTGGAGATAGACCTGTCGGAGTTCACAAGGAAGCCACCGGGGACTCGATGCTCGATTCCTCGACTGCTCGAATCCATGACCCCTGAACATCGCGAGAAGATTGAAGCGGCGATGGTAACCAAGAATATCGCCACCTCGACTATCTTCGAGAAGATAAACCTGTGGTCAGCCGAAAGTATCGGCCGTTCGACGGTTGAGCGACACCGGAAGGGCGAGTGTCTTTGTGGTCGATCTTAGCGAGTTTGAGGAACCCGATAAGTCCGAACGATACCGTAGGGAGCGCGACGACGCCAAGCGTCAGACGGAGAAGGTCCAAAAAGCCCTCGAGCAGATGAACCAGAGATTCGACCTCGTTACCGCTATTGACTCGGTGACCTCCAACGCAGCCCCGTGGAAACTCACCAAGCCCAAGAAGGGCGAGTATCGGGGAATCGCCAACACTATCAGTTCTGACCAGCACTTCGGCGAGATAGTCCGTCCCGAGGAGGTCCAGGGTTCCAACGCCTACAATCTCGCTATCGCGAAGATGCGACTCCAGACCCACGCCGAGAAGTTCGTGTCACTGGGACGCGACCATCTGGGATATCTCACCTACGACGGGGCGCACGTCTGGTGGAACGGCGATGCCTTCTCCGGCGACATCCACGAGGAATTGGCGAAGTCGAACGAACTCTCCACCCTGGCTACCGTGGAGTACATGATCGACCCTGTGGTGGCTTATTTCAAGACCATCGTGGAAGGATACGGGAGACTCCATGTCTCAGTACGACGAGGGAATCACACGCGAACGAGCCGAAAGGTTCCCGCCAAAGGCCGAGTCAGAGAGTCCTTCGACTGGCTCTTCATGCGCGTCGTCCAGCGAGAACTGGCATCTGACGCTCGTATCACCTGGGACATCCCAGAGTCCGACGACGGTATCGTTGCACAATACGGTCACCGGTTTCTCGCTACTCATGGTGACCAATTCCGAGGTGGTTCGGGCATTAGTGGAATCATGACCCCTTTGGCGTTGGGTAATTACAAGAAACTCAAGCGTAATATCTCCATAGGGGACCATCTGATCTACGACACGATGCTGCTCGGTCACTTCCACAGCTACCTGACTCTACCGGGTCTCGTCGTGAACGGGGCCTTGAAAGGCTACGATGAGTACGCGTTCGTGAGCAACTTCGGTTTCGAGGTGCCCCTACAGGCGTTCTGGGTCACGACCCCCGAGCATGGACCGAGTTTCCACACCGGCATCTCGGTGATGGACAGGAAAAAGGAAGGCTGGTAAAGTCACGACATGACTGAACTGCACGACATCTACTTCCACGCGTGGCACTGGCTCTTCCAGATGGTGCAACTCGGGAATTGGGTTGGGAATATCGTCGCGGGCGTCATCACCTTCATCACGCTCACTATCGTCTGGCCCAAGTTCCGTCACGTCGTAGAACGCGCTATCGGGGTAACGGCACTCCACAAGAAACTCGACGCGCAGCACACGGAGAAGATGACCCAAGCCGAACGCCACCATCAGGAGAAGATGGCTCAGGCCGAGCGTCACCACAAGGCGCAACTGGCGGCCACACGAAAGGCAAGGAATCCCGAATGACAATAGTCCCGCTCCACGCCGACGTACGAGGCGGTATCCGGCGACCTCCCAATTTCGGTAATCTCTTCTTCGGCGACTGCGTGGTGGCGATGTACTGCAACCTGCTACTGACCAAGAACGTCACGAAGGCGTCCACATGGCGCAAGATTCTCTACCGCTTGGGATTTCGACCGCCGACCAACGCCGAGGCCATCGACGACTACCGGACGTACTTGGCTACCCTCGGAGAGATACCTTCACCCACTCAGGGAATCTACCCCGACGGTTTCTTCGCGTGGCTCAAGGCGCAGGGGAAGATAAAGGACTGGGGGACGATTGACTACACCAATCAGTCGCTCGTCCAGCAAGCCATGATCGAACACCGTGGCGTCGGGCTGACGATGGCCCTGACTCCCTCAGCAATCGGCAAGGACGCCGTACAGATGGCGGTCTGGGACGTGAACGTGGGACGAGGCAACCAGCCCAATCAGGCGTATCAGCACGCCGTCGCCCTCGTGGAGTACAACCCGACCACCTACGCAATCTTCACCTGGGGCGAGACCAACCGCCTGACCCGAGCCTTCTACACAGCCTGTGTCAACGGCTGCTACTGGTTCGAGTGATGCAGCCACAGCCCGGCGACATCGGTTTCGCCTATACCACGGGTGTTATGGGCAGGCTCATCCGCCTCGGCGAGCGTCTGCGTTTCAAGCGTGGAAGTGAGTGGAACCACCAATTCATAGTCTCCGACGAGGTAGATGTCGATGGTGTTCCCTTCATCATTCAAGCCACCATTCACGGGGTGACCTCGGACGCTCGACTCGACTCGGTGGCTCTTGGCGGAAGGTACGTCACGATACCGCCGCCCGATGCCTGTGACCGTCACGAACTTCTGGTGTTCGCCAAGCGTCAGGTGGGAGTCGAGTACGGGATCGGGACCATTCTCGCGATAGCCTTGGACATCGTGACGTGGGACTGGTTCCCCGCTTTTCGTGGGGCCAGAAAGAACTCGTGGATTTGCTCGGCGCTCGTGAACGAAGCCATGCGGTTCTCGGGATGGCTTCATGATTACGTGAACATCTACACGGTCACCCCACAAGACGGTTGGAACGCGCTACAGTGATGGTGCGTGTATTCACACTCCACGCAGCGGGGGGTTGCCAACGTGCCCCCCGCTAAAATCGAAAGGTTGAGTATGCCCAACAGCATTTCCACCCACGTCAGTTCATTGGTCGGCGTCGTTGTGTCGATTCTCGCTGCGCTGCATCCAGGTTTCACACTGAGTCCTACCGTGACGGCGATCATCGTCAGCATCGGCTCGGGCGGTGCGTTGCTCTTGCAACTGGCGCACATTACCTTGAAGGGGACCGCGCTCAAGTATCTGCACGAGGCACAGATGTTCGAGCAATCGCTGGTGGCCACTGGTACGAAGGTCGTGTCCGCAGTCGAATCCACGGCCAAGACGACCGAGAGTGTCTTGAAGCCCGTCGTTACGGAGACCCCAGTGGTCGTTCCCGTAGTGACGACCTCGACGCCCGCGCCAGCCGTGGCGTTCAGCCCCACTCCCGCGCACGCTGAGGGTTCCAATAACTTCCCCATTGCGTAGGTCATGACGCTCTCCGCAGGCCAGAAGGCCGCGTACATGAAGTATCGCGCGGAGGGTTTCTCCATCGCCAACTCCGCACAGAAGTCCGGTTTCTCGAAGTCCACGGGGGACCGCCTCGAGCGCGAGATGAAGATTCCCGTCGAATGGTCGGCGAACAAGGAGATTACGAGCGGGATAGTCAAACCAAACGGGCACCGACTCGCCATCCTCGAGGCGAAGTTACCCGGCCCCATCCCTCTCGACAAACTCATCCCCGAGGCCAAGCGTGCGCTGGAGGACTTCGAGTATTTCCGCCAACGGTACTTCGGACGACTCTCGATGCCGTGGCAACTCATGGCGATTCAGGACCTCGTAGAACTTCTCCACACCGACGAGCGCGAGTTCGTGGACCTGACCGAAGCCCCCGGAACAGGCAAGTCCACGCTGCTGGCCGACTTCAAGAGCTGGCTCATCTGCAAGGACCGGACGGTGCGAATCCTCACCGGTTCGGCCACCCAGCCCCTCGCCCGCAGGCAGTTGAAGCGTGTCATGCGCTCCCTCGAACGAATGACGCCCTTGAAGGGCGACCCCAAGCGCGTGGCGCAGGGACTCGAACTCGACGCCGCCTCCACTATCCCGAGGGATTTCGGTAGGTTCAAGCCCCTCGACCGGGAACTCTGGAACCAGGACGCCTTCATCGTCATGCAACACGACGGTATCGGGGCCATCGAGGACAAGGAAGCCACCCTCACGGCCTACGGGATCGACACGGAGTTCACCGGAGGTCGCTTCGACTACGTGGAATGGGACGACCTCATCTCGCCCAAGATGGTCGGTTCGGCCCCGTACCGCGAAGGCTTGGAGATGATCTACACCAAGACCTGCGAGGCCCGCGTGGAGCCGGAAGGTCTGCTCATCCTCTCCGGCCAGCGCCTCGCCTCGGACGACCTGCACCGTTTCGTGCTGGACTTGGTGCGTTCCTCCGATGAGGAGGACGACGACGGCGAGACCGAGAAGCCCGAAGAGAAGCCGTTGGACGACCGCTCCAACATGAAGTACAAGCAGATCAAGTTCAAGGCCCACTACGACGAACTCTGTCGAGGCAAGGAAACCCACGCTAAGAACGCGCCGCCGTACCCCGAGGGTTGCCTGCTTGACCCGTGGCGACTGCCGTTTCGTGACCTTCGCGCCGTCATGGAGAACTCCCCGAGCGAGTTTTCCCTGGTCTACCAGCAAGAGGACGCCGATCCCGAGAAGGCGCTGGTCCGGCGTGAATGGGTCTACGGTGACGAGAACCACCTGGGTTGTGTCGATTACGACCGGGGACTCTGGGAACTCCCCCCCGACATCTCCTACCACGACTGCGTGGTGTTCGCCTGCGTGGACCCCTCACCGTCGATGTATTGGTCGATTCAGTGCTACGCCTATCACGAACCGAGCGAGACATTCATCCTGCTCGACCACGTTCGTAAGAAGATGCGTATGCCTGAGATGCTGGACCGCGACCTCGGCGGACGCTATTCGGGATTGATGGAGGACTGGCGAATCAAGTCCGAGCAGATAGGGTTCCCCATCTCGACCTGGGTCGTAGAGCAGAACGCCGCGCAACGCTGGATGCTTCAGCAATCCCTGTTCCGCGACTGGCGATTGATGCACGACATCGAACTCGTCCCCCACAACACGGCGAGCAACAAAGCAGACCCGAATTACGGGGTCTGGACATTAAGCACCATCTGGCGTCGCGGTAGGGTACGATTACCTATGAGACATGGCGATGCCTCGTATGCTTCGATGAAACTCATCGAGGAAGTCATCGTCTATGACCACGGGAGAACGGACGACTGCGTTATGGCTATGTGGATGGGGCATTACAACATCCAGAACATTTCCAGGCCCGAGGATAACTCCTACGTCCCCGACCGTCCTTCGTGGGTGATGGAAGCCGCGTTCTGATGCTCTCTGCGAACAATCTCACCGCAGCCAAGGAAGTGCAGGAGTTGTACGGCCACGTCAAGGAACTGCGCAATCCCGCCTTCCTGCGCTGGCAGGAGATGAGGAACCAGTACGACGGCGACATCGCGCTGCCGTTGCCGGAACTGGACAAGATGGAACGCCCCGCCGTGGCGAACCTCATCGCACTCGGTATCGACCAGAACGCCATGAGCATCGCGTCGGTACGCCCGAGCGTCATCTTCAACCCTCTGTCCACCACGAACGAGGCCCTGCGTCGCGCCGATCAGCGCCGACGTGCGGTTCTCGGCTGGTGGGACATGAACGACTGGGATCTGCTCACCCGTCGCCGTGCGCGTCACCTCGTCGCCTACGGCGAAACGGTGGTCAGCCTCTCACCTGTTTCAGACGACAAGCGCGACAAGCGGAACATCCCTCACTGGAAGGTCCGCAATCCCCTCTCGACGTTTCCCGCGCCCAACTCCAACCCCGACGACATGGAACGCGATTACGTCATCTTCGTCAATTCGCACCCGATGTCGTGGTTCCAACGTAACTACCCCGACAAGATGGGGATTCTCTTCTCGGGCAAGCCCAATCCGACCGACCGTTACGAAGTCCTCGAATACCTCGACGACCGCGAAACTGTCCTCGTCGGCATCGGCACGGAGAGTTCGGCAGTTGACTCGATGGGACGAACTACGGGGACCGGGGTCCAAGCCGCCACCATCCTCGAGCGCATCCCCAACCGTGTCGGTACCGTGCCCGTCGTCATCGCGGGGCGCATCACCTTGGACAAGATTCAGGGACAGTACGACCAAGTGCTTGGCGTGGAGCGTCGCCGTGCCACTCTCGACGCTCTGAACACGATTGCCATCTTCAAGAACATCTTCGCCGACGAGTGGGCTGTTTCAGCCTCGAACTCGTCGTCCTCGGCCCGCATAATTCGTCGCGCTGATGGTAAAAAAGGCATTATCGGTATCATCGACAAGGGCCAGTTGCAGGTCGTTCGACCGCCCCTCAATCAAGAAATCGGTCTAGCTCTCGACAGGTACGAATCCGCGACTCGTCAATCAGGGGTACCGGCGCAATTCGGTGGGGAGTCGCCCTCGAATATACGAACCGGCAAACAGTTCGATGCGAGTCTTGGCGCAGCGGTGGACATGGGGTTGCAGGAGAGTCAGGCACTTATCGCTCGTTCGTCGGAGATTGAGGCGTACATCGCAATCAACCAGATGAAAGAATACTACGGCGAGCGACCCTCAATGTTCTACTTCGGCAAGAACGGGAAGATCACCCACAATGACTACGTTCCCGACGAGGTGTTCGACACCGACCTGTGTCGGGTGAAGTACCCGCTGCCGGGCCGCGACATCAACGGCATGGCCGTGGCGATGGGTCAGAAGCACGGCATCGGCGAGATGTCGCTACAGACGATGCGTGAGAACGACCCCGATATCGACGACCCCTCAGTTGAAGCCGAGCGCGTCGAGGTCGAAGACCTGATGCGTTCATTCATGTCAGGACTGGAACAAGGTGCCGCGCAGGGGACACTCGACCCCGTGAAGATGGCGCGTATCATCCAGAAGCGTCAGAGGGGTATCGATGTTCTCACCGCGACGGTCGAGGTGAACGAGGAGATGCAGAAGGAACAGGCCGACCTCGCCAACCAGCAAGCACAACCCGGCTCTGCTCCCGCCGCTCCCGAAGCGCAGCCCGGACTCAACGCGCAGCCCAGACAACCTCCCACCCCCGCAGCGCCACCCTCACTCGAAAGCCTGCTCGGTTCGCTCAACACGCAACAGAACGCAGTGTCGCAAGCACCGGCTCCGGCTCCAGCGGGGGTCTAAATGCCACGAGCGCGTCAGGCCAACCGCACCGATCTGAACCAACCACCCATCGAGCCGGTCACCGCCATCCCGAACCAACCTTACGGAGAAGCCGGAGCGCAACGCGCAGCACAGTCGGCGGTCCCGATTGGTACTCCGGCCACTCCCGTTCCTGCTCCACTAACCGCAGCGCCCGCAAGAGGCGCAGGAGCCTCTGTCGGTGCCGCGCCAGGTTCGCTCCCATTCCTCCATCCTACAAATCGACCCAACGAACCGATAACTGCGGGGTTGCCTTTTGGTGAAGGTCCCGGTCCAGAAGTCTTGAACAATGACGTGGTTCCCGTACATCCTGTCGCCACGGCGTTTCGTCAGATAGCCAACCAGTCCCCCGCTGTATCTCCACTCGCTGAGGCCGCACAACTCTTGGGGCTTTGATGTCGGATCAGGCTGCAACCAGCCAAGGAGCGATACGAGCGACCCAACTCGTCACGGCGAACCCCAACATCGTCAACGACCCCGCTGGCGCACAGGCGCTTCTCAACTCCCCCGAGGGGACGGGACAGCAACTCGGCGCAGCCTCTCACTTCCTCTCGGCCTACGGCAAGGTCTCGTCGCACGCCGCCGACGCGGTGCAATCCACTAACCCCGCAGCGCAAGGTTTCTGGGGTGGTCTCTGGCACAAGGCGACCTCCGTGTGGGACGGTATCTCCAACGCAGTCGGTTCAGCGACCAAGGCGGTCGGCGCGACCGCGACATCTCCTTCTACTTTCGCCGACATCCTCCACATGGCCGAAGGCGTCGCGCAGGCTCCGGTCAACGCGGTGAATGATGTCATCTCACACCCCGGCGAAGTAGCCCAGCGTGCCAAGAACGACCTCAACCTCGCGGGACAGACCGTGCAGAATCTCCAGAGTTCAGTGTGGAACGGACTGAATCAGGGACTAGCACAGAACGCCGTCAACACGCACAACCTTGGTGTCGTCGGAGGAGCCAAAGCGAACGCCGCTGCCGCACGCCACGGTGTCGCCGCAACGGTGGCTGCGAACAATCCTCTGGCGATGTCCACATGGGGACGTATGGCGCACTCCGGGGCGATGTTCGAGTCGATGGCCCGTCAACACGGGCTGGACGCGGCTGTTGCGCAATTCGCCCCTCTACTCGCTGCGTCCATCGTCACGCACTCTGCGCTGGTGGGTGATGTCGGTACGGCGGCTGAGGCTGACATGCTCGGGGGCGAAGCCAATACCGTTCGAGCGTCTATGGCCGCGAACGAAGCCGACGCCAACGCCGCAGCGAAAGCCGCACGACTGGCTGAACGCGGGCCAGCATTTCAAGCCGCTGATACAGCGGCTCGAGTCGTCACTTCACCGTTACGTCCGTTCACCTCGGTCGCCGGAAAGTTGATGATGCCCGGCGCGGACCTTCGATTGAACATCATGTACGCTCTCGCGCACGAAGCCTTCGCCAACAATCCCCAGACCGCCGCGATGTGGGAGGCGACGAAGAATGGTTGGGTCGTAGACGGGAATGGGAAGGCGGTCGCTACAGTCGGGCAAGGTATGACCCAAGCCCTCGGTCTACCCTCGAGTGATCCATTGGCGAAAGTCCTCTCCAACACTTCGACCCTCTACGCGCAGATGTTCGGCTCCGACCCCTACGGCGCGATAGGCCACGTCATCGGTCAAGCCCGTTCCGCAGAAGGACTTGGCGGCATACTCGGCGCACACTTCGGGGGGATGGCGATGACCTCACCCGAGGACATCTACCGAGGTTACGCGCAGTACCCGAGAGTCCGTGACGCCATCAACTACATCGCGAAATCCGACACCGGCGAAATAGTGCGCGAGATGCCTGGATGGTTCAAGGGCAAGTCGGGTTCGGCGTTCGCCTCCGCGCTCGGGAAGGCCAGCACGCCCGAAGAGGTCATGGGCGTCTTTGCCGACGCTGCCGAAGCGGGCCAGATGACCACGGCGATGATGCCGTCCATCTCCATGACGCGCCTCACGATGGCGACGTTCAAGAACAGTGAGAGAGGTGAAGGGTTCCGAATGGGACTCTTGGGGGGACGCACCACGCTCGGCAACGTCCTCGGTTCGGACTACCGCTTGCTCGAGGCCAACTCCAAGGCCATCGAGGAACACACGGGCTTCAACGTCACGCACGACAACTCGAACGTCTACGTGGCCGGTGAAGGTCAGGACGCCGCACGGATACGCACTCGCGCCACCTTCGGACAGTGGCTCGGACGCCAACTCGGACAGAAGGCGTGGATGGTCGGCAAGGACTTCACCCCGACCGGCAGCATCATCAACGTGAACGACGCCGAGGCGGGTACGATGCTCGCCACCAACCTTCGCGAAGTCGGCATGAACCGATTGGTTTCCACCGGCGTCGCAGGGTTGTGGGTGGACGCCACCGAAGCCGAGCGTCACAACCTCATCGACAACGTGGTCTTTCACACCATCATGCGAACTGTTACTGCGGGGATGCACGGCGCGGCATACGACCGACTCGGGACTGCACTAACGCAGATCGTCCGCGACGCCATCCCTGACCTCAGTGGCGCATCCTCGGCTGGTGATACGGGTGTCTACATCAACGGAGAACAAGGCGCTGCGCGTTCCGCCATGAAGGACGGTAAGGCTGCGGGCATCGACACGACCCAATTAGGCCAGCGATACCTCATCGACCCTCGCACGGCCAGATCCATGGCGCTCCACCTGCGCGACATCGTTCTCAAGACCACCTCTACCTTCAACGCCGAGATGCACACCTTCGAGCATCTGAACAACGACGTGCTGAGCCACATCGCCGAAGTCCGCAACGCCACCCTCGACGGATTGCACGGGCGTATCACTCTTTCTCAAGTGGACCTTCCCGCCGAAGTTGACAGCGCCGGAGCCATCCGCACCGCCTACGAAGCGAAGAAAGCCGCCATCCTCAAGGACATGCGCGAGATAACGTCGAAGTCGGTCAACGACAGCATCGGGAAAACCGAGTCCTTTGTGAACTTCTACGACAAGGTTCGTACCGATGCGCACACCGCCGAGACCTTGGCTACCCTCGCAGACGAAGCACGAAGCGCCCGCAACACCTTGGGAGAGACCTCTGCGACCTACCAGCGCGTGCTACAGGAACTCGACGCACAACTCCCTCAGGGTTACGTCAACTCCCTCGCCGACGTGACGCCCGAGATGCACAACACCCTCACGGGGGAGCATTTGGTCCTGCGCGACACGCTCGCTCAGTTGGACGCCCGACTCCAAGACCAAGCGTTCACCATCGACCAGATCAAGTCGCACGTCCAGTCCATGCGCGAACACGAGGACCTGCTTACACAGCAACAGGTCGATTCCATCACGAAGAAGTATGAGCGACTTCGCGACGCCAATCCGAAGTTCCGTAGTCACTGGCAGAAGGCTATCGACGGGATGAACTTCTACATCTCGCGGGTCTGGTCACCGGCTGCGCTCACCAATGCGGGTTGGGCGCTTCGCGTCGGGGCGTCCGAAGCCTTGTTGAACACCTACCGGCTCGGTGCGCGTCAGGCGCTCGAAGGTCGCATCATGGCGTCCTACGTCAAGCACGAACTAGAGGGCGGCTTTTTCTCGTCGGCGCTGGCGTCAGGGATAACCAAGGTACGGATGCGCGAGGTGTTCCAAGGCTCCGTGTTCGACATGCTCCGCAACGAGGACTTGTCCATCGCGAAGAAGATGCAAGGGATGTTCGGGCGCACCGTCATGGCGTCGCTCATGGACGCCCGTGATATCGCCGGTGGCACGCTCCACGGTATCGAACACAACCTCATCAAGTGGACCCCGCGCACCGAACGCATGGTCGAGAACTTTGCCACGGCTATCCACGACTTCAATGGGCACCTTCCGATGCAAATCCACGCGGGCGCACAAATCCTCGACAATCAGGCGTTGCTCTACGGCAATGACGAGTTCGGTCACCCGATGCTGTCGAATGTCCACAACAACTCGTCCTTCGCCCCGATGACGCCCGAACACGGAGGATATCCCGCTGCGCTTCGTGAGTCCATCACGCGACTGTACTCGGGTTCTGAACTTCGTCCCGCCGCCGACGCACTCGCGGAGTCGCTGATAAAGCGAGCCGGTACGGGTGAAGCGGTCAGTTCACTCTCGAACAAGGAACTCATCGAACTCGGCGCGTCGAAGATAAAGACACCCGCACAGCTCCAAGAGGTTCAGAACGAAGTGCGCCAAGCCATCCTCGACCGGATCAACAACATGGACCCAGCGCACAAGACGGTGTTCCGTCGGGCGAACGAAGCAGGCAAGATGGACATGAACCGAGCGCAGGTCCGCGTCTTGTTGAACCCGACCCAGCAGCAAGCCTTCGACGCGCTCGACTCGACGGCCCGCAAGCAGTTCATCCGAGACTTCAACTGGGCTGACAACATCGCCTACCACACGGTCTCGACGGTCCACGGCACCAGTGCGCTCGACCGCGTGGTGGTCCACGGCGACCTCGTTCACCAAGCCACGTCAGGTGAAATCGCTTCGGCGCGTTCCTACGAGAAGTCCGTAAAACTCATGGAGTCGAACGGGCATATCGCCCCGCGCTTCATCGCCGCACGTCAGTACCAAGAGGGTAAGTGGTACGACGCCATCATCAAGACCTCGGACTGGATGCACAAGAACGCTCTCGGCCCCATCGTCAACTCATTGGTGCGCGACCCGTTGTTCCTCATGGAGTTCGACAGTGAGATGGAGAAACTTCACGGGCTCTACGGCGCTGGTGTCGTCGGACGCGATGAGCAGAAGTTGATGGCCTACCAGAACGCCACGCAGAACATGGTGAAGTACGTCCACAATCCTCTCGACAAGGAGATATTCGAGGCTCGCACCCGTGCGTTCTTCCCGTTCTGGTTCGCGCAGAACCAGGCGTGGCGACGTGCGTTCAGGGTTCTACGCGAGGACCCCGGTTCATTCGAGAAGTTGATGCGTCAATACCTCATGGTCACCAACTACGTGTCCAAGCAATCACAGGGTGGGAACGTCCCCATCGTCGCGTTGCCCGGCAGTGAACTCCCTCCGGCGTTCTCGCAGTATTTCGCAAATCCCGGCGTCAAGTCGGCCTTCAATCTCTCGATGGGTTTCGGAGCCGACGTGGGTTCGGTGTCGTCGATCATCCCTACTGGCCCGTTGGCGGGGATGGGGATATTGGAGAACGTCCTTCGACCTTCGGGCGGTCCGGTCACGACACTCTTGGCCAATGCAGCGAAGGACGCGCTGACGTGGCTCAATGGCGAGTTCCCCGGTGTCGTCAACTCCTCGCGTGAGAAGTGGGCGACCGACGCCATCAACAA
This sequence comes from Acidimicrobiaceae bacterium, assembly GCA_013044265.1. Classification (GTDB taxonomy): domain Bacteria; phylum Actinomycetota; class Acidimicrobiia; order Acidimicrobiales; family RAAP-2; genus RAAP-2. The sequence goes on from JABEUQ010000020.1 coordinate 14,144, forward strand.
CTTCATCGGCCCGATGGCGCAGTTGGACACGGGACTCAAGGGAACGCTGCGCGAACTCATCCCCTCGACGCAGGCGTTCAACATCTACCAAGGCGTGCAAGGTTCACTTACCCCGTGGTTCGGGGAACCCAACGCCAGTTTCAACTCCGCACAGATTATGGTGTACAACAACGCCGCCGACAACCTCCAAAAGGAATGGTTCTCGAAGTATTACAACGCCGACATCCAAGCGGGGGCGTCCTCCTCGAAGGCCGAAGCCTACGCCTATCACATGAGTCTGAACAAGTTGAACACGTTGCTCAATCCCGCTCTGGGCGGGAAGTTCTACGACGATTTCATGCTCTCGGTCCACTCGGCGACGACGGCGCTCTACTGGACGAAGATAGCCCTCGGGCTCGGTTCGCCCGTATCATTGAGTCTGCAAGGGATGTTCTCCAAGGAACCTCAGTTCCAAGCGTTGCTCAACGAGAAGAAGCCGGACGGGACACCGAAGTACACCTACGTCCAAGCACTCGACAAGTTCACGGTGGAGTACCCGAACCACGTCATCGACCTCGTGGCCCACACCCTCAACGAGAAGCCGGGGAGCAGCGGAATCGTCGGTCCCGACTACGCAGAGAGCCAAGGCACCCTCCAGTGGATACGCTCCAACCAGGACTTGCAGAAAGCCGCGCCGTTCGCCTCAGCGCTCTACAGTTACGCCACCGGCCAGTATTCCGGCCCGGCCCTCGCCTTGGAGAAGCAACTGCAACTGCGCACCACTGAGAGCCTTCCGGCCTACCGTGACCGCGTGATGCAGATGATCGGCGATGACTGGTACTACGGGGTACTCAAGCCCGCGTATCCCGACCTCCCTGGAAACGCGGGATACAACAACTACAAGGAATTGACGAAACTGGTCACCCACTACGGAAACGTTGAGAACCCGACGTGGGGCCAGTACCACGGCAGCGGTGACAGCGGGAAGTTCGCGGCTGACGGGCAGACGGTGAAGGAAGTCTTGGCGACGGCGGGTTCCTTCGAGGGGACTACGTTCAAGCCCAATCCTGCGTGGAAGGATGCCTCCTTCGGCGGTCGAACCCAGCGCGAATACTTCGCCTACGTCGCCACGCTCTACCAGAACACGGTTGCGGCCTACGAAAGTGCCACCACCGGCACCGCACGATATAACATTGAGAGCGAATGGTACAACAAGATGACCGACGCGATGGCCGCGAAGGACAGTAGCGGGGACTTCATCTTCTCGCCTCAGGTGCAAAGGTTCATGCAAATGGTTAGAACGCTACCGACGAAGTAATGACGAGCGCACCTACCCCCGTGGCCGCCGAGCCGGAGAGCGAGCAACAGCCCGTCGTCAAACCGATGGGACTGTCCGACCTCACCACTCTCGCGCACAACTACCACGTTCCCATGAGCGAGGGGACGTTGAAGCAACTACTCGGGCCGAACGGCGAAGCCGATCCCCAGAAAGTCCAGTCCTTCGAGGACTACCTAAAGACGACCGCATCAGGGCTTTATCCCACTCTCGCCCCGCAGTTGAAGGCCGGAATCCCCACGGCGTTCCTGCTCGACCCCTACCGCCAACTCGGTAAGCAGGTACTCGGTGAGGACTTCGAGCCTAATTTCCAAAGTGACCCGAACGCCCGTGCAGCGCTGCAAGGGGGGACCGACGCGCAAGGTCACCCGACTCCGATGAGCCTCGCACAGTGGGAAGCACACCTCAAGAGCAACCCAGCCTTCGGTTATCAGGACACCCCCAAGGGACAACTGGAGACCATGCAGATGAAGCAACGCATCGCCCAAGCTCTAGGAGCATCCAGTGACGCCTCCTAAGAAGAAGGCAGGCAGCGGGGCAGGGCTGAGCATCCTCGGAGGGGCCGGTTCTCCGACCACTACCGCATCAGGTGCGGGAAGCATGACCCTCCCGAACGCCGCGACCCTCGAGGCCGCTGCGAACGCCGCAGGAATCTCCCTGACGCCAGCGCAGATCAAAGCCATCGCAGGCAAGAAAGTCCCCATCACCGTGGGGACTTCGGGCTACCCGTCCGGGGCCGACCTCGTTTCGGCGGTCGATGGGCTGAGTTCTCTCAAGGGATTCGGGGAATCTGCCTCGAAGGTGGTGGCCCAAGCCATCGGGCTGAACGACCCGTCACTTGGTACGAGTGTGTCGTCGCGGGCCAACTCAATCACCAAGTATTACCCCGCATCAGGGGATTTGAACACTCTTAATCCGTCGTCGATGCAGCCCTACAGCACGCCGCCGAAGGTCCTCTCGACGGTCGGCAAGACGACCAACGCGACGATACCGCCTCAAGCCAAGACCTACATCGATGGAGTTCTCAAGAGAATCGGCGCTCCGATTACGGCAAATACCGAAAAAGGCTTCACCCTTTGGCTGGAGAACGAACAGGGCGGGACTGGTCTGCCGTCGTTCACCCAGAACCAGGGCAATCCTCTCGGCATCCAGACCCCTCAGGCGCAGGCGAGTGGCAAGAGGGGCGACCTGCAAACCGCCATCGCTCTGACGGCTCAGGAATTAAATACAAATTATCAAGGAATTGTTGACGCTTTCAAGTCTGATGCTGCACCCGAGGCAATCGGGCAGGCCATCGTCAACACGGCGTGGAACAACGGTCAAGCCAACGGGACGGGCTACGGGGGTTTGGCATCGTTCATGTCCGGGGGGGCGAACAACCCCGGCGCGGTCACGAGCCAGCCAGCCATTCAAGGCTCTACCCCCTACGAGCAGTACACGAGTCTCGCCAACGCCGACAACACCTTGACGAACTGGGGACTTGACACCCCCGAGATGAACAAGATGGTCACTAATCTCGTGGCGAGTGGTGTGACGAATACCAACCAGATTCTTCAGAACATCCGTCAGACCCAGACCTACAAGCAGGCGTTTCCGGGCCTTTCGGAATACAACTCCAAGCCGGGCCAGATTCACATGACCGAATCCGAGTACCGAACGTACTCTCAGTCGCTCCAGAACGCCGCCCAGCAATACGGCGGGGTGCGGTTGAACCAGAACCAAGTGGCGACCTTGCTCAACGGTAACGTGTCCCCGAGCGAGTTCCAACAGCGCGTGCAAGATATCGGGGTGGCCGTTGCCAACGCCGATCCCGGCACGAAGGCAATCCTCAAGCAGCAATTCGGAATCGACCCTGCTCACCTCTTTGCGTACTACGCAAACCCCAAGGAAACACTGCCCGACATGCAGCGTGCCGTCGCATCAGGGGAGATACAGGACTACGCCAACCGGATCGGTCTGGCGGGACTTCGCCCAGCGGGGGCTGCACAACTCGCGGATATGGCGAAACTCTCGGCCACGCAGGGCAACAATCCCCTCGGGGTTGGTGTCTCTCAGGTCGAAGGTTCCCTGCTCAACGCCAGTCGCGACTCGGCACTCACCAGCGCAGCGCCAGGGGCGAATGTCCCGACCATCAACACGAACCAACTCATCGGCTCCCAACTCGCGGGCTTCGGTGGGCAGAGCCAAGTGGCAGACCAGATCGCGGTGGGACGCGCTGAGGGCGCTCGAGCAGCCCCCTTCGACAAGGGCGGTGGACCCGAGCAGACTTCCAAGGGCGTGACAGGTATCGGTTCAGCATCCACCTGATGCGTGCATTTGTGAAATCCATCTGCTAGAGTAAGAACCAGATTGGCCCCGAGGCATCGGGCGTGCTATTCGATAACTTCGGTCGGGTTCGCACGTCCCGGCTGCGTAAGAGAGTGCCGAGTTTCCGTTTTGTTCCTCCAACAAAGCGCGTACCTACAAGGAGCGACTGATGAGTAATGATCCCAACGAAGAGCTGTTGTTTGACGAGAATGGCGAGAAGGTACTGAATCCGAAGATTCGCGAGCAACTTCGCAACCAGGAAAAAGAACTGGTGGCAATGAAGAAGCAAGTGCGAGAAGCGGAACTCAAGTCCATCTTCGCAGAACTGGGCATCCCCAGTACCGGACTCGCCAAACTGTTCCGAGATGGCTACCAAGGAGATGCGACCCTTGAGGCGGTGCGTAGCGCAGCCTCGCAGTACGAGGGACTTATCCCCGCGACCACCCCGGCAGCGAACGAGTTGGATTCAGAACGTCAGGCAGAACTCGATGCACTCCGTCGCGTCAATGGCGCGGGGGATTCAACGAACACCAAAGATGTCCAAGAGGTACTTCAAGACGTTCTAAAGCGTCTAAAGTCCGCGAAGAACGTCGAGGAGTTCGATGACATCATGGCTTCGCCTGAGGTCCAGTCATTACGAGGTCAGCCGATTTCCTTCGCTTAGGTACGCCTAATCCGAAAGGCAACCAGTGGCTTTAACACTTCAAGCAACCACCGACTTCAACCAAGCCGCCTATGACTTGCGAGCGTGGTACGCACTCCGACCGGAACTCTACTTCGACGACTTCGCCGATGTCGAGTCCACCGACGAGTCGATCACGGGTAAGAGCGTCACCTTCACTATCGTCAACGACCTGCCCATTCAGAGTACGGCACTGACCGACGGTACGGATGTCACTCCAATCGCCATGTCCGACAGCCAGATTGTCCTGACCCTCGCTGAATACGGCGCGGCTCTGGTCACTTCGGCCAAGATGCGCGGAACGTCGTTCATCGACATCGACCCTGTGACGGCGAACCTCATCGGGTTCAACGCCGGTATCTCGGTCAACGATGTCGCTCGTGCGGCTCTCGACGTTGGCACCAACGTCATGTACGCCTCGGGCCTCGGCTCTTCGGCGCTCAACTCGGCGGTAACCTCGCGTGTCGGTGTCTCGGCATCCAACACCTTGGCGTCCATCGACATCCGTGCGGCTCGCGCTCGTCTGGCCTCGGCCAACGTCCAGCGATTCGGTAACCTGTACACCGGATTCATCCACCCCGACCTCGTATCGGACCTCATGGGTGAGACAATCGGCAGTTCGCAGGTCCAAGGTTGGACTGCGGCGAACGTGTACTCTGACCCCGCGAACATCAAGAACGGCGAAATCGGCTCGTACCTTGGCGTTCGTTGGATTGAGACACCGACGGCTCCGGTCTACCAGGGCGCGGGTTACTCGTCAGGCAACGTCTACGGCACCTTCATCACGGGTCGTCAGGCACTCGCCAAGGCGTACAGCAAGGCTCCGGGCTTCGGTCCTCAGCCCCACGTATTCCCTGGTCCGGTGACCGACTACCTGCGTCGTTTGCAGCCCACGTCGTGGTACTGGCTCGGTCAGTTTGGCCTCTTCCGTCAGGCATCGGTAATTCGTATCGAGTCCTCGTCACTGCTTGCTGGTGACATCTCGACGACACCGGGCACCGGCACGGCCTACGACCCAGCCATCAACCTTGGCGAGTCCGGATCACCGCTGGCGTAGTCCAGCATCAACTGAACAGAAAGAGGAACGGCGATGTCGAACACGAAGAGTCCTACGTACCACGGTCACCCGTTGTGTGCGCACTGCGGGTCTGCCGAAACGCAGGCTGGCTTCGACGAAGTGACTTGCCTACGGTGCGGTCACCAGACGAGCCTCGTGGACGGCAGCGCCGTTCCTCTGGAAGTTCAATACCACCCAAAGAACAAGGGGTAATGAATGGCCGAACTTCAAGCATCAGACGACACCAAAGGACTGGCCGACGTGGGAGGCAGCATGTTCGACGCCACCCCCACGACGGTTCTCGA
>JABEUQ010000175.1 GCA_013044265.1 Acidimicrobiaceae bacterium
ACCAAATACGCCCACCCGAAGTGGCCACTTCGAAAGGTCTGACCTACGGCAACATGGTCGGGCTGCCGGGATTTGAACCCGGGACCTCTTGACCCCCAGGCCGAATCATAACCACTGTGAGTAGTCGCCCGATGTCGTAATATGCCGTCTGACGTGCTCATATGTGAATTGAGCTTATCAGGCAATATCGGGGAAATCCACCGAATATCGGACGGTCCGTGACCAAAATGTGATCAGTACACCACTGATTCTGCATGTTTATTACTGCGTTCATTCTACCGGAAAGACTTCGAGAGAGCTCAGCGCGACAGTGTCACGTTGAGATTTGACGATGGTGGTCGACAGTTGAGGCTCGTTGAGCATACTAGTTCGACCTGGGACAGATCAGAGTTTCTATAAAATACGGGCGCGTCAAAGAGCCAAATTACTCTGGACTCTTCCCAGGTGGGGTTGATCGGGATGCCGTAATATTGATCTATGACTTCGGAAAGCCCCTTCGAAATCAACGTCACGAGAATTCCGTCGACGGGTGACTACGCAGACTTTGAAGTTGTAGTCGAGCAAAATGGTGGCTCGAAAACGTTCGACGTTTCCATTTCCGGTACGTTGCAAGCGATCTGGAAAGTTCAAACAGTTGAGGCTGTCAAGTTACTGGCGCATCCCATCGGGAATTACGCTTCGACGCAGGAAGATCAACAGAGCGAGAAATATCGGTTCACATCGAACAACTCCGAAGGAACGCTCGAAGCCACGCTGGCACATATCGAGAAACTAGGGCCTGGGAAATTCAGGGACGGATAACCCTGGGAACATACACGCCCACTACACCAGTTTTGGATCCGAATGGAGCACGTTCAGTAATCCACCGACACATCGAAGGCGATGGCCTCAGCCCTACCGCGATCGACGACATTATCGACCGAGGATCTTGGGAAGACTGGTTCCGACTCGGTCGAGACCTCCAAGCAAACCCTGAACTCGCTGCAATCATTGGGCAAGTTTGCGCTCGGCACGTCTCGGACCATAGCCCACAGCGCTATCACTTTTGGAGTAAGTACACTCAACATCCTGATAGATCACCGAGGGTGTGTTCGTCACGGGGCAGAAGGAAACCGAAATTCCGCAATTGACCTGTTGGTAGGGTTGAGTTATGGCTGCAACCGTGTGGGAAGATCCGGGGGCGTTTCTTGAGCGCGGAAAGCGAACGCCTGGCCCCACTCCCGATGAATGCACGATCACGGCCGACGGCACGCGTATCGACTCGCCAGTCGCCTTCTACCGAATGCTTCGAGACCTCGGCCTTCCCTATCCTGGAGACGAACTTGCAGCGCTAGAAGCTCAAGAAGCAACCTTCGTCGATGGATCATGCGTCGCCTCAGTTCACCCTGCCGGATCGAATCCAAGCCCGATGGCTTGAGAGTGCATAATTTGACACTGGCTGGCCTGCTTCTGCGAGGGTGTCTTGCCGTTGGCTAGGTACCGACCAACGGTGTAGGCGATAGCCCTCTGCCACCCTCGAAGGTTATCGGTTTGCTTTGCCCAATGAGAGAGTTGGAACCAGAAGTCGGAACCGAGATCGATCACCCACTGAATGAGTTCTTCTTCCGGTGTCGTTGTGGTCTGCTCGGTCTTCGGGGCGACAGAATTTGAACCCACACCCGCTGTCGTGTTTGAGGTGAAGCGCCGCTCGTATCTGGAGTTGTCATCGTGATGTGCCGACGGCAATCCAGTCGCCTCAAGTGGCCTTGGTGCGTCCTCAACGGCCACGACTGGTTCGATCTGATCGTTTGCCGACGCTTTATCCGAGAGCCGCAGTGGAGGCGCTGACTCGAAGGAGGTGTCGCACGGAGGCGGGACGCCACCGTCGTGTCGGGGTTCGATCTCGATGACGTCATCTGACCGATCGTCGATTGGATAATCGGTCAATCCGGAAGAGAGGGCGCTCTTGCGATCGGACTGATCTGCGAAGTCATGAGGCCACACTCGCCGAATCTTGTGTTCTGTGGCGGAACCGGTCCAATCACCTCTTGGTATGTCCAATTCGTCGAGTCGTTCCCATAGTGGTTGAAGTGCTCGCTGCCGGTCGTGGTAGAAGGCGGAGCCTCGGACTCGTACGAAGGTCCACCCCGCACGCTCAAGCACACTCTGCCGGTATCGGTCGTGATCCCAACGGTCTGGACCGTGCCAGGTGTCACCGTCACATTCGACTGCGACTCGCTGTTCAGGTCCTTCGATGACGATGTCAATGCGGTACCTGCCGACTTCGTATTGAGTTGTAACTTCGGTATATCCTGCACCCTGGATCATGCGAAGCACGTCGCGCTCGAACTGCGAGTCGGTCTTCTCCTCCTGGCGTGCCCTCCGCTCCTCATCCGCCTCGGAGAGGCAGTGCTCAAGGAGTTTGCGACGTGGGTCTTGAGCATTGAGATCGTTTGGCATCACCGAGTGCACAATCCACATCTGGTTGCGTGCGCGTGAGGCAGCGACGTTGATTCGGCGCTCGTCGGTCTCCTTGGTCATCGCGCCAATACGGCGCTCGGAGTCGTTCGCGACGACCATGGAGAGAATGATGACGTCGCGCTCGTCTCCTTGAAACCCTGCAGGCTCGCCAACTCGTAGCTTGCGCTCCTCCATGATGGTTGGTCCCAGTCGGTCGAGGAGGAGGTCTTGTAGATGTCGTGCCTGACCCTTGCCTTGAAGGGTTACGACGCCGAAGTCCATTTCTGCGTAGTCCTCGTCGTCGATCATCGTCTCGATGAGTGCACAGACTGCCTCGGCTTCCTGTTCGTTCACGTCATCATTAGGACGACGTGCGCCGTTCTCCACAAAAACGGAGGCGAGTGGTTTCCACCCTTGTTTGGGCGGCCGATCCCGGAGCGGAACGATCTCTCCGTCGTACCACTGATTGCTCGAGAACTCGATGATTCGAGGCAGACAGCGGAAATGTTCCCGAAGACGGACGACTTGTGGAAACTGTTGTCGTGCGAGATCGTAAAGACTGTTGTTCACATCGAAGCGCGTAGCGCGATCGACGATAGGGAGCAGATGCTGATCCATCAATTCGTGAGTAACGCTCTGATCGAGGCCGACATTCTCCGGGCTCGTCTGCTTCTCATCACCGACGACAATCGCCTGGCGGGCAAGAACGAGGATGGGAAGATTGAGGAGACTCACCTGACTTGCCTCATCAATGATGATCACATCGAAGGGCGGTACGCTAGTTGGACGGAAGCTAGCGATGACCTTGTGAATCGGCATGATCCAGACCGGCACGGCGTCCTTTGCGCGATCGAGTGCTGCACGGATCTGTTGTTCCCAACGGGCGGCGTACCGACCCGTGCCCTTACCGAGCTTTGCGTTGGCGGTAACGAACTCGTTGAGCGCACGTCGCCGACGGTCGTCGATGGATTCAATGACCGAGACCCACGCCATGGCGGCCACGAGATCCGAGATTACGCGACGGCGTCGAGCGGTAAGGTCCTCGATCCGACGTTGGAGATCTCCGGCATCCTCGGAGGCGAGTAAGTCGTCGAGCCAGCTCTCCACCTGCCGCCAACCCCATGCTTCCGAAAACGCGACGGTCAGAAGTTCTCCACCAGACTCATCGAGCACGGCCGCAAAGCGCGGGAGCGATGTCCGGAGGCGATCATGGAGGTCGCGGAGGCGCGCTGCGGTCGTAGCCAGTCCGCCGAGTCGCTCGGACTCCTGGAGACACCGCGACCATGCATCTCCGTCTTCGAGGTCCAGGGCTTCGAGGAGTTCGCGCCAAAGGTAGGACGAGTCATGATCCGGAGCTCCAGTGGTGAGAGTTTCTCGCAGCCCCGCTAGCGTGCGGTCGATCTCTTTCAATCGGAGCTGACCTTTGACGACGCGAACGTCGTGAGCTGCCTGGCTGAGCGCGGCAGGGTTCCAACTTCCCTCGGGGGCAAAGCCGATAGCGACGAGTCGCTTGGTGAGTTGTGAGGAGATACTGCGTTCCCATTCGAGTGCCTCGCCAATCTGTCGCCTCTGCCTATCGAGGGTGCGCTCGACTGCGACCGACTCTTCAAGCTCGGGTGCCCCTTTGCTGAGGGGAAGATTCGTCCATCGGGTGCGGAGTCGTCGCCGTGCCTCGAGGACGCGAAGCTTTTTGAGGAGAAGTTCGAAGTCCTCTATGGATTCAGGACTTCGCTTATCGATTCGACATGCGTCGAGAGTCTCGCGTTGTTGTCGATCGAAGCGCTTGACGGCTCGCTTGCCGTCGCGAAGACGGCCGAGAGCCTCCTCGAACTCATCCCTGAGTCCCGAGAGGGAGTCGGGAAGGCGAATCTCATAGGCGCTGAGAAGTCGTAGTTCTGCGACGATCTCCTCGGACTCGGAGTCGAAGTTATCGCAGAAGTCACGCCATGGTTGGCTACGACGTTCGTCGCGAGCATCAACCATGACGTCTTCGAGCCAACTGCCGGAGATTGTCGTGAGCCAGGTTGCCCACCTGTCGAGATCACGTGCCAACTCCTCGAGAATCTCGGCACTGAGCTCGATCTCCTCGTACCCCTCTCTGCGCTCACTCTTGAGGGAGTCGAGTGCATTGCGAATCTCCGACCGGTCCCCCCAGAGTTGGCGAAGGGTACTTTGAATAGGAAGCACGTCGATATCTGGCAGGAGCTGAAGGGCATCGCGTCGGTCCTCTGGAACAATCGATCCCAGGAGCTCGCAAAGCTCTTTGAACTCCGCATCGGCGAGAGGTAGGGAGTGGTCGACCTCGATCTGGTCTTGGATGCCTCCGAGTCCCTCCTCGTTGTCAACGAGCCAGACCGCCGCAGTAGAGGGACTCCACACCCCGGAGAAACCTGGCGGGGGCGGGAGTGGGGGATCCAATACCTCGGCTTCCCGGGCTCGCTTCTGACGGTTGATGAGCTGAGCGATCCCCTCACTCAGGCTTTCGAGCTCTCTCTTGAGTCGCTTGATCTCAGCGACGTCAGCAGTCTCGGTGGCAACACTTGCGATCTTCGTCACGCTGGCACGCAGGTGCTGTCGAGCCCGAAGATCATTGCCGAGAATGGCAACGCAGAGGTCCCGGATATCGGGGGGAACTTTGTCGAGCAGCACCTTGAGCGCCTGCTCTTTTTCGGCGGTGACGAGGATGCGCTTGCCCTGGGCGAGGAAGTGAGAGATGAGATTGGCGATCGTATGACTCTTCCCTGTTCCCGGAGGACCCTGTGCGGTGACGCCAGCTTTGGAGATCGCGAGCTGGAGGATCCGCTCCTGCTCCTCGTTGGACGGCAGAGGGAGAAGCATTTCCGAGATCGGTGGAGTCGCTGACGAGGCTGGATCCTCGTTGGTCCGATGATAGGCATAGGGATCGACCTGATCGAAGAGGGAGGGCTCGTCGGTGACAACTGCGGCAAATGCCGGCGGTACGCGAACAGACGGATCGTCGAAGAGCTCTCGGAGATCGTCCAGGTACTGCTGGTAGTTAGGTTGGCGCCGACGGACGAAGATCATCCACTCTGAAGCGTCGACGACGGCGGTGTTCTCCCGGGACGTTGGGAGCTCGTCTGAGCTGAGCACACCGTCGTAGTTGATCGCTCGAAGCACCCGTTCCAGAACGGCCGTACAGTCGTCCTTCCATGGGTCCAAACCGTTGGTGGCAATGAGGGAGGCTTCTTGGCGAAGTGACTCTCGATCGGCTACTTCGATGCCAGAGATCCAGTGGAGATCGAGCTCCAAGGGACCATTTGGGGCAACCAGGAGGGCGTTGACCTCTTTGTCCCAAGTGATCGAGAGCTCGGCGGTGAGGAGGGGGTAGTCGACCAGCGTCGGTCCGGATTTGGTCTCGACCGTCCATCTGAGCCATCCAAAGCCAAAGACGAGTTCGACGAGATCCCCTTCGCGATCGAGGCGTCCACGAAGTTCGAAGAAGTCGTCGAAGAGCGCCCGTACTTGAGCAATCTCTGAACAGCGACGCTGCCAAGGCTCTACGGTCGCGGCGTACCACCTCCGTGTCTGTTCGAGCATCTCTTCGATCTCCTGCCTATCGTCCAAAGCACGAAGGCCGAGTTCAGTGGCGTCTTCATTGTCGAATCCCAACTCGCGGAGCTCCGTAGCCCTGAGATCAGCGATCTCGATAGCTTGTCCATCGCGCCGATAGGGGGTATCGACCAAGCTGAGCAGACGTTGAGACGTTGCGTCGGGATGGATCACCGCGGGAGTCCACTTCGGTGTGATCTCCCCTGCAATCCACTCTTTCAGGCCCCGTGGGGGTAATGGGGCGGGAGGAAACTCGGGGCGCGGCAAGCGAAGCCAAGCGGTCTCGGTCTCACCCACGCTCGCATCCGGGGCAGCATCGAATCGAGCCCTCGGTAGTCGAACGTCCTTGTAGTCCTTGACAGCATGGACCGACGGGAACTTGACGGTGTAGAGATCTCCCAGGTAGTCGATTACTCGAAACGCGCGTTCCCGGGCGGTCTGATCCGCGGCCTCTCGTCGCTCTCCCGATATCGTCTCGTCCACTCGTCCTCCGCCTTCCATGGCCGAGGTGGTGTCGGCCAGTCCTTGCGTGTGAACTATGATATCTATGTCTAGCGGGACTTTCCTAGCTAA
>JABEUQ010000176.1 GCA_013044265.1 Acidimicrobiaceae bacterium
ACGAGTTGATGCTCCTCAGTCAGGCGGCGGCGATGGTCGACGGCGTCTACCAGGACATCTTCGAGGCGCTCAAACCTGGCGTGCGCGAGAACGAGATTGTGGCACTCGCCAACAAGCGCCTTTACGAGATGGGTTCGGACCAAGTTGAAGCGATTAACTCGGTGTCGGGTGAGCGCTGCAATCCGCATCCGCACAATTTCACCGACCGCATCATCCGTCCCGGTGATCAGGCATTCTTTGACATCATCCATTCATACAACGGCTATCGAACCTGTTATTACCGCACGTTGTCGGTGGGCTCGTCGACCGCGGTGCAGTGCGATGCCTATACCAAGGCGCGTGAATGGATGGACAATGCCATTGACCTCGTCAAACCCGGTGTGGGCACCGACGTCATTGCTCGTTCCTGGCCCGCCGCGACCGAGTTCGGTTTCGCGAACGAGATGGCCGCCTTCGGTCTGCAGTTCGGCCACGGCCTCGGCCTCGGATTACACGAGCGTCCCGTCATCTCGCGACTGAACTCCTTGACGGACCCTATTGAACTCAAGGTGGGTATGGTCTTCGCACTTGAGACGTATTGTCCAGCGACTGACGGTGTGTCGGCTGCGCGCATTGAAGAAGAGATTGTCGTCACCGAGAGCGGTCCGGCGATCCTTACGAAGTTTCCCGCCCAAGAACTAATGATTGCCAACAAGTATTAGGAGTGATGATGACAACAACAGCCACGGTTCCTGTGCTGGATCTTGAAGCGAAGCTTGAACTCTATCGAGTGCAAGTGGCGCTTCGTCAGTTCGAGAAGCGGGCCTATGACTTGTTCCTCGAGAACTTCGTCAAGGGCACGAGCCACCTCTCTCTCGGGCAAGAAGCGATCGCCGCAGGTTTCGCCGCCGCTATGAGAAGCGACGACTACACGTTCGCCACGTACCGCGGCCACGCTCACACGCTGGCACGCGGCGTACCGATGACCCCAGTCCTGGCCGAACTCATGGGACGCACGAACGGACTCATGGCGGGTAAGGGGGGGTCGATGCACCTCACCAGCGTGGAGCACGGGGTCATGGGCTCCTACGCGATCATCGGCGCACACCTGCCCATCGCCTGCGGCGCCGCGTGGAGCGCACAGTACCGTGGCACTGAACAAGTGGCCGTGTGCTTCTTCGGTGACGGATCGACGAATATCGGTGCTTTTCACGAGGCCCTGAACTTCGCCGCCATTTGGAAGTTGCCGGTCGTCTTCGTGTGTGAGAACAACTTGTGGATGGAGTACACGCGGACGACCGAGATCACGGCTGTTCCTAATCCTGCGGCTGACCGTGCGAGTGCGTACGGTCTGGAGTCGATCATTGTCGACGGTAATGATGTCGACGCCGTCTACGAAGTTGCGGCCGCTGCGATGACTCGTGCGCGTGCCGGTGAGGGCCCGAGCCTCATTGAGGCCCTGACCTACCGCCACGGTGGACACTCGCGTGCCGACCCGGGCAAATATCGCCCAGACGAAGAAGTTGCGGAATGGTTGGCGAAGGATCCCATTCCGATGTATCACGCGCGTCTCTTGACCGAAGGGGCCACCGAGGCGCAGCTTGTAGAGATCGAACTTTCCGTGGCCGCTGAAGTCGAGAAGGCTACCGAAGAGGCGAAGGCCGGCCCCACCCCGGGTGCGGACTTGTTGATGAAAGACGTTTGGGCTGATGGAGGCTCCGCATGGCGCAATTAACTTTCCGTGAAGCAATCGCGCGGGGCATCGCTCAAGAGATGCGTCGTGATGAGTCGGTGCTCGCCATCGGAGAGGACATCGGCGCGGCCGGTGGCGTCTTCAAGGGGACCGTCGGACTCTTCGAGGAGTTCGGACCCGTGCGAGTGCGCGATACGCCCATCTCCGAGCAGGCCATCCTGGGCGCGGCCATGGGCGCGGCGATGACGGGTCTCAAGCCCATCGCCGAGATCATGTTCTCGGACTTCTTCGCCGTGTGTTGGGACATCGTCGTCAACGAGATCGCCAAGTCGCGGTATATGACCAATGGTCAAATGACGTTCCCGTTGGTGATCCGCTCGGGTAACGGTGGCGGACTTCGTTTTGGTGCGCAGCACTCGCAGAGCGTGGAGAACTGGGCCATGATGGTACCCGGACTCAAGGTCGTGGTGCCTTCGAACGCACTCGACGTCATTGGGCTGATGGCCGCGGCGGTTCGTGACCCTGATCCGGTCATCTTCCTTGAAGCGAAGGCACTCTACGCTTCCAAGATGGAAGTACCTGACGGCGATATCGTCGACACGCTCGGCACCGCCAAGGTGCTGCGACAGGGTACGGACGCTACCGTGGTGGCTCTGGGCGCCATGGTGCCCAAGGCACTCAAGGCGGCCGAGGAACTGGCCTCCATGGGCATTGACTGCACGGTGGTCGACGTTCGCTCACTCGTGCCACTCGATACCAAGACAATCCTGCGAGAGATTTCGGCCACCGGTCGGCTGTTCACGGTGGAGGAGAACCCCCGCTTGTGCGGGTGGGGCGGCGAACTGAGTTCCATCGCCTCCGAAGAGATCTTCTACGACCTCGATGGACCCATTGTGCGAATCACCACGCCGCACATTCCGCTTCCCGCGGCTGACGCCCTAGAAGATATGGCCATTCCTTCGGTGCAACGGATCGTGGCGACCGTTTCGCAATCGATGAACGCATAGCGAATCACGCGGGTGTGGACCAACGGTGATTCTTCTCAAGGGTCGCCATTGGTCGCATTTATCCAAAATGGGCCGCCGTGTTGCGCCGGGCGAGGAGTTCACTGATCATGGTGCAGTCCGAGTGCCCTCACCACACTGAGAGATCACCGTGAGCGTGACGCCGGCCTTCAGTGCTGAACACTTGGCGATCTTGTCTCAGGAGTATCCACGCTTCTCGCAGAGCGAGATGCGTCGACGGCGTCAGTTGATTGAAGGAGTGATGGCGCACCACGGTGTCGACCACCTTGTCGTGCACGGTATTGGAGGTCGCGGGGGAGCAGTCGGGTGGCTGGCTCAATGGCCCGTAACCAATGAGGCGCACCTGGTGGCGAGCGCGGGCGAGCGTGACGCACTTTTCGTGCAGTACTTCAATCACGTGCCGCTTGCTCGTTATCTAGCGAGTGATGCTCAAGTTGAGTGGGGCGGTCCCTCGACAATCGCTACTTCGATGGAGGAGCTCAGGCGCCGCCGCGCCCAGTTTGGACGCGTCGGAATCATGGGGCCATTGCCGTTGGACTACTCGCGGGCCCTGGAAAAGAACTTTGGTCCGGTGACCGACCTCTCGAGAGAATACGCGCGACTTCGCCTGGTGAAGTCCGACGAAGAACTCACCTGGTTCGAACTGGGCGCCCGCCTCGGTGATTTAGCTATCAGTGCGCTGCAGGGCCAGATCGTTGCGGGGGTCAGCGAGCGCGACCTTGGCGCCATCGTCGAGAGTGCCTACCAGAGCCACGGAGGAGTGAACGGTATCCACTACTTCGCCATCAATTCGATGGACGACCCCCAGTACTGCGTCGCGCGTCAGTACCCTTCGACGCGCTTGGTGCGAGAGGGTGACGTCATCACGACAGAGATCACCGCTAACTTCTTCGAATACGGTGGACAGGTCCTGCGTACCTTCGTCGTGGGGGCTGAGCCCACTGCGCTGTACGCTCAACTTCATGAGGTCGCCGAGGCGGCATTCGAGTCGATCGCAGCGCTACTGAGACCTGGCACACATTCGCAGGAATTGGTCGAAGCAAGTAGCTTGATCGAAGACGCGGGATTTACAACGTACGACGATCTGGTGCACGGTTACGGAGGTGGCTACTTGGCACCCGTGCTGGGTTCACGTAGTCGCACCAATGAAGCAGTGAGTGACTTCGTGCTGACGGAGAACATGATGCTCGTGGTGCAACCCAACGTCGTCACCCAGGATTTTCGCGCGGGCGTACAGACCGGAGAATGCCTAGTGGTTGGGCAAAATAGTCCACTTCGTCTTCACCTGGCCGAGCGCGGCCTCCTGCGAGTGGGGTGATGTCACAGGCACGTGTCCGGTGGTGGCGCTCCTACACTGAAGGGGGCGCGAGGCGAAGTCCCGACGTCGCGCGTGAAGGAGAAGTGACATGGAACTGTCAAGTTCGCAACACCCCAAGCGCGCGCGCCGCGTGGTCGCAGGAGCGCTCATTCTTTTTCTCGGTGGCATGGTTGCTCTCTCGTTCAGTCTGGGTACCCCACACGAGGCCCACGGCCTCACGACCACGACAGTGGGGAGTGTCACGTTGCAATTCCCGACCAAGAATCTTCCACCGTCGCACGACAATGATGCCGGTCGCGCGCGTTCTATTGATGTCACGCCCGACAACGACACTGACGCGTGGCAACGAGGCTGATCGGCCACCAGCACATTTTTTCGCGATGGGTATATGACAATCTCGACACAATGTCGATTGGTTGCGCGATCGCGTTGATTGGTTGCTAAAAGAGTGATAAAGAAGAGAGACGATTCGAGGGGAATCGCGCTACCGAGTTCAGAGAAATCTTCGGGTGATCAGCGCGCGCTCTTTTTTAATGAAAATAAATATCACAATACTTGACTTATTTTAAAAATTGCGATAGAAACTCTCACAACTGAATAAGACTCATATCGGGTCGGCAGTAGAGAAAGAGCCCGGGGGGGATAAGAATGTCGCAGTTCTGGTTGGCGTTCGGATTTGGGCTGGTGACTGCTTCAGTCCTAGCTATCGCCGCCGTAGGACTAAGTTTGCAGTTCGGTATCACGAACTACATCAACTTTGCGTACGGCGACTTCATGGCCTTGGGGGCGTACCTTTCGTACTACTTCAATGCTGAGATCTTCCATATCAACATATGGATCGCGATGGTCTTTGGATCAGTCATCATGGGTGTCCTCGCGGTTTTGATCAATCAATTCCTCCTGAGCCCGTTCGCGCGGCGTTTCAACAAGTCGTTCTACGTCTTGATCGTCACCTTCGGTCTCTCATTGATCCTGCTCAACCTGCTGTACTCGATCTGGGGCGCGAACAACCGCACCTACTCGATGAAGCTCGAGATCTACAAGCACATCGGGCCGTTCTTGTTGAACAAGTACCAGATCATCGTGATGATCATTTCGGTGGCGGTCATGGTGGGCGTGCACCTGATGCTCAAGACCACCCGATTGGGTAAGTCGATGCGCGCGATGTCGGACAACACCACGCTGGCGATGACCAGTGGGATCGACACCAAGCGAATCACCACCATCACGTGGTTCCTCTCCGGGCTCCTCGCGGGACTGGCCGGCACGGTTCTGGGTATCACCGAGAGCCAGATCACCCCGTCCTCGGGCGAACTCTTCTTGTTCGTCATCTTCGCTGCGGTCATCGTTGGCGGAGTGGGCAGTATCTACGGCGCCATGGCGGGCGCCCTCCTCATCGGACTCGCCACGGAAATATCTGCGGCGTACATCAATCCGGCGTACAAACTCGATATTGCTTTCGCAATCTTGATCCTCACCCTGCTCTTTAGGCCCAACGGCTTGTTCGCCCGGCCCGGAAAGGCTTAATCATGGCCCAGTTTTGGTTCTACGTCTTCACACTCGTCTTCTTCTTGTTCGACTACTTCATCTTGGCGATGGGGCTCAACATCCAGTACGGCGAAACCGGCATCTTGAATTTCGCGTACATCGGTTTCGTGGCCATTGGTGCGTACGTCACTGGCGCCGTGAGCCTGCCCAATTCGGTGGGCACCGCTCAGCAGTACATCTTCGGATTTAATATGCCCTTTCCGTTCAGTCTGCTGGCTGGAGGTGTGGCGTCGATGCTGCTGGCTGTCGTGGTGGCGGCCATCACGCTGCGCCGCTTGCGCACCGACTATTTGGCGATGGTGCTTATCTCCTTGTCTCTGGTGCTCTACGACGTCATCAATAACTACGTGCGTCTCTTCAATGGAGCGGACGGCCTCTACAACGTGCCCCAGCCCATGGCCGGGGTGTTGCACCTCACCAGTAACGCGTTCGTGGTGTTCTTCGCCTGTGTGACCGGGGTGATCTCTTTGATCATGTGGGCGGGGATGAGCCGCATCACCCGTTCACCGCTGGGGCGAACCTTCCGGGCGATCCGCGACGATCCAGATGTCGCTTCGGCGTTGGGCAAGGGTGTCTTTCGCTACCAACTCACGTCGATGCTGATTGGATCGTTCTACGCCGGTATCGGAGGAGGGCTCCTCATTCAGTTCGGTGGATCCTTTAACCCGACCGCTTGGCTGCCCGGCGAGACGTTCGTCGTCTTCGCGGTGATCATCGTCGGCGGCGTTGGCAATAACGTTGGTCTCTTGATGGGTGCCTTGCTCGTTGAGACGCTCCTCATCCACCTGCCCGCCTTCTTGCCAGACATTCCGGGTCACCCGGGACTGATTGAGTACATCGATGCCATGGTGATCGGCGTCATGTTGATGGTCATGCTCTGGTTCCGGCCGCAGG
The DNA here is from genome assembly GCA_013044265.1 of Acidimicrobiaceae bacterium. Lineage (GTDB taxonomy): Bacteria > Actinomycetota > Acidimicrobiia > Acidimicrobiales > RAAP-2 > RAAP-2. The sequence continues at coordinate 6,458 of JABEUQ010000176.1, forward strand.
GAATTATCCCGGAGAAGATTCGCCGCTTTGCGCTTCCCGTGGGCGAATTATTGAATCGCGACGGCCACTCGGTGGAGGCACCAGTTGAGGTTGCGAGCACTGTTACCAGTGCCACCAGCATTGGCGAGACTCACGAAGGGAACCAAGGCTAATGATGACCTACCAAGACACAGTGGCACCCACGGGTGTTGGCGGACCAATTCTTCGCTGCGACGGTATTACGAAGGCCTTTGGCGGCGTGAACGCGGTGAACGGGGCCACTTTCGAGGTGCCGCGCAACAAGATCACCGCCCTCATCGGTCCCAACGGAGCTGGCAAGACCACGGTGGTCAACCTACTGTCGGGGGCGATGAAGATCGACTCGGGAAAGGTGCAGCTCGGCACTACCGATATCACGAACCTGGAGCGCTATAAAATTGCTCGGTTGGGCCTGATGCGTACGTTCCAACTCTCACGTGAACTCGGTGGTCTCACCGTGCTCGAAAACCTGTTGGTGGCGCCGAAGGTGCAGGCGGGTGAGTCTCTCTTCAATATTTTCTTTCGCCCGCGACTCCTCAAGCGCGAGGAACGTCAGAACCTCGAGCGAGCTCTCGATATCCTGCAGACCTACGGCCTCTACGATTTACGCGACAATCGTGCGCGAGAGTTGTCGGGGGGTCAGAAGAAACTTCTTGAGATCTCCCGTGGGGTAATGGCTGCGCCCAGTTTGTTCTTGCTCGATGAGCCGATGGCGGGTGTCAACCCGGCGCTCATCGAGAGGATCGGCGGTTACATCTTGGATATGAAGGCCCAGGGTGTCACTGTGCTCATGATCGAGCACAACCTCAACGTCGTAGAACGCATTTGTGACAACGTCATTGTCTTGGCCGAGGGTCGCACCTTAGCAACGGGCACGATGAAGGAACTACGCGAGAACAAAGAAGTAGTTACCGCCTACCTAGGAGAGATCATCAATGCCGGCCCTGGTCACTGAGAACATCACGGCCGGATACGGCCGCAACGTCATCATCTCGAATATCTCGCTGTCAGCGGATGTCGGGACGATTACCACAATTATTGGTCCAAACGGTGCGGGAAAATCAACGTACGCGAAGACCCTCATCGGTATCCTTCGCACCCAAACGGGCAGCATCAAAGTGAACGATAAGGACATCACCAAGATGCCCGGTCACTTGATCCCGCGCAATGGCATGGTTTACGTTCCCCAGAATGACAATGTATTCGTCAACCTGTCGGTTCGCGAGAACCTCGAGATCGGCGGCTTCGCCGTGCACGGCGATACGTCGGCGAGGATGAACGAGGTCCTCGACGCTTTCCCCGACTTGAAGAAGGCGACGGGTAAGCGAGCCGGCAATCTCTCGGGTGGACAACAGAACTTGCTCGCCATGGCGCGCGCACTCATGGTCAAGCCCACGGTCATCGTCCTTGACGAGCCGACTGCAGGATTGTCACCGGCGTACACCGACGTGGTCTGGAATCAGATTGAGACGATTCGTGGGACCGGCACGGCAGTGCTGGTCGTGGAGCAGAATGTCGAGCGCGCACTCAAGCACGCCGACTTCGTGCATATTTTCGTAGCGGGGACCAACCATCTCCACGGACCAACTGCGGAAATCGCCAAGCATGATTTGGCTTCCATCTTCTTAGGTCGTGCAGAAGCACCGCAGTCGTAATGTTGGGAAATTCCCACGTTCACGAGGGAAAAAGCAAAAAAAGGGGGAATTACGGAATGAGATCAAGAGGAAAATTGAGGGGCAGGATTGTATTGTCGCTCGCGATGGTGACCACACTGGCCGGCGTAGGCGTATCTGCCGGCGTCGCGACCGCGGCGGCGAAGAAGTTGCCGCCGCTGGTCGTCGGTGGCATCTTCCCGTTCACGGGTTCGAAGTCACTGTTGTCGTCGTGGGGTACCCACGGTACCGCAGTCGGTATCTACGAGGTGAACCACAACGGTGGCGTACTCGGCCACCAGCTCGTCTCCAAGTACGTGGATGACGCGGCTGACTCCGTGGACGCATTACCGGCGTTTCGCAAGTTGATGTTGAACCACCCGAGCGTTATCATCGGGCCGTTCTCGCCGACGATCGAAGCAGTCGTCAACCAGTTCCAGCCCAATGACGTCGTTGACTTCATGGTGGGTGGACTGACCACGTTGGACCAGAACACTAATAAGTTCGTTTGGCGGACCTCATCCTCGGACTCGAACGAGTCTCTGGCCATGGCCCAGTACGCGATCTCACACGGCTACAAGACGGCGGCACTGTTGTTCGACAACTCGGCGAACTCACAGGGATTCGTTCCGCCACTCATTAAGGCCTTCAAGGCTCTTGGTGGCAAAGTGGTCTACGATGCTGCATTGACGCCGGACGCTTCGTCCTACAACTCAGAGTTGCTCGCTGCGTTCGCGAACAAGCCTACGGTGGTCTTTGACTCGATGGACACCCAGACTGCCGCGACGCTCTTTGGCAACGCTCAGTCGCTGGGTTACATGACGAACACGGTGTGGATCGGTGACGACCTGCAGTCGGCAGCCAATGGCTCGTACGCCCAGTCCTTTGGACCCACGGCGTCGACGAACCTGGTGGCCGCCCTGCCGGCGACGCCTACCACGTCGGATGGTGCCTACAACCACTTCCTGTCGGACTACCAGTCAGTGTGGCGTACTACGACGATTTTGCCCACGACCTTCAACGAGTACGACTCGGTTGTCATTGCCGCTCTGGCGATGACGATGGCCAAGTCGACGGACCCGAAGGTCTGGGTGAATGACATCATGAAGGTGTCCAACCCGCCGGGCGTCACGTGCGGAGCCTACGCTCAGTGCGTCGCGTTGCTGAATCATGGCAAGAAGATCAACTACGACGGAGCCTCTGGAAACGACAACTTCAACCAGTATCACAATGTCTTCTCCGGCTTCCAGATGTTGGGCTTCACCCCCTCATTGGCCAACAAGCTTGACGGCTACATCAGCCCAGCTCAGCTGGCCGCGGTAGTCGCCAAGGGCGGTTGATCAAGTAGTAGGCAGTTCATCTCCTTGGACGGGGATGGTCGGTGGTCTATACCATCGGCCGTCCCCGCCCTTCTCTCCAATGAATAGCGGATGCACGTTGAATGGTCTGATCGGACCAGGTGGTGGAGCCGTGAATCACCAAGAGGTTCCGGGGAACTTCTTCGGAACTGTAGTAAGGAACGCACCGTGGCCGATTTGCTAAGCGGAATCCGAGTACTCGATTTAACAACCGTGCTCGCGGGACCTTTCGCTGCCTACCACCTCGGGCTCATGGGTGCAGACGTGATCAAGATAGAAGTGCCCCTGGTCGGCGACATGGCGAGGGAGTTCGGCGAAAATGAAACTCTCCGCGCGGCACACATGGGTCCCTCCTTCGTCGCTCAGAACTCGGGCAAACGCTCGGTGACTCTGAATCTGAAAGATGCTGAGGGTGCGCTGGTCTTCGAGCGCCTTCTAAAGTCCGCCGACGTGCTTCTCGAGAACATGCGTCCGGGCGTCCTAGCCCGATTGGGCTTCTCACCGGAACGTATCGCTGACATCAACCCTTGCATTGTTTACTGCGCGCTGTCGGGTTTCGGTCAGACCGGCCCACTGTCCTCGCGTCCGGCGTATGACCAAATCATCCAAGGTTTCTCTGGCATTGCCTCGGTCACCGGCTCCAGTGAACCGGTCCGTGTGGGCTTCCCAGTTTGCGACACCATGGGTGGCTACGTCGCGGCGATGGCTATCAATGCGGGCCTCGTCAAGAGCTCACGCACGGGTCGCGGCAGCTACCTCGACGTCTCAATGCTGGAATCGGCGCTGACCGCAATGAGTTGGATCATCTCCGAACATCTCATTAGTAATCGACCCGCGATGCGCCACGGCAACGACAACGCGGCGTCATCTCCGTCGGGAACTTTTCAGGCCAGTGATGGTCCGATCAATATCGCCACCAACACTGAGGTGCAGTTTGGTGCCTTGTGCACCGTGATCGACCGACGCGACTTACTGGAAGACCCGCGTTTCGTTACTCGTTCCGAGCGCAAGAAATTTCGACGTGAACTCAGTGCCGAGATCGACTCTGCGCTGCAAGCGCGTAGCGCCGAGCAGTGGGAGGAGCTCCTCGCCGAAGTCAGTGTGCCCGCCGGACGACTACTGAACGTAGAACAAGCCCTGAATCAGGATCAGATCCGTGAGCGCGGACTGGTTCATGATTTGGTAATGGATTTGCCGGGCCAACCCGTCGTACAAGTGTTAGGCAGTGGTGTGCACGTGGATGGTGAGACCCTCGCACCGAGTTCGTCGCCCCCTCGACTCGGACAGCATACCGAAGAGATATTGATCGAACTCGGCTACAGCGCCGAGGACATCGCAGCACTGAGAGAGAGACAGGCCATCTAGTGTCAACCCGCGGGTATCCCCACGTCGTGATCATTGAAGAAGGCATGCGAGAGGGCATGCAGATTGAGAGCGCCGATATCAGTGTCGACGCCAAGATTGAGTTATTGGACTCGCTCTCTCGGACCGGTCTGAGCACCATCGTGGCGTGTTCTTTCGTGAGTCCGAAATGGACTCCCCAGATGGCGTGCGCCGATGAATTGATGCAACGATTCACTCCGGCGCCGGGCGTGCGCTATACCGCTTTAGCCTTGAATGACCAGGGACGCGAACGCGCGGGGCGCTTCATGCCGCCACTAGTGGAGTCGGTGGAGTTCCCCCGGACCCTGGTCCACCTCTGCGACGTGTTCGTACGACGTAATACGAATCGCTCGCAGCAAGATGAGATTGACCAGTGGCCCGCGACCATTGAGCGCGCAAAGGCGGCGGGCTACACGACGGCTGGAATCGCCATCAACGCCGCGTGGGGATCGAACTGGCTGGGTCTATTCGACCAGGACTATCGCATGGAACTGCTGACTCGTCAGTACGACATGTGGAACGACGCGGGGGTGAGTATCGACCGTGTGTGGTTAGGTGATCCCATGGCCTGGAACATGCCCGACGCGGTCGGCGAGCAGTTACGGGCCATCAAGGAGCGCTGGCCCGCAATACGCACTTTTCACTTACACCTTCACGACGCACGCGGTACGGCGCTCTTGTCGGCCTACGAAGCACTTCGAGTGCTGGACCCGGAGGACACTCTCATTATTGACAGCTCCATCGGAGGCATGGGGGGTTGTCCCTACGGCGGGCATGGACGTATGACGCGTATGATCCCGACTGAGGATCTGGTCAACCTGCTGCACGAACTCGGCATTGAGACCGGTATCGATTTGGCCAAACTGATTGACTCGGCCCTGCTCGCCGAGAAGGTCGTGGGTCATTCGTTGTGGGGACACGTCTCTAAGGCGGGTCCCCGCCCTCGCCAGACTCAGGATCTCTTTCCCATGGATCTGCCCTTCATCGAGACCAAGGAACAGGCCCAGCACTTTCGCATGGGACCGAGCGCCTACGTTGGCGCACGCTCACCGTGGGCGGCACCGATCTCTTCGCCCGCCCGCGACCAGTTGGACGCTGATCAAGTCGATCTGGCTAATGAAAACTAAGAAGTTCAATTCACCGTCCGAGGTGTCGCTGCACCGTGAACGTAACTTGCGCGGTCGGGACTGAGAAGATGACAACGGCGAAGTCCCGTTCGAACCTGAAATCTCGGTTAGCGTTTCGAGACATGCAGTGGACGAAGAGTCGAATATGGCCGCGGTAAGCGATATCGCCAATACGACGTCGATGCGCTCACTCGAGCGATCCTTCGAGATTCTGGATATTCTGCGCCGCAGCCGAGTCCCCATGCGACTCACTGATATCTCAATCGAGTCCGGTATCCATCTGGCGACCACCCAGCGCATCTTGAGCGTGATGTTGCACTACGGTTACGTCTCTCAAGAGCGCTACGGCTACACGGTGGGTGTTACCTCCATGATCAACGCCTACGCCTTTCATATGACCAACTCTCTCTCGCAGATCTCGTTGCCCGTGGTTCAAGAACTCGCCGGCGCGAGTGGTTTCATGTCGGCCCTTTCGGTGCGCGTGGACATGGCTCAAGTCACGATTCTGCGTATTGAGGGCAATGAGCCCGCTCGATACTTACTACCCTTGGGCGAATTGACACCCTTGCACTTGGGTGGCGCGCGGGTACTGGCGGCGGCCCTTTCACCTGAGGATATAAAGGAACTGATGAAAGACCTGCCCGAGTTCCGCTTGGCCAGTGGCCAAGTCGTGACCCGCAAGGACTTCATCAAGAATCTTGAGATCATTCGTGAGCATGGCTTCGTCTACAGCGTCTCCGAGCGAGAGCTCGGCTCGGCCTCGGTCTCTGTTCCGGTACTGAGTCAGGAGGGTCAAGTCGTCGCATCGTTACAAGTGTTCGGGCGTGCGGCGGACCTCGATGAAAGTAAGGCTGACTGGTGCGTGGTGGAACTCAAACGGGCGAGTAGCGCAATCACCAAGCGGCTACCGTGAGTGTTCGTGGACTTAGCTATTGCACCCCGCGGTCAAGGAGAGGTCCGACGTGATTGAGCACGAGGTTCGAGTACACCGTAGTGACGAGAATTTGGCTCGGGAGGATCAACTCGCGTGGCGCATTGCTTCGGTGGCTGCTGACATTGTGCGAGTGGACGACGACGTTGCCGAGATGGTCATCAATCGCATCATTGACAACGCCGCGGTGGCCGCCGCCGCACTCCTGCGTGCACCCGTGGCGTCGGCACGAGCGCAGGCGCGACGTCACTCAATGACGCCCGGGTCAACGGTCTTCGGTCTGAGCATGGACGCTCGCGTTTCGCCCGAGTGGGCCGCGTGGGCGAACGCGGTGGCTGTGCGGGAACTGGATTATCACGATACTTTTCTCGCCGCGGAGTATTCGCACCCGGGTGACAACATTGCGCCACTGCTCGCCGTCGCTCAGCATGTCGCAGAACAGCGTCACTTGAATGGTCGCGACCTCATCCGGGCGATCACCACTGGTTATGAGATTCAGATCGACTTAGCGCGGGCCATCTCTCTGCACGAACACCGGATCGATCACGTGGCTCATCTAGGGCCCAGCGTGGCCGCGGGGCTGGGCACGCTGTTGGGCCTCGACGTCGAGACGACGTATCAGGCCATTGGTCAAGCGCTGCACACGACCACCTCGACACGTCAATCGCGCAAGGGCGAGATCTCGACCTGGAAGGCGTACGCACCGGCCTTCGCGGGCAAGGCTGCGATTGAAGCGGTGGATCGGGCGATGCGCGGGCAGACGTCGCCGACGCCCATCTACGAGGGTGAGGATGGGGTAATTGCTTGGCTACTCGGTGGCCCGAGCGCCGTCTACCAGGTGCCACTCCCGGGTCCGGGCGAAGCAAAGCGAGCGATCATGGAGAGTTACACCAAAGAGCATTCGGCGGAGTATCAGGCGCAGGCTTGGATTGACTTGGCCCGTCGGCTGCACCGTGAACACCCTGAATTGCTTGACGGTAAGAAAATTAAGTCGGTCGTGATCCATTCATCGTTCCACACCCATCACGTGATTGGCTCGGGAGCGAACGATCCTCAGAAATATGACCCCTCGGCTTCGCGTGAGACCCTGGACCACTCGCTGCCCTACATTTTCACCGTGGCCTTCCAAGACGGCGCCTGGGACCACGAGTCGTCCTATTCGTCGCAGCGCTCTCACCGTAGTGACACCGTGGCGCTGTGGCGTAAGGTGACCACGGTCGAGGATCCGGAGTGGAGTCGCCGCTACCTCTCGTCTGACCCTCAAGAAAAGGCGTTCGGCGGCTGGTTGGAAGTCATCACCAACGACGCAACGACATTGATCGATGAGATCACCGTTCCCGACGCTCACCCCCTGGGCGCTCGACCATTCGCTCGGCGCGACTACGTTCACAAGTTCCGAACCCTCGCCGCCGATGTGGTCAAGGATGATGAGATCGAACGCTTCCTCGATGCGGTGCAGAACCTCCAGTCCCTCAAATCCTCTGAATTGACGCATCTGACTTTCCGGGCACGACGCCGGATGCTCGAATCAACGGTTGAGCCCGAGGGGCTGATCTGATGTTGAATTCATCTCTGAGCGCAGCTAGTAAACGTGCGAATCTACGCGCACAGCTTGCCACCGGAGATTTACTCCTTCTGCCGGGTGCCTTCAATCCGCTGTCCGCGAAACTCATTGAGTCCAAGGGTTTTGATGGTGTGTACATCTCGGGGGCGGTGATGTCAGCGGATCTGGGTCTGCCCGACATTGGTCTTACGACGCTGTGCGAGGTGGCAGGACGAGCGCAGCAGATCTCGCGCGTGACGAACCTGCCGTCACTGGTCGATGCCGACACTGGTTTTGGCGAGCCAATGAACGTGGCTCGCACGGTACAGACACTTGAGGATGCGGGCGTCGCGGGGCTACATATCGAGGATCAGGTGACCCCGAAACGCTGCGGCCACCTCGACGGCAAACAAGTCGTGGATCCGACTACCGCGCTGCAGCGTCTGCGTGCTGCGGTGAACGCTCGCCGTGATGAGAACTTGTTGATCATGGCGCGAACCGATATTCGCGCCGTCGAGGGGCTCGACGCCTGTATCGATCGGGCGAAGGCGTTCGTCGATGCTGGCGCCGACGCAATCTTCCCTGAGGCAATGCTGGACTTGAGTGAATTCGCCGCCGTGAGAGCCGCCGTCGATGTGCCGATCCTCGCCAACATGACCGAATTCGGCAAGAGCGATCTCTTCAGCACCGAGCAACTGGCCAATGTTGGTGTCAATATCGTCATATTCCCCGTGTCGTTGTTGCGTGTGGCGATGGGTGCGGCGTCTCGCGCCCTGGACGTGTTGCGTCGCGAGGGTCATCTGACGTCAATATTGGGCGAGATGCAGCACCGTGCTGATCTCTATGAACTACTCGATTACGAGTCGTATCAGGCGTACGACGCTGATATTTTCAACTTCAACGTGCCGCGTTGAGTTGACTCCTGCTAGGACCTGGCGATGTGAACGGACTCCGAGATCGCCGACAAGCGTCGTGCCAATCGTGTCGCAGACCCGTTCCATCTCGGCGCCATAGTGGGAGTCTGAGTTTTTGCATCGCATGAATCCATTGGCATCAGCAGCGCGAATCATGTCGCGAGGGATGGTTTCCGCCCGTGCTACCTTCACGCCAGCCTGGCGAACGAGCTCAATCGCAATGGGCTCCTCGTACGAAGCAATGTCAGAGAAGTCAGACGGTGAGCACGCATCACTGGGCCATCTGCTTCAGTAAGTCAAGGAGAGCCGGTACCTTCCAATTGGCCTTGCGCCGAAGGAGGTATTGCTCGGTCGTGCACTAGGGATCAGGCGCCAAAGAGTAAGGCGGTGCGGGGCCTTGACTGGTCCGCCATGCGAGCTGGCCTACCATTTCATTCTGTGAGTAGTCCTGGAGAGCAGCACTTGACGTCACGAGTCCTGGCCGTTCTCTTCGCCGTCCTTTTGCCGTTTGCCATTGTGTCGTCGTGGGCCGTGGTCACTGTCTCGAACAGCGAACGGTGGGTGGCCACCTTGCACCCGCTGGCGAGTAATCATGTCGTTGACGAGTATCTCGCTTCGCAGGGAGCTGCAGTCATTGTTCGCGATCTCAAGGTCGAACACCGCATCGTTGCCGTGCTGCCCACGGCTGCGGGAATTCTGGCCCCCACACTCACTACTGCCTTACAGCAAACATTGACGGCTGCTCTGGCCACTGGTTTGGAGAGTCCGACTTTCCAGCGCATCTGGGACGAAGAAAACCGAATTACCCACCAGGCCGCAGTGGCGATTCTGGATGGACGTGCGACAAGCCAACTGTCGCGTGAAGGCTCCGTGGTTCTGGACGTCACGCCGATAATTCGAACGGTCCTCAATAAACTCGATGCGAATAGTGTGACGTTGTTCCAACCGTGGGTGTCGCAACTGACTCGGCCCAGGACGCTCACTCTCACGATATTGGACATTCGCGAGATTCGCCAGATACAGCGCTACTACCATCTGGCCACCTCTCTCTGGTGGCTCTTTCCAGTTCTGAGTTCTCTGAGCGGCCTCGGTGCGGTGGTGACATCTCGATCGCGTCGAAATGGACTGCGTCGATTGGCCTTGGCGGCAATGGTCAGTGGTCTCTTGGCCTACGCACTACTCTCGATTGGCATCGCGACGGCGTCGACAATGGCGCCGACGCCACCGGCGATCACTTCTGCAATCCTCAATACTTTTACGTCGCAGTTAGCGGCAAAGTTTCTTTGGGCGTCTCTCGCTGGCGCGTTCCTCGCAGGGATTCTTTGGTTTTCAGGATCTGCTGCCTCGGCGCGTGCCACGCGTCGCAACTTTCGACTCGCCCAGCGATGGATTTGGCGGGCACGTGGCCAGAACACCTCGGAATTCGTGACCGCTGATTGGCACCAATGGCTCGAGGCACATCGCCGCCAGCTCGCGCGTGACGTACGGATTGCCAATATTGTCGTCGCCGCCGGGTCATCGCTACTTCTCTGGCGTAGCGTCACCACGCTGACGCAACTCGTGCTGCTCTTGGTGATTGTTGCCAGTTGGTTCTGGATGACTAGTCGTTTGCGACGGATCCTCATGAGCGTTGGTCTCGACAACACGTCATCCACTTCGCAGCGGCATTCGTGATTTACGAACTGTACTAACGGGGGATGATCCCTGCGCGCCATTTTCCTGGCGACGCCCTGATTCTGCTCCAGGGAGTCCGAATACCACGGCCCGCCAGTTGACGAGTGAGGTCTCGGTAGGCGAGTTGGTTGGTAGCAAGGAATATTGTGTGGCTGTTGGTCATTACGAGGCTCATTCAGGTAGTTGGCTGGCGAAGTGCCCACTAGTCAATGGGTGGTCAACGGGTCTGATAGCCTTTCAGGGCAGTTCACAGCAAGTGAGGTTGATTTTCAACTTCCACCTGAGCACACTGGTGCTTCGGGTTCAACGGGTCGTATCCGCCTCGCTTGCCGTGGTGACGCCAAAGTGGCGTCGCGCAGAGCAAGGAGTCGGTTATCGCAACAGTGCCTGGAGACCACCGCGTCAACGAACGCATTCGGGTCGAGTCCATACGTCTCATCGACAACGAGGGGAATCAACGCGGCGTTACGACGACGCGCGAAGCCCTGTCATTGGCTCGCAGCCTCGACCTCGACCTGGTGGAAATTGCGCCCACCGCGCAGCCACCGGTTTGTCGAATCATGGACTACGGAAAGTTCAAGTTCGATGAAGCCCAAAAGGCGAAGGAGTCGCGTCGTAAGACTCAAAACGTGGGCGTCAAGGAAATGAAGTACCGGCCGAAGATCGGACCCGGTGACTTCGACACTAAGACCCGCCTCGTGGAGAAGTTCTTGACCGAAGGTCACAAGGTGAAGGTCACCATCATGTTCCGTGGGCGTGAATCTGCGCACCCTGAGTTGGGCAAGAAGATCTTGGACCGCATCATCGAGAAACTCGTCGATATCGCCAAGGTCGAATCAGCCGCCAAACTCGATGGCCGCAACATGATCATGGTGCTCGGCCCCGATAAGAAGGCCAAGCCGAAGGCTGACGCAGTAAAGGATGAGGTATCTGCCGCGTCCGTAGTATCCGCTGAAGTACCGATGGCGGTCGAGGCGAGTGTTTCGGCCCCAGAATCGCAAGAGGAGAGTTGACATGCCCAAGATGAAAACCGACAGTGGTGCCAAGAAGCGCATCAAAATTACTGGTTCGGGGAAATTGCGTCGTCGTAAGGCGTTTCGCGGCCACCTGATGGAGACCAAGTCTTCAGTGCGCACGCGCCGACTGGGTCGCGAGACTGACATTGCACCCGGCATTGAGAAGAACATCAAGCGTTTGATGGGTCTTTAGGAACTTTAGGAAAGAGGAACTGATATGGCACGCGTTAAGAGGGCAGTAAATGCCAAGAAGCACCACAAGGCGATTCTCGAAGAGGCCAAGGGTTACTACGGAGACCGTAGCCGAACCTTTCGCGCCGCGAACCAGGCCGTCCAGCACGCGGGCGTGTACGCATTTCGTGACCGCCGCGCACGCAAGGGCGAGATGCGCCGTCTCTGGATCCAGCGCATCAACGCCGGTACCCGTCTGCAGGGGGTGAGCTACAGCCGCTTCATCGCTGGACTCAATGCCGCTGGTATTGAAGTGGACCGCCGGATGCTCGCGGACCTGGCAGTGAATGACGCCGCGGCGTTCGCCGCGTTGGTCACTCAGGCCAGCGCCGCACTGGCCAAGTAGGTCACTCTGATCGAAGCGCTGGGGTCGACTCACGAACGAGTGCGTCGACTCCGGCGCCTTCTATCTCAACGCAGCGAGCGTTGGAGCGAGGGTGTCTGCGTCATCGAAGGACCAGACCTGATTGACGCGGCCCTCGAGAGCCGCGTACCCTTCGAGGCGCTCTACATCGATCACGACGCCCGCGAGAGAGTTGACATCGTTCGAATTGTCGAGCACGCAGAGGATGCGAACGTGCGCATCTTCGCCCTGGCACCGGGGGTGCTCGATAGAGTCGCCAATGCCACATCTCCTCAGCCAGTAATGGCCGCGGTGCGCTTCTCGATGAGTCAACTCACCGACGTGGCGCTCACCGGGCTGGTGCTGGTGCTCGATAATCTGCGCGATCCCGGAAACGCCGGCACCATCATCCGCTCGGGAGACGCCGCGGGCGTCAGTGCCATTGTGCTGAGCGGAGACTGCGTCGACCCGTTCAATCCCAAGACATTACGAGCCTCGGCGGGGTCGGTATTTCACGTGCCCCTGGTGATCGCCCCGTTAGATGACGCGATGGCGTACTTTCGTGAACACGGCGTTCGGTCCTACGCGACCGTGGTGAAGGACGGCCTTTCGTATCTTGACTGCCACTTGGCTGGACCCTGCGTGGTGGTCATTGGTAATGAGTCTGGGGGGCTGAGCGAAGTGGCGGTGGGCCAGTGTGATGAACGAATGACCATTGAGATGGCGGGTCGAGCCGAATCACTCAACGCCGGGGTGGCTGCGTCGCTGATTGCCTTTGAGTCCCTGCGCCAGCGACGCGGCACCACCATGGTCTGAGAACCTCGTAGCCTTGGGTTATATGACGACGTCGCCCCTGGCCGAGCTCTCGACGCACGTAGCGGACCTCATCGCACGAATTGAGCAGGCGCTCACCCTCGCCGATCTGCTCGTCGATGAGCCTTTCATCGTGGGCAAGCGCTCGATTCTCTCTACGCTGCAAAAGTCCCTGGGCGCACTCGCCCCCGAGGAGCGAAAGGATGCGGGTGCCCGATTGCAAGATGCGCGTCGCGGGATCGAAGAGGCCTTCGCTGTTCGGCGGGCGCTGCTGGAAGAAGAGGCGAGGGCGGAACAACTGGAAGCGGACCGACTCGATCTGGGTGACGTGGTGATTTCTCAAGTTCTCGCTCCCCTGAGCGTGGGGCACCCCGGCATCGTGGCCGCGACGCAGCGCCAACTCGAGGACGTGTTCGTGGCCATGGGCTTTAACGTGTCCGATGGTCCCGAAGTCGAGAGTGACTGGTATAACTTCGAAGCACTGAATATTCCGCCCGCACATCCCGCGCGTGGTATGTGGGACACCTTCTACGTCGACCTCGGCGAGCCCGAGACCGTGGTGTTGCGGACTCATACGTCACCGACGCAGATCCACTTGATGGAGCAAGCGGTGGCCCAGGATGCTCTGCCGATTCACAGTGTGATGCCGGGTCGTTGCTACCGACGTGACACCCCCGATGCGCGCCACTTGGCAACTTTTCACCAGATCGAGGGTCTCGTCGTGGATCGTGGTATTAGCTTCGCCGACTTGGCCGGGGTGATCGAGACCTTCACCCACGCCTACTTCGGGGCTGATATCTCCTCTCGACTGCGACCGGCGTTCTTCCCATTCACCGAGCCGTCGGCCGAATTCGAGATCACCTGCACCATTTGTCGAGGTGATGGGTGTCGCACGTGCTCACAGACCGGGTGGATCGAACTCGGTGGTTGCGGCATGCTCGACCCGGCCGTCTTCGAAGCTGTCGGCATTGATGGCGACGAGTGGAGCGGTTTCGCTTTCGGATTCGGCATTGACCGGTGCGCACAGATGCGTCATCAGATCGCCGACATGCGCGCGCTCATCGACAACGACGTTCGATTCTTAAGGCAATTCTCGTGAAGATCCCCCTGTCCTGGCTGCGCGACTACGTCGACCTCGATGAGTCCATCGAGGAATTGACGAGCATTCTGGACGACTTGGGCCTCGTGGTCGAGGGCGTCGAGATGGTGGGAGAAGGCCTCGAAGACGTGATTGTGGCGCGGGTCGATGAGATACGGGCCATCGACGGCGCCGATCGTGTGCGCTTGGTGATTGTGGACGCGGGCGAGGGCCCGCTCGAGATCGTCTGTGGCGCGATGAACTTCGCGGTGGGCAATCACGTGCCACTCGCTCCGGTGGGCGCCGTGCTACCCGGTGGTTTTGAGATTGCCCTGCGCAAGATGCGCGGTGTCACCTCGAACGGCATGCTCTGCTCAGCGCGGGAGCTGCGCCTGAGTGAGGATCACGAGGGGCTCTATATCCTCGACGACGTCATTGAACCCGTCGTGGGGCGACCCCTGCTCGAAGCTCTGGGTATGACCCGCGACGTCGTTTTCGATATTTCAATCGAGGGCAATCGACCAGATGCGTGGAGTATCCGTGGCGTCGCGCGCGACCTCGCGACCCGACTCGGTCGCGAGGTGCATAGTGCGGTGCTAGCGACGCCCGACGAGGGCGCCACCTCGGCGACGTACGCGAGTGCGGGAATCGAGGATCCCGATTTGTGCGGTCGTCTGACCGTGTCGGTCCTGCGCGACGTGGTCGTGCGGCCCTCACCCGCTCACCTGGCTCGTCGACTGACGATGGCCGGCATGAGACCGATCTCTAACGTGGTCGACGCCTCCAACCTCGTGATGCTTGAGCTCGGCCAACCGACGCACCCGTACGATGCTGCCCACGTGGCCCAGCGCACGTTGCGCGCGCGCCGCGCGCGCAACGGCGAGACCCTGACGACGCTTGATGACGTCGAACGCGCCCTCGCCCAACCAGGACGTGGCCTGGGCGACACCGGTGAGGACTGCGTGATTGTGGATGGTGAGGACCGCGTGCTCGGTCTCGCGGGCATCATGGGTGGCGCCGCGAGCGAAATCTCGGCCAGCACCACTGACGTCCTCTTGGAAGCGGCGTACTTCGACCCGATGAGCATCGCACGTTCCTCGAAGCGTCACGCCTTGCGCTCAGAGGCTTCGAATCGCTTCGAACGTGGGGTCGACCCCGAACTGGCCCTCGTGGCGGTGGGGCGGTTCGTCGCTCTACTGCGCGAGAGTAATCCTGAGGTGCGCTGGATGGCGGAACCCCTCGATGTTGCGGGCAATGTCCCCGTGCCGCCCACCGTGCGGTTGCGTGAAAGCGATCTGCAGCGTGCCCTCGGTGTGGACCTGACCAGTGAAGACGTGCATCGCACCCTTGAAGGGTTGATGTTCCGTGTCAGCGGAGAGGGGCCCTGGACAGTCACGGCGCCCAGCGCACGTCTTGACGTGCGGTCGGGCGCCGCCGGGCGTGCCGACATCATCGAAGAGATTGCGCGCCTCTACGGTTATTCGCGATTGCCGCGGCGCACCCCAACCTGGCCCGAACCCGGGGCGTTGAGTGATCGACAGCGAATCCGGCGTCGACTACGCGATACGGTGGTGGACCTCGGCGTGCACGAGTCCTGGACGCCGACCCTGGGCAGCGACGCCGATTTCGACCTACTTTCGCCGGGGTCTGCGCGCGTGCGCGTGACTAACCCCTTGGCGTCCGAGGAGTCGGTGTTGCGATCGTCGATGTTGGTGGGATTGGTGCGCGCCTGGGGCAAGAACGCCGAGCGTGGATTGGGCGACGTCGTGCTAGGAGAGATCGGCAACGTTTTTACTCACCCCGAGGTGGCGACCATGCCACGCCACACGCGTGGGGGTGCCGCGGGTGCGGTGTCGCTCGCTCTTCCTGAGGAGAACGAACGTTTGACGGTCGTACTGGGTCGAGACAACGACGATGCGCGCACTGGCGTGGCGATGTGGGCGGCACTAGCGACGCGACTGGGAATCAACGACGTGGTCGTACGTTCCAGTGATGGCGCCGCCTTCGGTCTGCACCCGACGAGAACAGCGCAACTGGTGGAACGTGGCACCAACCGGTTGGTGGGCTACGTGGGCGAAGTCGATCCACGTCTCTTCGGCGCTCTCACCACCATGGCACCGCGACGACTCGGTGTGCTCGACGTGGACCTCGACGTTCTCTTCGAACTGACCCTGGACGCTGAACTCGACCAGTTCGTGAGTGTGCCGGGTCGTTACCCCGTGGCGATCGTGGACTTGGCGTTTGTCGTATCCCAGGCAGTGCACGCGATTGACTTGGCCGAAGTCCTCATGGCGGCGGCCGACGTGGTCGAGGACGTGACCCTCTTTGACGTGTACCGTGGTGCGTCGCTGCCAGCCGGCACGCGTTCTCTCGCGTATAACGTGCGCTTCTCCTCGTCGGAGAAGACCTTGAGTGAATCCGATATCGGCGCAGCTCGTGAGGCACTCATCGAGGCGGCACGCGCTCTCGACGCCGAACTGAGGTCCTAGGTGGCCGACGTCGTGGTGTCTGAGCGCGAGTACGTGCCCGAACCCTCGGTGGGACGACGTTTTTCCATGCACGCGGTCGTGCGACTCAGTGATGCTCTGCCGTCGAGTTATTGGCGCCTCGACGGTGTCGCACGCGCGCTGCAAGATGCCGCGACCGAGGATTGGGCGGACTGCGGTATTGAAAGCGACGCCTGGTGGCTCGCGCGACGCACTTCCTTTCGTGCGGTGGGGCCGTGGCCCGTCATCTACGACCAACTTAAATTGACGACATTCTGTTCGGGGGCCGGCGCGGCGTGGGCCGAGCGACGGACCAACATTTACCTCGATGACCGTCTCGTCATTGAGGCGTCCTCACTGTGGGTGCCAGTGGACCCGCGCGGCTTTCCCGTGCGGATCCCGGCGACGTTCCACGGAATCTTCGGTGAATCGATGAACGGTCGAAAGATATCGGGGCGCGTGCCAGTGAGCGCGCCACCCGAAGGGACGCCACGTCGCCCGTGGCCCCTGCGCCGTGCGGATTTGGACGTCATTGGCCACGTCAACAACGCCGCGGTCTGGCAGGCCGTCGCAGAGATCTTCGATGCTCCGGTTACCGAGGTGGACGTTATTCACCACGGACCGGTGGAAGAGGGGCATCGCGTCGAACTTGCCACGAGCGAGGCGGCCATGTGGCTACTCGTAGATGGGGAGGTTCGCGTCGCGGTTCGTGTCGTGGGCGACCCCGCGCGCGACCGTGGTCGCTAAGTACGAGCCGATCACGATCAGCGGAAAGCCGAGGGCGATGCCGATGGTGAAGGGTTCGTGTAGACCCACGATACCCAGCACGACGGCGAGCGCAGTATTGGAGTAGACCACCACCACCGACCGACTCGAACCAGCTTCCTTGATGAGCTCAAAGAAAACGAGAAAAGCTCCCGCAGTGCAGAAGATGCTCAGCACGCCCAGCGATAACCAGGTTTCGCCGCTGATGTGTGCGGGCCAGTGAAACAGGTCGTAGGGAACCCATCCCAGCGCCACCACGCTCGCTGCGCCACACACGACGGCGGGACCCGGCACATCGTGAAGTTTGGTCGCCAAAATGATGGGCCCAATGGCGTAACCCACGCAGACCACCAGCATGAGGCCAATCCAGGTGAGAGACCCACCCTTGAGATCGAGTCCGACCAACAGGGCGACGCCCACAGCGCCAGCAATGAGCCCGATGAGGCGACGTGGGCCAATGGGTTCGTGCGAACGGGTGAATCGACTGGCCAGCACCGAGAAGAGGGGCACCGCACAGATGATGAGTGAGGTCAACGAAGAGTTGATGTGGCGCTCGGAGGTGGACATGAAGTACCAGGGGATGCCGAATTCAACCACGCCGAAGACGACGATCCACTTGAGGTTCTTTACTAAGGCGGGCCACGCCTTCTGATGCGTCACGACCGGCATCAAGAGCAGTGCGGCGGGGGCGGTGCGAAACAGCACTAGGGCACCCGGGTCGAGTTCGCGAACGGCGACGCGAATCAGCAAATAAGGGATCCCCCAGAGCACGGCCATTGCGCCAAAGAGAATCCAGCCCTTGCGAGTCACTCATCAAGCATAGCCGTCAATCGAGGGTATTGCGCTTTTGCTTAATCTTGTGCATAAAATGTCAGTATGAGAATCGCCGTGGTTGGAGCAACCGGTTACGCCGGACTTGAGGTGTTGCGTTTGGCGGCGTCACACCCCGACATGGATGTGGTTGTGGCGACCGGCGAGACCAACGCGGGCAAGTCCGTCGCCGCGCACGCCCCGGCACTGGCCGGACTCTTTCCCGAGATGATCTATCAGCCGACGAAGAGTGTCTTCGATGTCGCACTCGACACGGCCTTCGTGGCGTTGCCCCACGGTAAGAGTCAAGCGCTGGTGCCTGACTTACGTGCTCGCGGCGTCACCGTGGTCGACCTGGGCGCGGATTTTCGCCTGAAGGACGCCCAGGACTACGTCGAATGGTACGGCGCAGCTCATAGTGCTCCGGAACTGCTGGCGGACGCGGTCTACGCACTGGTCGAGCGCCACCGCGGCGAGCTCCCCGGGGCTGGGCTCATCGCGGTGCCCGGCTGTTATCCGACGGCGTCATCGTTGGCGCTGGGGCCATTCCTCGACCGTGGCCTCGTCGAGGCCAGCGGCATCGTCGTGAACGCATTGTCGGGCGTATCGGGAGCCGGACGCGCCACCGCGGATCGATTGCACTTCTCACGGTTGGCCTCCAACGCCGAGGCGTATGGGCTCTTGCACCATCGACACACCATTGAGATTCAGCGTGAGATCAACGCTGAACTCTTGTTCACGCCACACTTGGTGCCCGTGGCCCGTGGCATGCTCGTCACGGCGTACGCTCGCGTCAGGTCGCCTTTGACGAGCGACGAGGCGCTCGAGGTCTTACGTGCGGCGTACTTGCACGACCCCTGCGTCGTGGTGGTTGACGATCCTCCCACACTCAAGGACCCGGTGGGTTCGAACCTGTGTTTCGTCTCGGCGAAAGTGGATGTGCGCACCGGTTGGTTGGTCGCGATGAGTTCGCTGGACAATCTGATCAAGGGTGCCGCCGGTCAAGCTCTTCAGGCCTGGAACATCGCGAAGGGTTTGCCAGAGACCGCGGGTCTTCCCCTGAGTGGGGTCACGCCGTGACGCGTCTGGTGGTGAAGATGGGCGGACACGCCCTCGACGACCTCAGCGCCACGAGCCCGGTGCTGGTGGCGCTCGCTGAGGATCTCGTCGCTCTGGCGAGCGAGGGCGTCGAGATTGCTGTCGTGCACGGTGGTGGACCTCAGATTGCTGGCCTACTGGCCAGGGTGGGTTTGGCGAGTGAATTTCACGAGGGCCTGCGTATCACGTCGCCCGAGACCATGGGCTACGTCGCAATGGCTCTCTCGTCGGTGAATAGGGCTCTGGTGGCAGCGCTGACGCACGCGGGGCTCTCCTGCGTGGGGCTCTGCGGCCTCGACGGTGCCATGATTCGGGGCCAATCTCTCGGTGCACCCTGGGACCGCGCGGGCGCGATTGTCGAGGTCTCGACGAACATTCTCGAAGCTCAGTGGCGCGGCGGGTACTTGCCAGTGGTGAGCTCCGTCATTGTCGATGAAAAGGCTGAGTTGTTGAACTGCAATGCCGATCTTGTGGCTGGTGCTCTCGCGGGTGCCCTCGGTGCGGGCACCTTGGTGCTACTGAGTGACATCGACCAGTTACGTTCGGACCCCGACGATGTCGCGAGTGCCTTGACCCACGTATCGGCATCGCGGGTGCGTGAGATGATTGCGTCGGGTGCTGCACGCGACGGGATGCGCCCCAAGATGACCGCCGCGCTCGACGCATTGAGCGCGGGCGCGCAGCGCGTGGTCCTAGCGAATGGTTTACGTTTACACGCTGTGCGCGACGTCGTGCACGCTCAGATCCCAACCACGGAGGTAGTTGCGTGACCCGTCATTTCACCACTATTGCCGAAGTTTCGGACCCGGAACTCGCCAGGATTTACCAATTGGCGTTGGGTCCCTTTGACGATCAGACGCTGGCCGGACAAGGCGTGGCCCTGGTATTCGAGCGCCCCAGTCTGCGCACGCGCGCATCGAGTTCCTCGGCGGTGAGCGAACTGGGCGGATTTTCCACGTTCTTCTCCGACGAGGAGATCGGCCTCGACACGCGCGAATCGGCCGAGGACATTGGTCGCACCCTGGCACAGATGTACGCCATTTGTGCCGCGCGCATCCGCCACCACGAAGTTTTTGAACGCGTGCGCGTTGCCACACAGGATCACATGTCGTTGATCAACCTGCTCAGTGACGTGGCACATCCCACGCAGGCAGTCGCTGACGTGTTGACGTTGGCGGAGCATTTTGCCGGAGGCGACGTCCGTGGTCTTGCGGGTCTGAAGGTGGCCTACGTCGGCGACGCCACCAACGTCACGCGCTCATTGGCAGTCGCACTGCGGCGGTTGGGGGTTGAGGTGAGAGTGGGTGCGCCCGCGGGATACCAATTGACCCCGGGCACACTCGAAGACCCGATCACGGTGAGCGGTGGGGCCCTACGACTGACGGACTCAGCTGTTGACGCCGTGACGGGCGTGGACGCGGTGTACACCGACGCGTGGGTATCGATGGGTTTTGAAGAGGAGACGGCCAGGCGTCGTCGTGATCTGGCTGACTTTCGTGTCACTGCAGAACTCATGGGCCACGCCGCACCCTCGGCGGTGTTGTTGCACTGCCTACCCGCACATCGCGGCGACGAAATAACCGACGAGGTTCTCGATTCTCCAGCGTCCCTCGTGTGGCGCCAAGTATTTCATCGGCGCTCCGCCATGCGCGGAGTCCTACGTTGGATAAAGGAAGAGATATGACCAAGACGCAACGTCAACACCGCATTAGTGACTTGCTCGAACGTGAAGTGATCTCCACGGCCGCGCAGTTGGTGACGCGACTCAAGTCCGAAGGTATTGTCGCTACTCAGGCGACGGTCACGCGTGACCTCCAGGACCTCGGCACCATCAAAGTGCGTGACTTGCACGGCTCGCGACGTATCGTCATTGCCTCAGCGCCAACGGTGTCAGCCGCACCAGTGGATCACCTGCGCCGCATGATGGGTGAGTGGGTCGGTTCGGTGGACTGTTCGGGCAATCTTGTGGTTATCCGCACCCCACCGGGTTGTGCGCACGTCGTCGCTTCGGCTCTGGACCGTAGCGCACTAGACGGAGTCCTGGGGTCAATCGCGGGCGACGACACGATACTGGTAATCGCCGACGAAAAGCGCGGGGGACCGTCGCTGGTGAAGGAATTTCGTAGTTTGGCAGGGCTCGAGGACCTCTCGAGCGCGAGGAAGGGAAGAAAATAATGAAGCGCGTAGTTCTGGCCTATAGCGGTGGACTCGATACGTCAGTCGCGGTGCGGTGGATGATCGAGGAGTGGAACGTGGAGGTGGTGTGCGTCCTAGTTGACGTGGGTCAAGACGCGGACACCACCGAGAGTTTCGAGGACATTCGCTCGCGAGCCATGGCGGCCGGGGCCATCGAATGCGTCATCGTCGACGCGCGCCACGAGATGGCCAATGAGTTCTGTGCCAACGCCATTGCCGCCAATGCGGCATACGAGGGTAAATACCCGCTGGTCTCGGCTCTTTCACGCCCGGTGATTGTCCGTCACTTGGTCGACCAGGCGCGCAAATTCAACGCGCAGGCGGTCGCGCACGGTTGCACGGGCAAGGGCAACGACCAGGTGCGCTTCGAAGTGGGCACCCACGCGCTCGCGCCCGACCTTGAAGTCTTGGCACCGGCGCGTAACTGGGGCATGACCCGCGCCGACTCGGTCGACTTCGCTCAGAAGTGGAATATCCCCATCAAGGCCACCAAGGACAAGATCTACTCGATTGATGAGAATCTCTGGGGTCGCGCGGTGGAGTGCGGTGCCATGGAGGATCCGTGGGCCACGCCGCCCGAGGAGCCGATGACGCTCACTCGCGTGCGTAGCGACAAGCCCGTTGAATTGACGTTGAGTTTCGTGGCGGGTGTGCCCGTCGCCATCGACGGCGTCGAGATGCCCCTGGCTGAACTCATCAAGTCGCTCAACGATCGCGCTGGGTCGACCGGTTTTGGCCGCATCGATATGGTCGAGAACCGTCGTGTGGGTATTAAGTCGCGCGAGGTCTACGAGTGTCCGGCGGCGCTGGCCCTAATCGCGGCGCACTCGGACTTAGAGGATCTTGTCCTGGAACGTGACGTGCACCATGAAAAGGCGCGCCTCGAGACGCGTTGGGCGGAACTGGTCTACGACGGCATGTGGTTCTCGCCCCTCAAAGAAGCCCTCGACGCATTCATCGCCGAGACGCAGACGCACGTCACGGGCGACGTTCGCATGCACTTTGCAGCACCGGGCATGATGCGTATCATTGGGCGACGCAGCCCCAAGGCGCTCTACGACTACGGATTAGCCACGTACGACGCCGAGGACACGTTCCAACACGCGGATTCTGAGGGCTACGTCAAAATCTATGGACTGGGAGTCAAGACCTGGGCCGCGCGTCAAGGGGCTAAGAACGCAACACCGCCGCGCTCATGACGTTGTGGGCGGGTCGTTTCTCGGCGGGGATGGACGAGACCTTGTGGAATCTCTCGGAGAGCTACTCCTTTGATCACGTCCTCTACGCCCACGATATCGAGGGTTCGATGGCGCACGTGCGCGGTCTCGAAGTGGCGGGGCTCTTGACACCCGAAGAGTGCGTGACGTTGCTCGACACCCTTTCGAGCATCAAGAATGAGTTCGAG
>JABEUQ010000177.1 GCA_013044265.1 Acidimicrobiaceae bacterium
AGCGACAGATGAAGGCGGCCCGCAAACGACCATGGCACTGATGTGTGTCACACCAAACGTGAAGACTGTGAACGCCGAAACGTGAAAACCTCTTGGTGGCGGGGGAACTTCGGCAAAGGGTCGATCCGCAACGAAACGATGTCCATCTTCCCTGGTAAAGGTTCATGCACACCCCTACTGCACATTCGACTGCACACCCCGCCAACATCAACGCGCCCCGCCACAAGTCCATGAATGATCCGCGCCATTGCCGCACCATAACGAAGCCCTGTGACGCGTCCTGACTCAGCCGGGAGGATCCGCACCGAGTCCCACGCCGATGAATTCTCCTAGAGATACAACAATGACATTCAGTCGCTGTTGATGACGTGCTCATCCAACACTGTGCACTGGCACATGGTGACTGCACGCAGCCTTGGCTACGACCGATGTGGGAGGTGCCACTGGCACATGGTGACTGCACGCAGCCTTGGCTACGACCGATGTGGGAGGTGCCACTGGCACGAGCACCGCTAGTAGATGGGCACCTTGAAGTACTCGCTTGCGGCGACGACGCGCGTACCTGACACCAGCAAGGCGCGAATCTCGTGGCTGCTCCCGGCGTACTCCGTACGCTCCCAATTCTCAGTCCCATCACCGAGTAAATTCCCGTCCAGGTCGCGACCCTCAAATATCTCGCCGCGGAGTCCGCCTGCAACCTCCCGCGCCTTGCTTCCGGTATTGACTACCTGCCAGTACACCCTGCCCTGAAAGTCAGGCGGGGACTCAACAGTGGCTCGAAACTGAAGCTTACGATTGCGCGGTACCGGCTCGTTGGACTTCATCGGGATCATCGCGCGACCGCCTTTGCGCGTCGAGCGTTTGGCAGTGATTGCCAATTTGCAGCGATGATCTGGCGCTTCGATCCAACCTCTCGACGAAGGCTTCTCGGCGTGGCTGGTGTCTTCAAGGCGCAGGCCCAGTTCGTCCGGAGAAGGCAGAGGGAAGTCTGGGCCGAGTAACTCGCGCCACACGTCGGCGGCGTCGGCC
This sequence comes from Acidimicrobiaceae bacterium, assembly GCA_013044265.1. Taxonomy (GTDB): domain Bacteria; phylum Actinomycetota; class Acidimicrobiia; order Acidimicrobiales; family RAAP-2; genus RAAP-2. The sequence goes on from JABEUQ010000177.1 coordinate 1,030, forward strand.
ACCGTAGATGCTGACTCGACCTCCGCCATTGCACCAACGGCTTCATCAAGCTCCTTCACGAAGTCGAAGAAGTCCTGGATCGGCCAACTGGCGGCCAGATTCTCGAAGAGAAGCACCGGGTTAGGTACCACGGGCGGGGCCGACAACGGACTCAACTGGGTATGAAGCGCACGGAACGTGGCAACTATGCGGGCGGCATCGTCTTCTATGTCAGGCATGACACCAGCGACCAGTACTTGCAAGACGATGGACTTGATCGCGTTGTGGACTTTCTGATTCTCGTCACGCCAACGTTTCAGGATCTTGACCGTTCGGGTGAATTGTTCACCTTGGTCACGGCACCACTCGGTGTACTCACTGGGTGCTGTCTGTTTCCACGGCGAACCCCTCCGAGGTGCCATCAGTTCACCCGTGTCCGGGTGGCGGCGCAGAGGCACGACATCAACATGGAACTTCCCCACTTCGTCCTCGCTGTACTCGAGGCGAACGCAGGGGACCTTACGCACCACGCGGTCTTGATATCGGCCATCAGCGGTGAGGCGGCGTTCAAGGTCGTCGAGGGCAACGTCGCTCGCAACATTTTGATCAACACAGACCGCAACCATGTCGATGTCGTACTCGCCTCCCTCGACTGGTTCAATCACGGTTCGATTCGCATATGAGCCTTGCAGGAAGACATCGGAGGGAGGCAGTCCGTACTCCTTCACCAATAGGTCCTTCAAGGTGCCGGCGGCGCGATCCATTCGTGCGAGGTGCGTCTTGTCCAGTGATATCTCCTTCACAAAACCATTGAAGTACGCAGATAGGTCAACGGTCATGGCCTGGACTCGCGATTGCGATAGGCGAGGGCAATTCTCCGCCAGAACCACGGCGACAGGTGTGAGCGAACATCCTTCATGAATGAGGCGACGTGCTCTTGGGGATCGGGATTGACGTCGTCCTCAAGAGGGGCGCCGGGGATCGGGCGTACCTGCGCCCAGGCCGCTTGGATTGGTTCCTTACAATCATCCTTGAGCGACTTCACCAGACGAGAGTAACTACGGTCCAGGTATTTCGACTCACTAGCTATCCAAGCTTGGTAGTAGCTCAAGTTCTCTTGGAGGTCGTGAAAGACGTGGATCAGTTCACGATCCTCCGACGGGTCGCGGCGGCGAACTCGGAACAACATCTCGTTCCACTTGAGGATCTCCTGTACAGCCCGGCCATAGAGTGCGCGGCGCCGGTCGCGCTTAACGGCGAGGTAGGCGGCCAACCCAGAGGTGGCTGCAACTGCCACACTGGCGAGGGCTACTTCAGTCGAAGTCAAGTTCATGGTTTCGATACTCCCATCCGGGTGTTACACGGAACTGTTTGGTGTCATGTGCGACTGGCACGGGACTCGGGTCGAGAATCAGCGCTGAACTAGAGCAATGATCCCGGCGATCGCACGCAGTGAACCAAGGACGCCGAAGACTCACCACGCGATGGTCCTGGCTCGGCTCTTCGGAGCGCCGGCGCTCGCGGACTTGCCACCTACCACGGTGGTAGGTGGCAAGTCCGCGAGTAACCCTTCGGCAGTGGCACAAACTGTCAACTCCTACCCATGTTCGTGGTCACCAACACCACGTCGTAGGAAGGTGGAATCAGCCCACCGCGAGCCGCTCGGAATCCGGCGTAAACGGTCTTCCGGTGACTCGGATCGAGGGCGACGTCTCCGCACGTTGCCACCGTTCTCGTACTCCCAGGCGGGCCGGACAGTGCCAGGTGGGCGCGCTTCAGCATGGGTCCCACCGCGTTATCCGAGACCAGAGTCGTTCTGCCTGCGCCCGATGAGATCTCCACGCCTGGCGGGGCGCACCACCCAACGGTCGCGCTCCTGGGCTGGGCGGCGATCGGACTTCCCCACGCGGAGGGCTGAATGAGCGAGGGTCGCACGACGCCCAGCGACGCCCACGAAACCGAATCGCTCCTCGTCGAAGCGATCGATGGCGCTGCAGCAGCGGCGCTCGAACCAACGAGTGCGATGACGAGAACGATTCGCCGGAGAGTGACCACCTCGCATTCTGACTCACGAGCAGCACCGACGGTCTATCAGGGTTCGCAACGATCCACGACGGCGACGACCACCCGTCGACGAGGCAGTTTTGACGACCCGATGCGAACGCCGCATGAAGTTCACAACCGGTGTCAGCTGAAGGGGGCAGACCCGCGGGCTCAGGACTCTTCTCAAACAGAACCGGGATTGTTCCCTGGTCCATCTGTAATTCATAGTCAACGACAGGCCGTGCGCGCCAGCACAGTTAAGAAAGGATCGCTCGCAGTGACCACAGTGCAGCACCAGAGACGCGTTTCGATCCGCCGCGACGGTTCAGTGCTGACGCGCCGCCAGAAGACGTTGGGTCGAACGGCCGTTGGTGTGGCCGAGTTGACGTTGCACCTCGTCCACGCTGAGTCCGCGCTCCGCGCAGCGCAGCGCGAAAGTGTCACGAAGCAAGTGAGTCATGGAACCTGGTCGGGGCTCGACGCCCGCTCGCTCGAAGAGCTGTTCGACCAGACGGTAGAGGGAACGGGCGTCGAACGCTGAACCATCGGTGCGCACGAACAGGTGCGCGGGGTCGTACGTGCCACCAAACTTCGCGTCGCGCTCTTCGACGTAGTCGACCAGCGCCTCCGTGGTGGCCTCGTTCAGGTCGAGTACCCGTCGGACGTCGCCCCGCCCGGTCACGACCACGATGGAATTCAAGAGGTCGACGTCGTCGATCGCGAGCGAGAGGAACTCGCCTCGATTCAGCCCCGTCCCAATCAAGAGCCGCATCGCCGCGACGTCGCGCACCGGCCACGCCAGCCGTCCGGCCGGGCCTGCAGCGCTGGCTCCGTAGAGAGCCCGTTCCTCCTCGCGTGACAGGGCGTCGTGCTCCGAGCGCACGACCGGCACCAGATGGTTCATGGGGGCTACCAGTGGACTCGTCTCAAGCGCTCTGATGTCGACCAGATAGGAAAGGAACGACGCGAGGGCACTGACCTGGCGCAGTGCGCTCGAGGGTGAGGACGTCGACGCCATCTCGTCGAGCGCCGTCTCGATTCGCACGTGGTCGAGGTCGCGCACGTCGAGCGCGGCCAGCGCGTGCGCCGCGCGAACGAGGGTCCCGAGGCGCACCCCGCTGCGCGTGCCAAGCAGCCTCCCTCGACCCAGCCACGCCACGGATTCGTCTGAATTCGGTTGCGGGACCCGTCCACCAAGGCGCCGCGCGAAGTCCCCGACGTCGCCGACGTAGGCCGTGCGTGTTGCCACCGCGGTGTCGCAGAGCACCACGAGCCAGCCTTCGAGGTGGGTGTCGAGTCCCAGGGCCGGGTCGGTGCGAGAGAGGTCAGCGCTCATGGAACGAGCGTAGGTCGGCCCTGTGACAGTTATCCTTCCCGGATCGGCTCTCGGACCTCAGTGCTCGTCGAGGACCACGCGCAGCCATGCCGCGAAGAAGAGATCCTCGATCGCGGGTACGCCAGTGCGCAGGACGACGAGCTCGAGCTCAATCAGTTGGGTGACGGCCTTGTGGACCGAGGACGAGTCGGACAACCTCGCCAGCGTCGCGAACTCCGCCGAACCCACGCTGGCCGTCGTGCCCGCGGCCAGCACCTTGAGGACCCGTCGTCCGCCCGCGGGCAGTCCCTCGAAGGTGGTGGCGTAGTCGCTGGCGCGGTGGCGCACGAGCTCGGACAGGGCCACCTCCAAGGTGTCGCGTTCGATGGTCGTGTCGGCCTGGTTGAAGGCCTCGTACGCGAGCTGCTGGACGTCGAAGGGGACCGGCCCCGCCATCTCGTGCACGACCCGCGCGAGGCCCTCCTCAGCGAACGGCCGGCCGCCGCGGCGTGCCCGCTTCACCAGGAACGGCACCCAGTCATCCACGGGGATCTCACCGAGGGCGATCTGCTCGAGCATCTTGTAGAGCGGTGCTCCCTGGGAGAGCACGAGGGCCTCCATCACGTGCTGCTTGGATCTGGCGAGCACGAGCGAGACGTTGCGGTACTGATCCGCCAAGGCCTTCAGCTGGCGCGGGAGGTGGGTGTCGAGTTCGACGGCGGCCTGGAACTCGTCGAGGAACAAGACGGCGGGTCGACGCGCGCCGATCTCGTTGAGCGTGGCGTAGACGTCGTCGATCACCAGTTGCAGGTCCGGGGTGCCCACGCTGGGCGCGAAGGAGAACACCGGGCTCCCCGTTGCGTCGATCGTCATGGTGGGCTGCACGCGCAGGCGCTTCACGAACCCCGGGAGCACGTTCTTGAGCCGGTGCCACGGACCGCCGGGCACCTGATAGTGACGACGGACCATCAGTTCGGCGGCCGTGCCCAGCGTGCCCGCCTGGAGCAGGTTGACGTGCACGATGGCCGGCGCGGGTTCGCTCGCGGCCAAGACCTCGGTCGCCTGCTTGATGAGTGAGGACTTGCCGTAGCGCCGCGGCGCCGTGACGACCACGCCGATGTGGTTGCTCAGGCGCGACACGACCGCCGCCCCCTCGCTCGCGCGCCCCGCGAAGTGCTCGCCGCTCACCGGACCGCCGTGGTCGAACGGGTTGAGTCTCGTCATGTGGCTACCTCGCGTCTGGTCGTGAGACCGTCCCAGGCCCGCCCCACCTGGGACGGTCTCACTCGAGACCGTCCCAGGTGGGACCGTCCTGATCAAGACCGTCCTCTTTAGGACCAGCCTGACTAGGACCGTCGAGTCCAGGGACCGACCGCCCCTCAGCAGGCGCCTCGCTAGAAACCGACAACGTCGGCCTGGCGATCCAGCGTGGCCGCCAAGTCCTCACCGACCGAGGCTAGGTACCCCTGGGTCGTGGAGAGCGAGGCGGAGCCCATCAGTGCGGCGATGTTGTGTATAGGCTCGCCCCGGCGCGCTTTCAGAGAGCCGGACGTGTGGCGCAGCGCGTGTACCGCCGCCGCCGGAGGCACCGAGCTCAGTCCGTACTGGGTCGCCGTGTCCCTCAGGGTGCGACACCACTCGGATTCGTCACTCACCCATCCCGCCGGGCCGCCTCCCGCAGCCAATCTCGCGACATCACCCGCGAGCGCACTCATCACGGTCCCGTCATTCGCTCCATTATGCACGCAACGCCGTATTCATTGACGCGGTGAGAGTACTGTCCATCCTTGAGAGACAGGCTGTCGTTTCACGGAGGAAAATGGCAGTTGATGACACTCGCACGTCGAGGAGTTCCCCGCCGAAAAGGCGCCGCATGATGTCACTCGATTCACCTACATTGGTCCCTGTGACCCTGCTCGAGACTCTCACTCCCTCGACCCGGGTGCGGGGCCTGACGCCAGGTCGTGATGCGGAGATCCTGAGCGCACGCTGGCACGGCAGTGACGCCCTCGAGGTGGCCTACCGAACTGACGAGGGCGAATTCGGCTCCCAGCTTCTATACCGAGCCGACGAGGCACGTCTGGAACTTGCCGGGCCTGAAGCTTCGCGCGATTTCGCCGCCGACGGCGAGCTCTTTCGCCTCGTCGCCGAGGCTCAGCGCATCAGCCTCGCACACCTGTTCGATCCCTTGCTGGCGGTGCACACCTCCGTCGTCGAGCCACTGCCTCACCAGATCACAGCTGTCTACGAGTTGATGCTGCCGCGCCAGCCCCTGCGCTTTCTCCTCGCCGACGATCCTGGCGCCGGCAAGACCATCATGTCGGGCCTCTTCATCAAGGAACTTATCGTGCGTGGCGACGTTGAGCGCTGCCTGGTGGTATCGCCAGGCTCGCTCGCCGAACAGTGGCAGGACGAGCTCTACACGAAGTTCCAGCTGCCTTTCGACATCTTCACCAACGAGAAGGCCGAGGCCGCCCGCAGCGGCAACTACTTCACCGAGCACCACCTCGTCATCGCCCGTCTCGACAAGCTATCTCGCGACGAGGAGCTTCAGGAGAAACTGTTCGCTCCGGGCGTGGAGTGGGACCTCGTGATCTTCGACGAGGCCCACAAACTCTCCGCGTCCTACTTCGGACGTGAGGTGAAATACACCAAGCGATACCAGCTGGCCCAGCGTCTGGGATCACGCACTCGCCACCTACTGCTGCTCACCGCCACTCCCCACTCGGGCAAAGAAGAGGACTTCCAACTGTTCCTCGCCCTGCTCGATCCGGACCAGTTCGAAGGTCGACCCCGCACGAGCACCACCCCGATCGACGTCTCGGACATCATGCGCCGAGCGGTGAAGGAGGACTTGCTCACCTTCGAGGGCAAGCCCCTCTTTCCCGAACGGGTTGCCGAGACCATTCCCTTCGCGCTCTCAGAAGACGAGGTCGAGCTCTACGACGCCGTGACCGCCTACGTGCGTGAACAATTCAACCGCGCCGACGAGCTCGAGAACAAGCGACGCGGCACGGTGGGTTTCGCTCTCACGGTCCTGCAGCGCCGCCTCGCCTCCTCCCCTGAGGCCATCCTGCAGTCCCTGCGTCGGCGTCGTGAACGACTCAGCGCTCGCCTGAAGGAGGAAGGGCGCCCCTCCACGGTAGCCGTGTCCACTCGGACCTTCGATGAGGACGAGCTCGATGAGCTCGATGAGGCGTCCGACACCGAGTTCGACGTCGAGGAGAGCGAGATTCTCGACGAGGCGACGGCCGCCACCACCCTCGCACAGTTACGTGTGGAGATTGACGCTCTCGCGCGTCTCGAGACGGTGGCCCAGCGGCTACGGGTGCACGGGCGTGACGCCAAGTGGCAAGCACTGGCCGGTGTGCTCGGCGAGATCTTCTCAGCGCCCTCCTCACCCATGGCCGACGAACACGCCAAACTCGTCGTCTTCACTGAGCACCGCGACACTCTCAACTACCTCGTCGAGCGCATCTCGAGCTACCTCGGGCGCGCTGACGCCGTCGTCGCAATCCATGGTGGCGTCAGTCGTGCCGATCGCAGCGCGCGACAAGAGGCCTTCACTAACGATCCGCGAGTCCAAGTCCTGGTCGCGACCGACGCCGCTGGCGAAGGTATCAATCTCCAACGCGCGCACCTCATGGTCAACTACGACCTGCCATGGAACCCGAACCGACTGGAGCAACGCTTCGGGCGTATCCACCGCATTGGTCAGAAACAGGTCTGCTACCTCTGGAACCTCGTCGCGAGCGAGACTCGTGAGGGTGAGGTCTACCAGCTGCTCCTGCGAAAACTCGACGAAGCCCGGACCTCACTGGGCGGCCAGGTCTACGACGTCCTAGGCAAGCTCAACTTCGACGGTCGACCCCTCAAGGATCTGCTCATCGAGGCCATCCGTTACGCCGATCTACCTGAAGTCCGCGCCCGGCTCGACCAAGTGGTCGCGACCTCGCTTGACGTAGAGCATCTGCGTCAACTTATCTCCGACCAGGCGCTGGCCAGCGAAGCCATGGACGTGGCGAGCGTCTTTCGTGTTCGCAGGGAGATGGAGCTACGTGAGGCCCGCCGACTCCAACCGGGACTGATCGAGAGCTTCTTTCTCGACGCCTTCGCGCGACTCGGTGGCCGCTATTACGAGCGAGAGCCTCGTCGCTTCGAGATCACCTTTGTGCCGGCGGAACTTCGGCGCCACAAGAGTCGCACCGGATCGCGCGAGCCCGTCCTCGAACGCTACGAGCGCGTGGTCTTTTCCCGCGAGCTCATCGCACCCTCGGGCGAGATTCGCGCGGCATTTCTCGCCCCGGGACACCCACTACTCCAAGCGGTCATCGATCTCACGCTGGCATCGCACCGTGACCTCCTGGACGAAGGCGCAGTCCTTGTCGACCCCAACGACGCGGGCATCACTCCCCGCGCACTTGTCTTCCTCTCGCACCAGGTCCGCAACGGTCAGCTCACCGCCATCGGGCGCGCCCGAGTCATCTCCGAGCAGCTCCTGTTCGTTGAGGTTGACGCCGAGAATCACCAGCGCGCGGCCGGTGACGCGCCCTACCTCGACTACCGACCTCTCGCTACGACCGATCCGTCGGCGAGTGAGCTCCTCGCTCGACCCGAGTGCGTCTTTGCGCGCGGCGACGTAAGCGACCTCGTGATGGACTATGCGGTCACCACCGTGGCCCGCGAGCACGCAGACGCGGTGCGCGCGCGGGTGCGCGCGCGGGTCGAACGCACCGCACTCGCCGTGCGCGACCGACTCACCAAGGAGATCGCCCACTGGGACCACCGTGCGGCGACTCTGCTGGAGCAGGAGGCCGCGGGTAAGGTCAACGCGAAATTGAACGCCCGAGAGGCCCAGCGGCGCGCCGACGAGTTGAGTGCGAGGTTGCGCGCCCGCCTCGCCGAACTCGACCGTGAGGCCGACATCGCCTCGCTTGCACCGCGCATCGTGGGAGCGGCCCTCGTCATTCCCCAGGGCCTGATCAATCGGGTTCAGGGGGTAGGGCCAACGACCACTACCACCACCGACGTGGATCGAATGGCCGTCGCTGCCCGGGCGCGCGATATCGTTATGGCGCGCGAGCGCGCCCGGGGCTTCGTGCCCGTTGACCGCGAGTTCGACCACGTCGGCTACGACGTCGAGAGCCTGAACCCGGCCACTGGCGAGGTCCGCTTCATCGAGGTGAAGGGCCGAGCTGAGGGCGCGGGACAGATCACCGTCACGCGTAACGAACTGGTGACGGCCCTCAACCGACCCGAGCAGTTCGTCCTCGCCGTGATTGAGTTCGCACCCGATGACTCCTATCGTGAGACCTACTTACGCGCGCCCTTCAGTGATAACCCGAGTTTCTCCGAGATCTCACGGACCTACGATTTAGCGAGACTCATCAGTGTTGGTATACCAGACGAATGAATAGGGTCCATCGAGTGAGAGAGCACAAGGAACCGTGGCGCGAAAGCTAATCGAAGTGGCGCTACCCCTGAAGGCGATTAATGAGGCTTCGGCGCGTGAGAAGTCGATCCGCCACGGCCATCCTTCGGCGCTCCATCTGTGGTGGGCTCGACGCCCCTTGGCCGCCGCGCGCGCCGTCCTCTTCGCCCAACTCGTCGACGACCCGTCGGCCCACCCCGAGCTCTTTCCCACCGAGGAGGCCCAGCACGTCGAGCGCGAGCGACTTTTTCGAATTCTCGAAGACCTTGTCGTCTGGGAGAACACGACCAATGAAGGGGTGCTGAAGCGCGCTCGAGCCGAGATAGAACGCTCCTGGCGCCTCACGTGCGCCGAGCACGCCGATGACCCGCGCGCCGCCGAGCTCTACAACCCTGACGTGCTACCAGCCTTTCATGACCCCTTCGCAGGCGGTGGCGCCATTCCCCTCGAGGCGCAGCGACTTGGACTCGAGAGTTACGCCTCGGACCTCAATCCAGTGGCCGTTCTCATCAACAAAGCCATGATCGAGATTCCCCCGCGCTTTGCGCATCGCCCCCCGGTCAATCCCGAGTCACGCCAGCGCACGACCACGGGTGCCTACCGTGGAGCCCAAGGTCTTGCAGAAGATGTGCGCTACTACGGCGCTCTCCTGAAGTCCCTGGCCTACGAGAAACTCTCGTCGTACTATCCGCCGATTCGGGTAACACCCGAGATGGTCGAGACTCGTCCGGACCTTCGCCCCCACCAGGGTCAGGATCTCACTGTCATCGCGTACCTGTGGGCGAGGACGGTGAAGAGCCCCGATCCCGCTTACCACGATGTCGACGTTCCCCTAGTCGCCTCCTTTGCCCTTTCGACGAAGGCAGGCAAAGAGGTGTGGGTCGAGCACGTCATCGACGAGAACCGCACGGGCTACCACTTTGAAGTGCGCCTTGGACCAGTTCCCGAGGGCGCGAAGCGAGGAACCATGCAGCGCTCGGGGGGTGGAACGTGCATCCTCTCCCAAGCACCCATGCCTTTCACGTACCTCCGTAGTGAGGGACGTGCTGGTCGCATGGGTACCCGCCTCATGGCCATCGTCTGCGAAGGTCCTCGCGGCCGCATCTACCTCAATCCGACGGATGAACAGGAACAACGGGCGAGGAATACAAACCCGTCGTGGAAGCCCGAAATGGATCTTCCTAGCAACACCCGTGATTTCAAGACTCCTCTCTACGGCCTCACGACCTACGGTGATCTCTTCACACCGAGGCAGTTGCTCACGCTCACCACGTTCTCCGATCTGCTTGACGACGTGCGAGACACGGTGCGGAAGGACGCGGTAGCGGCTGACTTCGTCGACGACGACAGCGGACTCGCCAACGCTGGCAGCGGAGCTCGTGCCGGTCGCGTCCCGTCCCCGGTGTAAAAGTGAAACGGGCGTAGGTTCCTTTCAAGCCTGATAGCACAGAAAGGAAACCCACACCCGTGACCAAACGAGTA
>JABEUQ010000178.1 GCA_013044265.1 Acidimicrobiaceae bacterium
AGCCTCCACATCTCAGTTCCCGAGTTGCTTCATGCGCTCGAGAACGGCGTCGGCGGTGGGGTCCAACAGTTCGCCCACGAGTTGACCGTCGGCGAGAAACACGACGCGGTCAGCGAAAGCCGCGCCGCGTGGGTCGTGGGTAACCATGACAATGGACTGGTTGAACTCGTCGACCGACCGACGAAGGAACGCCAGTAGCTCGCTCGAAGAGTTCGAATCCAAGTTGCCGGTTGGCTCGTCGGCGAAGATTAGTTCCGGGCGCCTAATCAGCGCGCGAGCACACGCGGCGCGTTGTTGCTGTCCGCCGGACATCTCGTGTGGTCGGTGCGAAATACGATTGGCAATCCCTAGGTGATCAATCAAGAAGGCGAACCACTCGCGATCAACCTTGTCCCCGGCCAGATCCACGGGCAGGGTGATGTTCTCGCCCGCAGTCAATGTTGGAACGAGATTGAACGACTGGAAGATGAAACCTATCCGGTCTCGTCGCAGCCGAGTAAGTGCGGCGTCGTCCAAGTTAGTGATCTCGAATTCGCCTACGAACGTCTGGCCCGACGATGGAACGTCGAGTCCCGCCAAGCAGTGCATTAGCGTTGACTTGCCCGACCCCGATGGACCCATCACCGCAGTGAACTGACCTCTCGCGAATTCAATGTTGATACCAGCCAGGGCCAGCACTCGAGTGTCACCCGAACCGTAACTCTTGACCAGGTCCACCGCGCGGGCCGAACGATACTCCGTGGGAGTCGGCGGGTTGAAAGCGTTGGGACTAGTGACTTTCATTGCAAGTAACCTCCAGCGTCGTCGCCCTGGTCATGTCGGCGGCAATTGTGTCGACAACCGTGATGTTGATGTCAAGCAGGTCAACTGAAGTTCGCTAGTGCCACTGGTGTCGGTGTTCACGAGGGTTTCCTCCAATCTCTAGGCCTCACCCGCCAAAGATTCGCGGGCCACCCGCATTTCTTTGATCGGTGCCACCACGACGCTGTCGCCGCCAGGCCGCACCGATACCCGAAGATCCGGTTTGCTGCTCGGCGGTGCATGACGTGGCATTACCCAACTTCGCACTATACCGCCAGGAGCCGCCATCACCAATCCCGACCGCAGAGAAGCTATGTTCCACGCGTATGACCACGCCGCTGACGTTGTGACGGGGTTAATCCTGACCAGCTCGAGAGTCCTACCACTTTTCGCGACTACGACGTAGCCGCCCTCGTTGATCACATGGTCGGCGCCGGACACCGGGCCGTTGCACTCGGGCGCGGCGAGTCGCCGGGCGGCGACGAGTTTCCTCACGTAGAACTGAGCGACACCCCCCAGCAGCTTCGTCGGGCGGGCCAGGAGGCCCGAGCGGCCTGGTCCGACGACGCGCGACTCGTCGCTACCGTCGCCATGCCTTGGGGCGAGACCTACCGGACAGCTCCACTCTCGTCGACACGTACCTCGCCGAACTTGCCACCCACGCGTGGGATCTGGCCGCCGCCACTGATCAGCTCGAACAGCTCGACCAGCTCGACAGCGACTTGGCTACGACCGACCTCTTCGGCGTCCATGCCATGCTCAAGCCCGAATACCGTAACCAAATGGGAAAAGGCTCTCCGTTCGGCTCGGAAGTGCAAGCTCCCACGGATTCGAGCCCATGGGAGCGCCTCGCTGCCTTCATGGGCCGCCAGCCCCGGTCAGCGTCTCGTTAGCGATGCAGCGAGGGCGTTCGGGTTCCCGACCGCAGAGATAGATCGCAACTTAAGTACATCTTGAAACTCGTTGTGCGCTCCTGAGCCGCACGGCAACCTCGCGAACCGCTGCCGTGATGTGCAACTGGCCATCATGCGGGCGGCGGGTGTCCGTCGTGTTCATATTGGTCACGATCTTAAGTCGTCGCACAATCTTGACTCCCATGTAGCCGCGCAAATCACAACGAGGATTCGTCGGCACTTTTCTCGATCGGTGGTGAGCGAAGCAACGATAGAGATACGCCAACCCAGAGCGCAATCAACACAAGCCAGATCGCGAAGCGCACCCACGGATGAAGAAATCCACCAATGAATGTCGTCGTCTCAAACGCCGCGCAACCCTGGCGCAGCGGAGCGTAGCCCACCCAGCCGGAAAACGAGTCGATGGATGTCGCCCAGCCACCAATGAGATAGAGCACCGCCCCGAGCCCGAACACCACGACCACTCGTTGAGCGCGATTGAATCGACGGCGTTGCATGCGCATAGTCTGCCACGCGAGGTGATCCCACGCCGCATCGAACGTGCTTGCGACCGCTGGGGATAACAATGCGATACTCCACGTCATCGGCGAAGATCAGCGCTGCCCACTGTGGGCGTGTTGCCCTCAGAGGTCGCCCGTAGTCGTGTGCAATTGTGCGACGTTGGCGTCTGTTCGGATCCCCGCGAAAGCGTCGAAGATTGATACGTGCTGGCGAAGTTCGTAGACGAGCACTCCCGCGACCACCCCAGGGTCTTCGTTCATAATTATTGTCGCGTGTCGCATGTCGTTCACCTCAAGGACCGCGATACCAGCATGGTGACCTTCGTAGGGGCCGCCCAACAGCAGGCTCCCCTCGTCGTAGCGTCGACGCATCGATGCCAGATGGGCATCCATGGGTTCACCTTGTTCGTAGACGCTCTTGCCGTCGATCCAATTAGGGCCGGGAGTGAGATGGACAATGACGCGCATGGTGTTTCCCCGTTCTTTCCGTACATTGGTGTATGGAACGAACCATACGGTAGTGTATGGTGATGAGATTGTCAAGGGAGGACTGGGCCGAGGCGGCGCTACGCGCACTGCAAGAGGGTGGCCCCGAC
>JABEUQ010000179.1 GCA_013044265.1 Acidimicrobiaceae bacterium
CCAGTCGGTGGGTACCGACTTGATACCGGCCTTGGCGAAGAGTTTCTTGTTGTAGAACCCGATGTAGAACTGGGTTTCGAGCGGCATCACGAGCGGGTTACTCGAACCCTTAAGTTGCGGCGACATCCAATTGAGCCCCTCCATCCTCGCCAGGTCTGCGGCCGGAACGCCACCGCTGCCACCGAGGTTGTCGAGGAAGTTCGAGTACTGCAGTGAATAGAGGCCCGTCCACATGACGGCCATGTCGGGCCCATTGTGGGTGATGGCACGCGACTGCAGCAACGAGAAATAGTTCGAAGCTGGTTCGGACACCACGTTGATCTTGATACTGGGATTCTTCGCCGTAAAGGCCGATGCCAGGTTCTTCAGCGCGACGGCGTTCTGTTCAGTGCCGTAGTTTTCCCACACCGTCAAGGTGGTCGTCGAGCTGCCCCACGACGGTGTCGACACCAACACCGTACCGGTCAAGACCGTCGTGGCCAGAACGGCCGCGACGCCCCTCCTTCTGATCATTTTCATATCGGTTCCCCTGCTACTGACGCCCGACCGCCACCTTGACGGTCGTCTCCCTCGTTCAGTGGACGGCTCACGCGGTCCATTGATCAAGACCTTCCCACCACGGGCTCGATGAGCCGCGGCGCCTCGCCCGGCGTGCCCGCCAGGAAATCAAAATCACAACCCTCCGGCGCCTGCATGACGTGGGCGTTATAAAACGAAATGTAGCCCCGGGTTGATGGCGTGGGCGGTGCCAGTTCATTTCGGCGACGTGACAATTCGGTCTCGTCCACCTCCAGGTGGATCGTGCCAGCGTCGGCGTCGAGCGCGATGATGTCGCCGTCATGTACCAACGCGATTGGACCACCGACGGCCGCCTCGGGCGCGACGTGTAGGAAGACCGTGCCGAAGCTCGTTCCGCTCATACGCGCATCGGTCACACGCACCATGTCCTTGATTCCACGCCCGAGCACCGTCGGGGGCAGCGACACCATCCCCCATTCGGGCATGCCGGGCCCGCCGACGGGTCCCGCGCCGCTGAGCACCAACACGCTGTTCTCGTCGACATCGCGGTCACTGAGCGCCAAGGCCTCGGCGTCCTGCGCAGAACGTAGCACCAGAGCCGGTCCACGGTGACGTAAAAGTGCGGGCGTGGCAGCACTTCGCTTGATGAGCGCGCCGTCAGGGGCGAGGTTGCCGTAGACCACGCGCAGTGCACCCGCCGGGTCCAGCGGATCACCGAGGGAGCGGATCACCGCACCGGCGGGCGTGGCTTGTGCTGCAACTTCATGAATGGTGGCCCCGGACGCGGTCCTCGCCGCACCGTCGAGAACGTCGCCCAAACTTCGCCACACACTCGGCGTGGCCCCGGCGGCGTCGTAGTCCTCCATTAGCCCATGACCGGAGGGTTCGACGTCCACGATTACCGGTACTCCACGTCCCGCCTCGTCAAAGTCCCTCAGGTCCAGCGCCACTCCCGCGCGATGTGCCATGGCCGTCAAGTGAATGACCGCGTTGGTCGAGCCGCCGATAGCGCTAAGCACTCGCGCCGCGTTCACGAAGCCGCGTCGCCCGATGCTGGAGGGTCGAACGTCGGAGAGAACCATCTCCACAATGCGCTCACCCACGCGGTGAGCCAGTTCAAGGTGCCGCGCGTCGCCAGCAGGAATCGAGGTCGACGCTGGCCACGCGACGCCGAGGGTCTCGCACAAAATGCCCATCGTCGATGCGGTCCCCATGGTGTTACACGTGCCTCGTCCGTAGGCCAACACCATCTCGAGTTCTGCCCAGTCCTCATCGGAGAGCCGCCCGGCGCGTCGTTCGTCCCACGCGCGCCACAGGTCGGTCCCCGTACCAATGCGTCGGCCGCGAAAATGCGCTGACGGGCGCGGGCCGGACATCACGAGCAACGTCGGTAGATCAGTGCTGAAGGCACCCATCAGTCCCGCCGGCACCGACTTGTCACACGCCGCCAACACCACGACGCCATCGAGGGGCTGGCTGCGCAATGATTCCTCAACTTCCATGGCCACCAGATTCCGGTACAGCATCGCGGCGGGCTTCATCAGGTCCTCACCCAGGCTCATGACCCCAAACTCGACCGCGACACCCCCGGCCATCTCGATACCCTCACGCAAGGTCGGCACCAAGTCACGCAGTGGCTGATTGCAGGGATTGAGATCGCTGAACGAATTGGCCAACCCGATGACCGGCGCATCTCTCGATGGACGCGGGTTTCCTCCCATGGCGAGGGCCACCCGCGCGTCGAGCGCCACATCGCTCTCTCCGTCGAGCCACACCTTCGAACGCAGACTCATCGGACGGGTACTCCTATACCCTTAGCGCCGGGCTCGGACAACGCAATCTCCTCACCGCTGCGCGCCAGCCATTCGAGGGAGATCGCCGCGCGGCGAACCTTCTCGCGAACGTTCTCGACCACGTCGGACATCACCTGGTGGCCCGCCGGGTAGACCGCGCGCGCGTTACGTAGTCCGTACTTGGCGTATAGCGGTGCCGCCACGAGGACGATCTCGCAAAGTTCGTGACCGCGCACCATCCCACCGAGAGAGTCGGGCGCCTCCATGTAGAGGTCGATCGGTGTCGTGTCGAGCGCACGAATTTCGGCGATTTCCTCGAGCGTCATATCCGAAGGGACGTTGATCGTCGTCATGCCGAGCTGGGCGAGCTGGCGAAAACTCACCGGATTCGACGGCGCCAGCACCGCCGAAGACTTGAAGACAAGGTCGCTGGGTAACTCACTCCGATAGATCATCGCCGCGAGCAGTTCCATGAGACCGGGGTCAGCGATCAGGAATCCGCGAATGCCGCACTCCACCGCGCGTAACACGTCCTCGACCGCGTAGCGCAACTGGTGCAATCCGCGAAGGTGGCCCGACAGGGCTCGACCCTCGAGCGAGCGCACTGAGCCGCCCACGCCAAACTCCTCTCGCGGACCAATGAAGAGGTTGACCTCGATCCCTCGATCCGCTCCCATGACGCTCATCTCGTACAGTTCACTCTCGGTTAAGAGCATCGCGCCGCTACCCTGAGAGACGCGATGCACGGTAATCGCGTGGGCGTCAGCGGCGGCTATCACCGCGGCCATGGCCGTGGGATTTTCGACCGAGGGGATCTCCACCCTTAACTGTGCGCCGTCAGGAAATCGCGCAGCGCTGCGCGTGGCAACCACAGCATGCAATCCCAACGAGGCATCGAGCGCGGCGCTCGCCAGTGGTGTCGCCACTCCCAGGACTTCGTTCGCGTGTGTCATGTCGCCTCCTTTTCTCTCAGTCGAAGCACGTTGGCACCGGAAGTGTCACTACTGAACCGCGGCCAGCGCCGCGTCGACGTGAGACAGGTCAGCGCGTCGCCACCCACCACGTACGTGTCTTCGATCTTGGCCCCACCCGCAAGACTCGGATTGAAGGCCGTGGCGAAACCCACACCAATGGGTTCACGCCACCAAGGGCTCTGTCGGGACTCCGGAGAAAGTTCGAACTCTCGTTGCGCGTACCCAATGGGTCCGCCCTGGAAATGCTCGCGCCAGGCATCGGGTTGACCGACCTCGCGATAACCCCGGGCCAGCGCCGTGTACACGTCGCCCCAAGTTGCACCAACCTTGGTGGCTTCGCGCACCCGCTCGCTGACTACCTCGCATCGCTCGATCAGCGTCGCGTCGATCTTGTCGTCCACGCTAGCGAGACGCGTTAGGGCCACATGCAATCCCAACGCGCGCGCCACCACCACCACCATGACGCTCGTACGAGCCACATCGCCACACGCGACAGGGTGGCGAAAACGCCGCAGACGTTCATCAGCGCCGACGATCAGGCACACCGCGTCGGCCCCGTTGACCTCGAGGTGTCGCACGACGTACGCGGCAATCTCGTAATCGATCGACTCGCCAGGACGCCACCGGTTGATCGCGCCCTCGACGGCGTCGGTGGCGACTCGCGACAATCCGCTCAAAACGTCGATCTCCGCCGCACACAGGCCCAAGCGCGTCCGGGTCAGTTCGAAACTGGCGTCGAGTCCCAGACCTTCGACGTCCGAAGCACAATCGCCCCCGACGAGTTCCTCGACGCGACGGCGATGAGCCTGCGACTCGTACCAAGGTGCATCCACCATCGAGAGACCAAGATCACCGAGATCGAAATCCGCGCCCAGTCGCTCCAACTCAACGGAACTGGTGACCAAGGTCATCTCGCCCTCGTGATACACCACCCACACCGGATCGATGGCGGTAGCGCGGTCGATGGGCGCTGAGATCGCGCCGGTGGCCCAGGCGACCGCCGCGGTCGACGATAACACCAGGGGCCGACCCGAGAAACGCTCGGCGACGTCGGCGAGGCGCCCCCGCGCGTTTACCACCCGGCGGCGACGTATTTCCGCAGTGTTCGGAATCACAGAACTCCGTTCGTTAATTCAAAACGACATCTAAGCAGTGAAATCACTCTGCGTCAAGGACTCCACGCATTTGTTCGAGATATTGTTACAATGTTCGTCAATGCCGAACATAATGTCGACTCCGGACTACCCCGTCAAGAGCGTGGGGCGGGCCCTCGAAATCCTCGAGGCGGTCGCTGACGCGGGAGAAGGCGGAATGACGCTGACCGAACTCGCCCACGCGGTCGACATGGCCAAGAGTTCCACCGGAGCCGCTGCGCGGACCCTCGCGCACTTTGGCCTGGTGCGCATCGAACAACCGGGACCGCGCTACCACCTGGGTTTCGCTCTTCTTCGCTTCGGGGACCTGGTGTCCCAGCACACGTCGCTCTCCAAGATCGCCCTTCCGCTGTTGCACGAACTCACCGAGCAGACGGGGCTCACCGCCCGACTCGCTACGAACGATGACGGCTACCCAGTGTTCATCGAGCGCGTCGACGGGCGTGGTGCGGTCAGGTTCCACGCCACACTCGGCCAACGCGAGTCGCCGCACGCGACGGGGGCGGGCAAAGTGATTTTGGCGCAGTTAGCCAGTGACGACGTCGAACGCGTGCTAGCGGACGCGGGCCTACCGCGCCACACCGCTTCAACCATCACCAACCCCGAAGAATTCCGCCTCGAACTCGACCGCGTGCGACTCGTCGGTTTCGGCGTCGACAACGAGGAGGAGTCCGAGGGTATCGTCTGCGTCGGTGCGCCCATCTTCGATCATCAACACCACTGTGTCGGTGCCGTCTCCCTGACCGGTCTCAAAGCCGACATGTCCGATGGTGACGTGGGCCGTCTAGGTAACCTGGTTCGCGAGTACGCCGAACGTATCACCCAGATCCTCAATGGAGGTCGCTCGTGAAAGGGCTCGTCGTTCACGGGGCAAATCAAGTCTCCTTGGACGAGATCGCTACGCCCGTGGTCGAACCTGGATATGTCCTGGTGAAGCCGCTGGTCTCTGGACTCTGCGGCACCGATCTCGAGATCATCGCGGGGACCATCGATGCCGCATTCGTGCATTACCCCGTGGTCCTCGGTCACGAATGGGTGGGCCGACTCGCCGATGACCCCGACCACGAGTCGATCGTGGTCGTCGAGGGAATCGTGCCCTGTGGTGTGTGCGACGAGTGCCGACGCGGCGCGACGAACCGCTGTCGCACCTACGACGAAATTGGTTTCACGCGCAATGGGGCGCTCGCCGAGTTCATCAGCGTGCCCTCGCACTTAGTACACTCCCTGAACCCGGAGGTCGCCACGCTCGACGCGGCACTGGTCGAACCCATGGCGGTCGTCTGGCGCGCCCTCACTCGTGCACCGGTCGGCGTTGGCTCTCGGTGCCTGGTAATTGGCGATGGCACGGTAGCGCTCTTAAGTGCTCTGTTACTACAGCGCTTCACGCCCACCAGTGTGACCATGCTCGGACTACGGCCTGCCCAGGCGGCCCTCGCTTACGAGGCGGGCGTCACCGAATTCGTGACCGCCGTGGACGATCGACGGTTCGATTTCGTCGTCGAAGCAGTCGGCCAGGCACCGGCAATCTCGACCGCGCTGTCATGCGCCGATCGTGGCGGCATCATTGTGCTTTTGGGGCTTCCCGCCCACGGTACCGCGGTTGACCTCTACCCCGACGACGTGGTCAACAACGACCTCATCATCCAGGGCAGCTTCTCGTACACGCGTCAATCGTGGTCCGAGGTCGTCAGCCTGCTCAACGACCAGTTGATCCATCCATCATTTCTCGTGACGCACCAATTCACCCTCACCCAGTGGCGCGCGGCCCTTGAGGCGCTCGCCCACGCACCGGGCGACCTGCCGCGCGGCAAGGTCGTCATCACGCTCGACAACTTGTAGTCGGAGACCGTTATCCGTCGCCGGCCTTACGCGGCACCCCCACTTCTCTCCTCGATTACTGTTGACGACTTCTTAGGTATTAACCGAGCGCGGTAGGGCCCGAATTTGATCAAATACGCGACCTCGAACGAGGACTACCAATCGAAGATTGCGCTGAAGGATGTGCGAGCCCTGAGTGCCGATTCACATCCACAGCACCGGGCCCGACAACTTTCTTCACCGCACTGGTCAATGTTACGAAGTGTCGCGGACCTCAAAACGGCCGTCGCGGATTCGTCCGCGCCAGCCCCTCCAATGAAAATACTCGATTGCGTCGAGTCCGTCGTCGAGGATGCGCCGCGCCACGATACCCTTGACCGCCTTGGCGTCGTGTCCCGCGACACCTTCGCCCCCGTGGCGAAG
>JABEUQ010000180.1 GCA_013044265.1 Acidimicrobiaceae bacterium
CGGATTCATAGCATCGCTTGAGGGGGATGGCTACCGAAGGGACTCGGTGTGTCACCACGTCGAATTGCTTGCCCACGTGAGTCGTTGGCTGGAGGCACACAATCTCGACCTGATCGATTTCACATCGGCGCTTGTTGACGAGTTCTTACAAGCGCGAACGGGCGAAGGCTACGTTCGACTGATTACGGGCAAAGGCGTGGCCCCCCTGCTGAGCTACCTGCGAGCCTGTGGGGTGATTCCCGGGGCGCGGTTGGCTCGCCATTCGGCCAACGCCGATATCCTCGCGAACTTTAACGAGTACCTGATCGAAGAGCGGGGTCTCACTCGAAGCACCGCGCGTGACTACGCCTTCGTGGCGCGAAGGTTCGTCGACGACAATCCAGTTGCTCGTCTCGGGCATCTGAACGTCGAGCGAGTCTTGCGTTTCCTCAGCGACGAATGCCGTCACTTCGTGCCGGGTCCCGTGGTGACCGGCCTGCGGGCGTTCCTGCGCTACTGCTTTTTGCGAGGTTTGACGAAAGTCAATCTCGCAAACGCCATACCCGCGGTCGCCAACGTTGGCCGGTCGTCGCTTGCTAAAGACATCGCGCCAAGCGACGTTCTCCGGTTGCTCGAGAGTTGCGATCAAACCACGGCCGCGGGTTCACGGAACTTCGCCATTTTGAGCGTGCTCGCCCGTCTCGGACTGCGCGCAAAGGAAGTAGCCACGATGGAACTCTCGGATATCGACTGGCGCCGCGCTGAGATGACGGTGCGCGGCAAGGGGCCACGTCTCGATCGCCTACCACTACCCGTCGACGTCGGTGAGGCTCTCGCCGCGTGGTTGGCGACAGGGCGCCCGCCCTGCGCGCATCGCTACGTCTTTTGCCGACTGGTCGCGCCATTAGGTCCCCTGACGAGCACCGGCGTGTCGGGGATGGTCGCCGCCACGTGTCGGCGAGTTCAGATTCCCGAGTTCGCAGCGCACGCGCTTCGCCACAGCGCCGCGAGACACCTCTTGCGCGCGGGTTCGAACTTGAGCGACATTGCTCAGGTACTGCGCCACGAGAATGTCGCGACGACCAGTGTCTACGCCAGGGCCGATCACGCCACGCTGGTTCGCGCGGCGCAGCCCTGGCCGGGCGCCTCGACACACGCGTCGCTCGTGAGTCCGTCGTGACGTCGCTGCGCCAACACTTGGTCGACTACCTCGACCTCCGTCGCGGGTTCGGTTACGCCCTCACCAACGCTGGGCGTTGGCTCGGCCACTTCGTGGACTACTGCGACGAACGAAAAGAAGCCGTGGTTACGATCGAACTGGCCCTCACCTGGTCGACCCAGCCCACGGAGTGCGGCCCGGCTTATCACGCGCAGCGACTGAGTGCCGTTCGGGGTTTTGCCCGCTATCTGCAGGCGTGTGATCCACGAACCACCGTTCCGCCGATGCACCTGCTCTCCTACGGCAACCAACGACGCACCCCCTATCTGTATTCGTCTAAGGAGGCGTGGTCCCTGATGGGGGCGGCACGAGAACTGTCACCCGAGCTACGTGCCGTGACGACCGAGGCCATCCTCGGCCTGCTCTTCGCGAGCGGGCTGCGTATCGGCGAAGCCCTGAGCCTGGATCGCGGCGACGTGAACCTCAGCGATGGCGTCGTCATCATTCGTCACTCGAAGTTCGACCGGTCCCGCGAAGTGCCGCTGCACCCAACCTGTCTGGCGGCGCTTCGCTCTTATGAGCGACGGCGCGAGCACTTGATGCCACGAGCGACCAGTTCGGCCTTCTTTCTCTCCGAGACGGGCGAGCGTGTTCCCTACCATAGGTTTCGCACCGACTTTCGCGCGCTGGTCGACAAGGTCCCCATAGCGCCCCCGCCGTCGGGTCACGTTCGCATCCACGACGCGCGCCACACGTTTTGCGTCAACGTCCTCACGAGATGGCACGACGAAGGCGCCGACGTTCGTGCGCTCTTACCGTCACTGTCGACCTATATGGGCCACGTCAATCCGTCCTCCACGTATTGGTACTTGTCCGCCTCGCCCCAGTTACTCGAGCACGCCGTGACGCGCCTCGAATCGACCTACGAGGCAACCTCGTGAACGTCCCCACTCTCGCGCGCACGCTGGAGGCCTTCTTCCAGGAGCGACTCATGGGCCAGCGACACGTGAGTCCCCACACCGTCGACGCCTACCGCGACACCTTCAAGCTCTTGTTCGCCTTCATCCAGGGCCAGAGTGCCAAGGCACCGTCGTCGCTCGGCTTTGAGGACATCGACGCCGCAGTGGTGGGTTCGTTCCTGCACCACTTGGAAGTCGACCGGGGCAATAGCGCGCGCACGCGAAACGTCCGGCTCGCGGCCATACATTCGTTCTTTCGATTCGCCGCCCTGCGACACCCCGAACACGCCCAAAACATTCAGCGGGTGCTCGCGATTCCCACGAAACGATTCGAACGAGCGCTCGTCTCATTTCTGAGCGACGACGAAGTGACCGCTTTGCTCGCGGCACCCGATCAGACCCAGTTCATTGGACGCCGGGATCACGCACTGCTCTTGCTCGCCCTGCAGAGTGGGATGCGAGTCTCGGAACTGGTGGGACTGCATCGAGGCGACGTGGTCTTTGACGTGAGGTCCCACGTGCGCTGCACGGGCAAGGGTCGAAAAGAGCGCACTACGCCGTTGACGAAAAGGACCGCATCAGCGCTCAGGCGCCTAATGGCAGAACACTACGGCACCACCGACTCGCCACTCTTTGCTAATACCCACGGCTCGGGCTCGCTCAGTCGCAGTGCCGTGAGCAAGCTAGTCGCTCGACACGCACGGACTGCGGCCGAGTGTTGCGCTTCGCTCGGCGCAAAGGACGTGACGCCGCACGTACTTCGCCACACCGCGGCAATGCGGCTCCTACAGTCAGGAAGCGACATCGCCTCGATCGCGCTCTGGCTCGGACACGAATCAATTGAAACGACCAACATCTACGTCCACGCGGATCTCGCGCTCAAGGAACAGGCCCTCGACCGCACCACCCCAATTGGCAAAGCTCGCGGTCGATATCGACCGACCGACAAGCTACTGGCCATGCTCGACGCCCTGTGATTATGCGGAAAACTTCTACTCGATTTGCGTCAAACAAAGGGCTCCCGTGACCGTTTCCACATAATCAGGGTTTCTCCATAATCCCACTATGTCGAGCGCCAGTCTGGTGCGCTCGAGCTCGGCCTCTAACCGCTTGTTCCTCTGTTCGAGTTTGTCAAACTCGCGTCGATCGCGGCGCGACGTGACC
>JABEUQ010000181.1 GCA_013044265.1 Acidimicrobiaceae bacterium
ACGCGTCCAACCCCTATGAAGCCATAGCCGAGTCGAACCGGCGTTATGTTCACGAAGTACCCAGTCTGCGGCGCCTCAATCATCATGCCGTTACCAACGTACATCGATTCGTGCTCACTGCCACCGGGACCATAAAACAGAAGATCGCCCGGCTGAATGTCCCCGAGCGGAACACGAACCGTAGCGTCATATTGCGCGCCCGAATAATGAGGTAGTGAGATGCCTACCGCTTGGTACGCCAGCATGACGAGTCCCGAACAGTCGAGGCCGCTCGGCGAAGCGCCACCCCAGACGTAGGGGACACCAATGTACTTTTCTGCCGCGAGCACGGCAGCGCCACCGAGAGAACTCGGTGGCGGCGGTGGAATTGACGGTGGTGGTGGCGTCGTGACCACCGCAGAGGTGGCTTTAGCGGACGCCGCAACTGCGGCGGCCTGGACGGCTTTGGCGGACGCCGCAACTATGGCGGCCTGGATGGCTTTGGCGGACGCCGCAGCTGCGGCGGCCTGGATGGCGTTGTAGTACGCCGATATTGTCCCTTCGACTTGGGTCCGGGCTGCTTCAATGCTGAGTTGGAGCGCCTCTGCTTGTCGAAGGGAATCTGCAGCGGAGTTCGTCGCGGCGAGGGCATTCGCCTGTTCAGTGGCGAGCAGTCCCTTTTCTTGCGTCAACCGCACACGGTCGCTCTTAAGACTGGCGAGAGCAGAACTTACGTTGCCCTCGGCGAGTCGGCGATACACGCTTGCGGAATCAACGTTCGAACTGTTGCCCGAGAAGAGTGGGTTGTATTGAGTCGCCGCGTTGTCGTTCACGTAGGCGAACACTGCGTCCGCTTTCAACTGGAGCGTGTCCGAGGAAACTTTCTCGTGAATACTCGCCACGATCTTCTGCGTACTGGCAATCGTGTTGGTAATCTGCGCGAGTTTGAGATGAGCCAAGTCGTACTTCTGACCCAAGGATTGCACCTGCGCGCCCACGCGTTGTATTTGTGCATATAGATCGGCGGCTCGCGATTTTTCTTGGGCGACATTTGTGGCGCCAGCCGGTGGAGATAAAACCGTGGCTGCAATGAAGCAAGCCGCGAGCATCGCCAACATTGCGGGGAACTCGGATTTAGCTCCATTCGCGAGCCAACTCGCCGACGTCCCCCCAAGCCGCCTGAAAGGAGTCACAAGTCAAAGGCTACCTTCTGTACTTCCGACGGCACCTTAAAAAGCGATAATTATAACGTAAATGCGCTGGTCAATAGGTACAAATATTTTCCTCGACTGTTCCGTGATCTAACAATCGATGCACTCATCGCCGATCGAGCAAATTACCGGGTCGTGCTAACTCGAGCCATTGGACTTAAAAACGTCGTTTGATTGACTTAGCATTGAGTATTGGATTTCTCGATGCACTGGTGTTCACGTGCTTCTGCCCAACGCCAAGTAGTCTCAGCAGCATCCCACTGCGGCTCTCCAGTGGGGATTTTCCGGAATCATCGTCACCACAGTACGGCCGTCGACGCTCCGATTTCAATCACACTGTCCACACCGAATCCCCCCAACGCCACTGATCGCGCTGCAATTGCTGCATACGCGAAGACGATCACGCCGATGACATTCCAACTCAGGGTCATTACTTCGAGTTGGCGCCCACGTCGCAACAAGGGCGTCGTTGTGGAGATGTCCGATGTACGAGTCACCGACATATCCTAGAAAATCTGATTCTGAATTCGATGTGAATTCCTGGCAACGATGTTGTCACGAACAGGCGTGTCAGCCGTCGCGCAAGATTCGTCTGATTTCCATTATTGGTGCGCAATACTTCTCGTAGACTCCAAGTTCGTGAACCGAGGTCAACCGTGAGTCGGCCCGTTCGGCTGCTGCTCGCCCTCCTCCTCAACTTGATCTTGGTGGGAGCGCTCGTCGTCGTCGGGAGGTCCGCGCATTCCTTGGGGGTCATTGCCGCCGGAGGTGACTACTTGGCTGACGCCGTCGGTATCGGCGTGGCGATTCTGGCCTATCCGCTGGCGCGCCGATTCCCTCGCATGCACTCGATCGCGGCATTGGTCAACGGTGGATGGCTACTGCTGTTAAGCGTCCTGGTAGCGGCGGCCGCCCTTTCTCGACTCGTCTCCGGCACGCCAGAAGTCCACGGCCTGCCCGTAGTGATCGCTAGTACGATCGCGATGATCGTCATGCTGATCGTCGCGCTGGTGTTGCGAGTTGACCTTGATGATGACGATGACGACGTCCACGAGCAATTGAGTTCACGCGCGGTGCTCCTCGACACTCTGGCCGATGCCGCCGCGGCGGCGGGCGTGGCTATCGCGGGAGGAATCATCCTGGCGACACACAGTCTCTATTGGTTGGATCCCACCATTGCTCTGTTCATCGCGGCCGTTATTGGCTTTCACGCGTTCCAATTGTTGCGCGACGTCAGACTCGCCCTACGGCGGTAATTGTCGACCAGCCGTCGATCAAAGTTTCCTCCAATGTGCCTTTTGCCGGAGCCAACTCTTTAGCAATGGGCTCATCAAATTGAAAACCCAGGGAATCTGTGCGTCGTGTCCGCACCAAGACCTCGGCTAAGTGTTAGAGTATCTGCGTGTCTACGCAGATACTTATGGAACCGACCCAGGGTCAGTTCGATCTGGCGGTTGACACATTCAAGTTGATGGCCGACAACACCAGGCTTCGAATCGTGTGGGCCCTGCTGCACGGCGAGCACTCCGTCAATGAGTTGGCCTCGCATCTCCTCGTCAATCCGGCGGGCGTGTCCCAACACCTCGCGAAGTTGAGATCAGCGCGCCTCGTCAACGTGCGTCGCGACGGTAACAAGGCCTTCTACTCTCTGCCGAGCGGGCACGTCCGACAACTCGTGGAACACGCACTGTTCCACGTGGATCATGTCGTCGACAATGACCTGGTTGAATGCGACGAAACCTCACACCAGTCGCGGGGACAGGGGTGACATCATGAACACAACCTCTCTCCACTTTCCGAATGCGAAGTACTGATGCACCTCGTCGGTGACGAGAGATCCTGGGAGCCGTTCCCACCCGCGCAACATCTCAACGAGGTAGCTGACCGCAAGGACGCGAACCGGGCCGTAGGAGTCTCGGCGCTAGGACTCGCCTTAACCGGACTGATTGAACTACTGATCGCCGTACTCAGTGGTTCTGTGGGGTTACTCGGAGACGCCATTCATAATCTGTCTGACGTCAGCACGTCCCTAGTTGTCTTCGTGGGACTGCGGATCTCGAAGCGCTCGGCGACACGCCCACCCACCCCTACGGGTGGGATCGCGCCGAGGACATTGCCGGACTCGGGGTCGCCCTCGTCATCTGGATGAGTGCCGCCTTCACCGCAGTCGTGAGTATCCGCAAACTCCTCACCCACGGAACGACGACCCACCTGGGTTATGGCGTCGCGGCCGCCTTCGCCGGCATCGTCGGAAATCAACTGGTGGCGCGATACAAGTTCCGCGTTGGTAGACGCATCCAGTCGGCGACATTGATCGCTGACGCGCGTCACTCCTGGCTCGACGCTCTCTCCTCGGCCGGGGCACTCGTGGGCATCGTCGGGGTGGCGAGCGGCTGGCACTGGGCCGACGCCGTGGCGGGCCTGCTTCTGACGGGATTCATTGGCCACGTCGGCTACGAAGTAACCAGTGATCTGCTGCACCACTTAATGGATGGAGTGGAGCCGGGGATGCTCGTTGCGGCAGTGGATGCGGCGTCGAACGTGCCTGGAGTGGCCCACGCCCACGCTCGCGCGCGGTGGATGGGACGGTCATTGGTGGTGGAGATCACTGGCTTCGTCGAACCGGGGATAACAGTCCTCGACGGCGACGCCATCGGCGCTCAAGTGGAAAGCGCGGTACGCGCCGCAGTGCCTGAAGCGAGAACCGTCCTGTGGTCGGCCACCTCGCGCTCCGCATGATCATGAAGAGACAACGCGCTATCCACGGTGACTCTCACCAGACGGAGGTCGAGAAACACGCTGGTCACGACCATAACGTGAGCGCGGCCATCGATCAACGCCAACTGAAGATTGCCCTGTCACTCATCCTCACGTACATGGCTGTTGAAGTGGTGATGGCTTTCTTCGCTCACTCGCTCGCGCTCCTGGCCGACGCCGGTCACATGCTCACCGACGGCGGTGCGCTCGGGGCGTCACTGTGGGCGGCGCGTCTTGCTGCGCGTCCGGCCAGTGGAAAATGGACGTACGGTTTCAAGCGCGCTGAGATACTCTCGGCCGCCACCAACGGCGTGACGCTACTGGTCGTCGCAGCCACCATCGCCGTTGAGTCGGTGAGTCACCTCATCCACCCCGCTTCCGTCAAGGGTGGCGTCGTGGTCGCGGTCGCGCTCGTGGGGGTTGTCGTCAACGTCGTGGCGGCGTGGGTGTTGGCCAGGGCCAATAGATCGAGCCTCAACGTGGAGGGCTCATTTCGCCACATCCTCACCGATTTGTACGCCTTCGTCGCAACCGTCATTGCGGGCGTTGTCATCCTCACCACCGGGTTCAAACGAGCGGACGCCATTGCCTCACTCGTCGTGGTCGCCCTGATGTTGAAGGCCGCGTGGGGACTACTCAAGGCGTCGGGGCGGATTCTGCTCGAAGCGGCACCCGAAAACGTCGACCTCGACGACGTTCGCCTCCATCTGCTCGGTGTCGCGCACGTGCGCGACGTCCACGATCTTCATGCCTGGACCGTGACTTCCAACCTGCCTGCGCTCTCATCGCACGTGGTCATCGATGATTCGTGCTTCACCGACGGTTGTGTACCTCGCATCCTCGACGAGCTTCAGGCGTGCCTCGTCGGCCATTTCGACGTGGAACACAGCACCCTCCAGGTCGAGCCGGCCCGTCACCTTGACCATGAGGCGGGCGCACACTAGCCAATATCACTCGGGCGGGATTTTCGAGTTGTGTCAACAGTGCTAATTGACATGAAGCACAGGTTCAACATGCGGGATCTGATATCGCAAAACTCACATCCTGAGACGTGTGGGGTCTAGCCAACGGGATTGGAGCAACTAAGGGTACCTTCGCCACACCCACCGGTCACCTTGTACTTGAATGGCTGGAACGGCACTACTGGTGTCCCTACATCGATTTGGATGTCGCTTTGGTCCACGAGCGGAGTGAGGCGCGGGTC
>JABEUQ010000182.1 GCA_013044265.1 Acidimicrobiaceae bacterium
GCATGACGTCGTGGTGATCACCGAGGACACCGTGACGCGCGGCACGAGTGTGATGGAGGCGGCGCGCGTGGTGCGCGACGTCGGCGCGCAGGTGGTCCTGTTGCTCGCGGTCGTGGACCGCGGTGGCACCGCGGCGGCGATGGCGGCCGAAGAAGGCTGGCGCTTCGACGCGCTCTTCAGTGCGCCGGACCTGGGCTTTGACTACGAGGGTGCGTAGAGCGCTCGGGTGAAAAAGGAAACGACCCCGCGCCACCAAAAGGTGACCCGGGGTCGCTGACCAAGTGGTCGAGACCGGCGTCGATCCGGTGACCTCACGCTTTTCAGGCGCGCGCTCTACCGACTGAGCTACTCGACCTCCTCGTCACCCTTACGGGTTCCGAGCGGACCTGACGGGATTTGAACCCGCGACCTCCGCCTTGACAGGGCGGCGTGCACTCCGAGCTGCACCACAGGTCCTCGGTGTTCCCAAAGTCGAGACTTTGAGACGCGAAGGAATAGTCTACCCGACGCCGCCACCCTCGCCCGAGGGCTTCGCTTCGCCCGGGGCCTGCACCAAGCAAAAGCGATGACCGACCGGGTCGAGGTACACCCGAAAGGTCTCGCCGGGCTGGTAGGGGTCCTTGGTGGCGCCCACGCTCAGCACGTGGGCTTCGCCCGCATCGAGGTCGGCGACCAGTAGGTCGAGGTGGGCCTGCTGGGGCACGGCCCCCTCGGGCCACGTGGGAGCGACGTAGCCGTCAATCTTTTGAAAGGCCAACGTGGGAGCGGATCCGTTGAGTAGTTCGATCCAGGTCACCTGCTCGGGTGCGAAGTCGCCCAGGGGCTCCACCTCGAGGCCGGTGACGCGTGAGTAGAAGGCGGCGAGCGCCAGCGGGTCGGGACAGTCCAGCGCGAAGATCTGCAGGCGCGGGAGCGACTCGGGAGCGTCAAAGTGACTCATGGGCCCACCCTAGACCAGGGGCTCATCGCTGACGCCTCGGTACAGTTGAGGACATGACGCACCGTCCTCCCGACCTGATGCACCCGGTGCGCTGGAGTGACTGGTTTCGCACGGTCTTCACCCTGGCCCTGGCGGTCGCGTTGATGGGCGAGGCCATCCACGTGCACCGATCGTTCCACGGCGCGCCGCACTGGCTATGGACGAGCGTCGTGTGGCTCTTCGTCGTGGCCTTCGTCGCCGTCGGGAACTTCGCGGTGCGCCTCGAAGCACTGCTCATTGGCAAATTGGTGACCGCACGCCGCGGTATTGCCTCGGGCGCCATCGTGCGACTGGTCGCGACTGGTCTGGGCTTCGTCGTGCTGCTCTTTGGAGTCTTCGCGTCCTTCGGCCTCTCGGTGCAGCGTCTGCTCATCACCGCGGGCGTCGCCGGGATCATCGTGGGGATCGCGGCCCAGCAGAGCCTGGCCAACATCTTCGCCTCACTGGTCCTGCTCTTCGCGCGACCCTTTCACGTGGGCGACGACATCGTCGTGCGTTCGGGGGCGTTGGGTGTTGTCGAGGGGCAGGTGCGCGGCATTGGACTGACCTACGTGACATTGCGCACCAAGGAGGGGACGTTGAAGGTTCCTAATTCGGCGATGCTGGCCTCGGGCATCGGACGTAACGCGCCACCACCGGCGCCACCCACCGACGCCTAAAGCGGCTTGGTCGGCAGGGTGAAGATCGCCGAACCGGTGTGCCACGTCGTTCGGGCGGAGGAGAGCGCGGTATAGAGCCAGACACCCTTGACCCTGCGCCGATGGGTGGCGATGAAGGTGATGGCCCTGGACTTGTTGGTGCCGGCCACGCAGGTCGGGGTGCAGGTGTTCCAGTGCAGGACGCCCTGGGCGTGAGCGTTCGCTGAAGTCCAGTGCGACCAGGTGATATTGGTCACGTAGGTGTTCGCGTCAGCGCAGGTCAGGACGATCTCGTGGGGACGCTGGGTGCGCGTGGAGCAGTTGTACAAGTACGTGGTGGCGCTGGCCTTCGCCGTGGTGGCGCTGGCCACGAACGGCGTGGCCACACTGACGAGGGACGCACCGGCGAGGGCGATGACTGAGGTACGCAATGTTTTGTTCACGCGTCATTCGTAGCACAGGGCGCGCAAGGTCACGTCGAGGCGAAGGCTCCACTGTTCACTCGTGGCGCCGTTGCGTGACGCGGACCGCAGTCGAGGCTCGAGTGCTGCGCCGCGCAGTCATCGCAGAGCAAGATCAGCGCGCGGCATTCGAGATTGGCACAGTTGTAGTAGTGACTGGTGGGCGTCTGGCATCGCTCGCAGCGTCCCAGCACCACCGGATCCGCGCCGAACTCTTGGATCATTCGCTCGTCGAACACGAAGAGAGCGCCGTGCCAGAGTCCGCGATTGGCGAACTCCTCGCAGTAGCGCACCACGCCGCCCTCGATTTGATACACCTCTTGGAAACCGCGCGAGATCATCACCGCGCTCAGCACCTCACAACGCACGCCGCCGGTGCAGTAGGTCACGACCGGCCGCGATTTGAGGTGGTCGTAGACGCCACTGTCGAGGATGCGAACGAAGTCACGCGTGGTCTGCACGTCGGGGACGACCGCGTTGTCGAAGCGGCCAATGGCCGCCTCGAAGGCGTTGCGTCCGTCGAAGAAGACGACGTCGTCACCACGTTGTTCGACGAGCTCGTGCACCTGATGCGGACTCAAATGTTGCGCGCCCCCCACGACGCCGTGCTCGTCCACCCTCAATTCGCCCGGTGCCCCGAAGGAGACGATCTCATCGCGCACACGCACGCGCAGGCGCGGGAAGTCCTCGCCGGTCCCCTCGGACCACTTGACGTCGAGCCCGTGAAAGCCCGGGTAGGCCCTGGTCGCCTTGACGTACTTCTTCACCGCGGCCAGCGGACCGCCCACCGTGCCGTTGATGCCGTGGGCTGAGATCAGTATGCGACCGGTGAGGCCGAGAGATTCGCACAAGGTGTGTTGCCACAGGCGTATCGCCTCGGGATCCTCTAGGGGAGTGAAGTGGTAGTAGAGGATGACCTTGGGCTCACGAATCTTGGCCGGTACCGCGCCACTTGGCGTATGAGTCACCCCTGAATTCTACCGTCGAGGTCCGCGGCTACTTGGTGCGGCGTCCCAGCGTGGTCGAACCCACCATGAGCGCGGCGCCGATGTACCCGAGCATGATGGCGAACTGTTCGACGTAGTACGTCCTGGACTGCCCCGGGGTGATGGCGTGTACCGCGGCGCTCATGGGCACGACGTCGGCCACGTAGCGCAGGGCGTCGGGTAGTTGGGCCAGGGGCACTATCAGGCCGCACAGCAAAAGCTGGGGCAAGATGAAGGCGGGCATGAACTGCACGGCCTGGAACTCGGTCGTCGCGAGGGCGCTGAGGGCCAAGCCGAAGGAAGTGCCGAGGAGGCCCGCGCACAACGCCACCAGGCTGACGCGCCAGGGGACCCCCTGATGTGAGAGGCCGAACCAGGTGTACGAGAGCGTCGACACCAGGGCGCTCTGCACGACGGCCACCAATCCAAAGGCCCCGGCGTAGCCCAGGATCAACTCGGCCTTGGCCAGCGGCATCGTGAGGAGACGCTCCAGAGTCGCGTTGGTACGTTCGCGCAGGGTCGTCACCGACGTCACGAGGAACATGACGGTCAAGGGAAAGATTCCCAGTAGTCGAGGTCCGAACTGGTCGAAGTCGCCCGGACGATTCTGCAGACTCCACGCGAGCAGACCGACCAGCGCCGAAGGCACCACCAAGAGCAGCACGATGGTGCGCGGGTCGTGGCGCAGTTGTTGCATGATGCGTCGCATCGTTAGCGCAGTGCGACGCAGACTCACGGCGCGCCCTTGATCAGTCGCACGAAGGCGTCGTCGTAGTCGCCGGCCCCCGTTCGACTCAGTAGCTGCGCGGGCGTGTCGTCGAAGAGGAGGTGTCCCTCACGTAGTAGCAGCAGCCGCGCGCAGCGTGCGGCTTCGTCCATGACGTGGCTCGAGACCAGTACCGCGGTGCCGTTGGACGCTAGTTGGGTGAAGGTGTTCCAGAGGTCCTGGCGCAAGACGGGGTCGAGTCCGACCGTGGGTTCGTCCAGGATCAGCAGCGGCGGAGCACCGAGCATCGCGACCGCGAGCGAGACCCGAGAGCGTTCGCCACCCGAGAGCGAGGAGACGAGTCGAGCAGCCAGGGCGCGTAGATTCACCACCTCGAGCACGTGATGGACCCGAGAGCGGTCCACGCCGAGCACGCCGGCGAAGTACGCGAGATTCTCCGACACGCTCAAGTCGGTGTAGATGGCTGAGCCCTGGGCCATATAGCCAATGCGTCGCCGCAGCGCGGGCGACCCGGCATTCTCCCCCAGGATCACTGCCGATCCGCTGGTGATGGCCTGCACGCCCAGGAGCGAACGCATCAGGGTGCTCTTGCCGCTACCGCTCGGTCCAAGGAGACCGACGAGTTCTCCCGCCGCGACGTCGAAGCTGAGGGATTTGAGGATCTCGTTGTGTTGACGCACCACTCGCAGTTGGGAGACCTCGAGTGCGAGCGTGGACGACATGGCACTCGTGATGGTAGCCGTGAGAGTGGCTACCTACGGTGCAGACGCTGTGCGACGACGCGCAGCAACTCGTCGACGTCCTCGAAGGTGGCGAGGGGGTTCATGAAGGTGAACTTGAGGGCCGCGCGGCCCCGTATCTCGGTGCGACCGAGCACCATGGCCCCCTCGGCGAGGAGCTCTTGCTGTACGCGACGCAGGTCGTCCGCGCTCGCGCCGGGAGCGTCGAAGACACACGTGACACTCGAGGCCGGCGCCAGTAGTTCGAAGTCGTCGCCCACGGTGATGCGGCGTGCGCAGTAGTCGTTGAGCCCCACCAGGTGCTCGAGCATGGCGGCGAAGTCACGCTGACCAATGGTGCGCAGTGACGCGACGACTTTGGCGGCGTCGAAACGTCGCGACGTGTCCAGTGAGCGCCCCACCAGGTTGATCATGCCCTCGAGCTCGTCGCCGCGGTCGAGGTAGTTCGAACGCACGCGCAACAAGTCGAAGCGCTCGACGTCGCGCACGACCAGCGCCGAGGCGTTAAAGGGCTGCCACCAGAGTTTGTGGAAGTCCACGGTGACTGAATCGGCGAGCTCGACGCCCGCGAGTCGCTCGCGCAGGACGTCGGACATGACGAAGGCGCCCGCCACCGCGGCGTCGACGTGGAACCAGGCGCCCCGATGGCGAGCGCGCTCGGCGATCTGCGCCAGGGGGTCGATCGCACCAAGGTCCGTGGTGCCGGCGGTGGCGGAGAAGGCAATGGGCACGAGACCCTGCGCGTCGAGTTGGGAGAGGGCGCTGTCCAGGGCGCGGATGTCCATGGCCCCTGATTCGTCGCTCGCCACGGTGACGACCGCGTCACGGCCCAGTCCGAGTTGTCCGGCCGCTCGCTGCACCGAGAAGTGGGCCTGGTCCGAGGCCAGGAAACGCCAACGGCGAGCCTCCTCGGGTAGACCGGTCTTCAAGACGTCGACGCCGATCGTGGAGGCCGCCCACGAACGCGCCAACGTGAGGCCGAGCACGTTCGAGGCCGTACCGCCGGAGGTCATGACCCCTGAGGCACTATCCGAAAATCCCAGGCGTCGCCCCAGGAACTCCATGAGGTGTAGTTCCACTTCGGTCGCGACGGGGGCTTGGTCCCAGGAATCCATGGACTGGTTCGACGCCGCGATGGTCAACTCGGTGACGACCGCGGGGACCACGCTGGGTGGGTGCAGGTGCGCGACGCAGGCCACATCCAGGGGCCGCACGCCGTGGGCCCACACCGCCGTGCCGAGTTCCTCGAGCACCGTGGCGAGTGCCACGCCCTCGCGCGCACAGACCTCGAGGGCGCGCACGCCCGCGCGCAATTGCGACGGCGCGAGACTCGTGCGCGGACCCTCGTGGGGCTGGTCGAGTGACCTGACCGCGAGTGAGGCGGCCTCGGCGAGTACGTGTAGACCCTGCTCATCGGTGGCGACGAAGTACTCGCGCCAGGCGCTGGTGTTGTTCAACGTGCCGAAGTGGCCTGTTCGACGGCCAGGGCCAGGCGACGCAGTCCTTCGTCAAGTTGAGCCGGCTCGATCACCAGGGGCGTCAACAGCTTCACGATCGTGTCGCCCGGGCCACAGGTCTCGACGATCAGTCCGCGCTCGAAGGCGTGGCGCGAGATCGCGGTCGCTAGTTCGGTCTCGCGTACATCGAGGCCGTTCAACATGCCGTTACCGCGCACGTCGAAGGTGCCCGCGCCGAAGGATTCGGCCATGGCCTCCAAGGCGGTGCGGGTGGTGTGGCCAAAGAGCTCGGTGTTCTTCTCGAGCGTCGCGTCCGACCAGTAGTGGTTCAGCATCGTGGCCGACGTCTTAAAGGCCAGGTTGTTGCCACGGAAGGTACCCGAGAACTCACCCGGGTTCCAGGTGTCGAGGCTGCGGCGCACGAGGTTGATCGCCATGGGCAAGCCCAGTCCGCTGATGGACTTGGACACGCAGATGATGTCGGGATCGAGTGAGGAGCCTTCGAAGGAGAAGAAGGGACCGGTGCGTCCAACGCCGGCCTGGATCTCGTCGGCGATCACCAAGATGCCCAGTTCACTCGTGATACGGCGGATAGCGGCCAGGTAGACCGGGTCGAAGGGGCGCGCGCCACCCTCACCCTGGGTGGGCTCGATGATGACGACGCCGATGCGCTGGCCGTTCACGGTTGCACGGAGCGTGGCGTCGAGGAGCTCGATATCGGCGTCGGTGACGTGCTTCACGTAGGGCAGCGCCACGAAGTCCTTCAAGTGCGCGCTGGTCTCGCGTCCGGCCATCGAAGCCGAGATCGACGCGGCGCGGTAGCTCATACCGTGATAGCCACCCTCGAAGCCGAGTACGGCGCGGTGCCCGGTGAGGCGCTGGGCTAATTGCAACGCGGCTTCCACCGCGGTCGCGCCGGTGGGTCCCACCGTCTGAACGACCATGTCGAGTTGACGCGGCGCCAGGATGGTGCGTGAGATCGTGTCGAGAAAGTCACGCTTCTCGACGGTGAAAGTGTCCAGGGAGTGCAACAGTCGCCCCGAGCGCAAGTGCTCGATGGCCGCCTCGACGAAGAGGGGGTTGTTGTGGCCGTACGAGAGGGCGCCCGCGCCGGCGAAGAAGTCGAGATACTCCACGCCATTTTCGTCGGTGATCACGCTGCCCGAGGCTGCAGTGAACACGGTGGGCCAACGCCGGCAATACCAACGTACGTTTGATTCGAGCGCGTCAAAAGACTTCATCGCGGAATCCTTTCGGTCGGGGAGCATCGCCTCAGATTGGTCCGCTCAGAATTTTTATAGGGGGAATGAACTATAGCCCATGGGGGTAAATCGCACAATCACCTTTTTCACCATATGTCCCCTGACCGGGTGCACCGGCGGCGTCCAGATTAAAACTGGGTGACGGAGCGCTCATGATTTGTCGCTACTTTGTGTCGTCGTGGCTACTGCGCATCTTCGATCTCGTGTCCGCTGGATCGTGGCGGGTTTGGTGGTGGTGATGTTGGTGCTCTCGGTGCGTTCACACCACGGTCCATCGACCGAGCCCGCGACGGCCGCTGAGTTGACGCTCGTCGCCACCGAGTTCAATCACGACTACCAGGTGAACGACGTCGCCCCGGTGTGGGAACGCTTTGACGCGAGTTCGCGCACAGTCATTGCGCGCTCGCGGTACCTGCGGTGGCATCACGAATGTCCGTCGGCCCCCGGCGCCGCGACGACGCTGAGCGCGAGTCCTGTCTCGAACGGATGGTGGGTCGTGGCCTACTCGATAAGTGGTGTCATCTTGCACGACTACTGGCACCAGGAACAGCGACGGTGGCGCTTTAGCCTGGTGCGTTCGAACCCCTCCGCGGTCGCGCTGTACTCGTCGAGCTTCGCCAACTACGCGCGAGCGACCGGGTGCAACGCCGGATGACTCGGGTGACTAGTGACGGTGCTCGCGGACGAGACGCCGATCCGGAACGATCCACACGAGTGACAAGAGCGCGTAACAGGCGTAGGAGAGATACGGGCTGAGTGGCGC
>JABEUQ010000183.1 GCA_013044265.1 Acidimicrobiaceae bacterium
ATCGGTTGGGGGAGCCAGCACCCAGGCCGGCGCCGTCGCGGTCACGATTCCGACCGGGGGCGCGACCCAGAGCGGCGTGGGCGCCACCATGGCCCCGGTGGCGTAGGGGCACCCCTTGGACTGATGTGTTTGTGAACTAATTGTTGGGCTAATTGCGAGTGTGTTGAAGATTTGAGCGGTGTTTCGCGAGCGTAACTTCTAAGTAAGTCCTTCGGGCACGATGAGGCAGTAGATATCGAGAGTCGATGATTTGGGATTCTCTCCAGGAATTGCCAGCGAATTCTCTCGTTGCTTGCATGTAGTTACTTGTTACACCGAGCGTCAGTGGCAGTTCTAAGCGATTGCGTTGGGAGTACCGAGATTGTTTCGGCGGCATAAATGCTCACCATTGCTAAGCCATGTGTGCCGACCAATATTCGTTGGTTAACCCAGTGATTCTGTGAAGTTCCGTAACGACATTTATTACTGATATTTAATACTGACGTTTAAGGATAGTGGTGGGTGTTGTTGTGACATAATTGCGAAGCCCAATGGAACAGCAGAGTGGTCAAACTATTGGTTGACTGTCGGCGTGAGTGTGGGTCGTGGTTGCCTACAAGTGGACTTAATCGGGATGGAATTAAGAGATGAGGGGGAGGTTGCGTGTTCAGCTTAGTGAGAGGGTCCAGAGCCCGCGGTAAGGCGGCGCGAGTAACGAAGCACGTGGCGGTTGGTGGGTTCTCCCTTTTCGTGTTGCTTGGTCTTATGGGATTCCTAGCCGGGCCGCCCTCGTCGGCGTTTGCGGCATCCTTGGCTCGAACCTCCGGTCACGATGTTGTCTACGGCAAGGTTCTGAATTCGCAGGGCAAAGGCGATGGCGGGGTCCGAGTCGTCCTGTATCAGGAGATCCGGGGCAAGCAAAAGGTGGACGCTATTGTTCGTACGAATCGGCTTGGGCAGTACCGTATTCCTCGTCAACTCCAGACGGGTAACTATTTCATTCAATTCAATAATCCCGCGGGCACAATTCATGGGACCAAGGAATTTCACGTCACGAGGGGACACGACTACAGACTGACTGCGCGACTCACCGTGAAGAGTGGGTTCCTCTTCTACTTGCCTATCTTTAGTTACTAATCGCAGAGTGGGCGTTGGAATGGTGTATTCGGGGGGGTTGAACGCGCCACTACTGGTGCGTCGCGAAGTGGGTCGAGCGTGAATCGCGTCGTCGTTCTACTCTCAGATACCACGTGGGCATCTTCGTTCGTTTCGGTAGTAGTGCTGTATTACGTCGCATTATGGATTGCCTCCATGCGACGTGAACGTAACCAATCTGAGTTAGATGAAAGTCATTACCAACCATTCGTCGTGGTAATGGTACCGGCACTTAACGAGGAGAAGGTGATTGGGCAGTCCCTGAATAGACTTCTTGAAATTCCCTACGACAATCTCCTGATCTTGATGGTCGATGACGGATCTGACGACTCCACAAGGACGATCGCTCAAGAGGTTGCGGCGCGCACGGACCGACTGTTGATCGTTGAGCGGCAATTTCCTGAGGCGCGGCTAGGGAAGAGTGCTGCTCTTAACCACGGATTAGCCGCGGTTCACGAATTGATCCGAGCTCGCGATGGCATCCTTGCCGGCCGGAGTCCTAGCGAAGTCCTAATCGGGATCGTAGACGCCGATGGCTCACTCGATTTGGACACGATGTCGGTCATTACGCCATATTTCGCGGACGCGCAAGTCGGCCAACTCCAAATCGGTGTCAAAATCGCCAACGCCACGAGCAATCTGCTCACCCGACTCCAGGATATGGAATTCGTTGGCTTCAGTTCCTTCGTCCAAGTCGCACGAGACCGTATCGGATCGTCAGGGCTCGGCGGTAATGGGCAGTTCACCAGACTGTCGGCTTTGGATGAACTTGGTCGGGCGCCATGGACGCCCACGGCACTCACCGAGGATCTCGACCTCGGCTTGGCCCTCGTTGCGCTTGGTTGGCAGACTCGATTTACGAACCGCTGCTTCGTGCATCAACAGGGCCTCACTCGGTGGCGACCACTGCTGAGACAACGAACCCGGTGGATTCAGGGTCACTATCAGTGCTGGAAGCACATCCCCCAATTGTTGAAGTCGTCTAAGGTGAGACTCGCCGCGCGACTTGATCTGGTGGTCTACCTACTGCTCGTTGTTACTGTTGTAGTCGTTACCTTTCTATTACTTACCGGGTTGTCAACGTTGTTTGGGTGGTACGTTTTCCACAACGAGTTCTTATCTTTCCTGCCTTACGGAGGAATTCGCAACGCGGCCAGCGCGTTCTTGATGCTGGCTCCGATTACGGCATTCTTGACGACCTACCAACACCACAGTGATGCTCG
The DNA here is from genome assembly GCA_013044265.1 of Acidimicrobiaceae bacterium. Classification (GTDB taxonomy): domain Bacteria; phylum Actinomycetota; class Acidimicrobiia; order Acidimicrobiales; family RAAP-2; genus RAAP-2. The sequence continues at coordinate 2,358 of JABEUQ010000183.1, forward strand.
TCTGCGGTTCTGGGAACTTCCAGCGTTCGGTTTTGTCTTCACGCTCTACAGTTACGTATGGGTGATTGCCACTGCTCGTGCCTGGGGACGCATGTTGTTTAGGCGGAAGAACTGGGTGAAGACTCCGCGGGTGGCGGCGGTGCCGATTTCGTGAGAGCCGTTGTTTTCATCGGTACTCGTCCCGAAGCCATCAAATTGGCACCCGTGATTCGAGCAATGCGCGGCGACCCGCGGTGGTCACTGACCGTGATCTCCACGGGGCAACACCGTGAGATGTTGGATCACGTCCTCCAAGACCTAGGCGTGGAATGTGATGAGGACCTACGTCTGATGACGCCCGATCAAACCCTCAGTTCCTTGACGGCTGCGGTGGTAGTGGCCGCATCGGATGTTTTGGCGCGCTCGGGACCAGACGTCGTGTTCGTCCAGGGCGACACCACAACGGCATTGGCTTGTGCGCTTGCCAGTTTCTACTGCAAGGTGCCACTCGCGCATGTGGAGGCGGGCCTGCGTTCTAATGACGAGTGGGACCCGTTCCCCGAAGAAATGAATCGTCGTATGGTGTCGGTGTTGGCGACGTGGCACTTCACCCCGACCGATTCTTCTTCGCGCAACCTTCAGCGAGAGGGGATTGATCCAACACGCATTGAGGTCACCGGCAACACCGTTGTCGATAGTCTCGAGTGGATCGTCGCGCAAGGAATGGGCCACAGCGTCTTTGAAGGGACTGGCCACAAGATCCTCGTCACGCTACATCGTCGAGAGAACCAAGGTGTACGCATGCGGGAGGTGTCCGCGGCGTTGAGGACCCTCGGTACCCGTGGTGACGTCGAGATTGTGCTCCCGATGCACCTCAGCCCGTCAGTACGCAGAGTCCTCGTTCCGGAATTGGTGAATCAACCGGGTATCCGTATTGTGGAGCCGTTGAACTACGTTGACTTCGTGTCGAGTTTGCGCGACGCACACGTCATCCTCACTGATTCCGGTGGCGTCCAAGAGGAGGCACCCACCTTTGGTAAACCTGTGCTATTGCTTCGTGAGACGACTGAGAGACCTGAAGGGATAGCTGCCCATACCGCTCTGCGAGTCGGCACGTCGGCTGAAGTGATTGTGCGACAGTGCGAGCGTTTGCTCGACGATCCATCTTGGTACGCGCACTTCGCGAACCATGGTAATCCTTTCGGAGATGGTCATGCGACGCAACGCATACTCGACCGATTGAGCCAGGATTTGGGCCGAACGACAGTGATTCGGTGACGGTATGTCACGCCGGCGAGCCACTGTCGTAATCAAGTCCACGTTCGCCACGCTGCGCCACCGCACCAAG
>JABEUQ010000184.1 GCA_013044265.1 Acidimicrobiaceae bacterium
AGGATTTGAACCTACGACCTTCGGGTTATGAGCCCGACGAGCTACCAGACTGCTCCACCCCGCGTTGTGGACTTACATCCTATCAGAAGTTGTGCACCACCATTCCGGAGGTGTCTTATCCGGCGAGAGCCTTCTGGGCGAGTTGGAGTTGTTGGTTCATCAATTTCACATCATTCTGATAAGTACCAAGGTTGCCAGCCTTCAGCGCCGCTTGTGCCGCGCTGTAGTCGGCCGATGCTTGCGCCAAGTAGTAGGCAGCCGTCTGACCCGTCTTGCCGCTACCGCTCGTAGTGCCTCCGGCAGTGCCACCAGTCGTCGTTGTCGGAACCGCTCCTCCCAATACGCCCGCGATGGCGCCCGCCAAGGTCGGGCTGATGCTCACCTGCTGATTGAAGACCGCGATGACGTAGCGCAGTTGGGGCATCGAGTTCGACGTGGAGCTCACGTAGAAGGGGCGAATATAGAGCACGCTCTGGTCCAAGGGGACCATCAGGTCGCTACCCAAGATGACTTGAGATCCGTGCTGGTCGAGCAACGTGACCTCCGAGGACACGCTGGCGTTGGCCGAAATTTCGGAGTCGACCTGAGCGGGTCCGGTGGTGGACTGTCCGCGCTGAGTGATGTACACGTTCAGCTGTCCGTAGTCTGTTGGATCACTCGTGGCGACCATGAACGCGCTGAGACTCTGCACGGTCGAAGAATTACCCGCCGGCACGAAGGCTACCGATTCGAGGAGCTGCTGATGATTGGCCTGCGGAAGGGATCCCACTTGGTACGTGGGGGCCATGGGCGACAGACTCGATGAGACGATGTTGCCATTCACGTCAGTGACGGTGGTCTGCTGCAAACTCTGACTCGGGGCACCAGCACCAGTGGTGGGCGATACTTCCCAGCGGTCTGACGCATTGTAAAAAGCACTCGCCGACGTGATGTGGTAGCGACCCAAGGTCGCCGCCTGCACCGCGAACAAGTCCGTCGGGTAGCGCAGGTGCTGACGGATGGCCGAGGGCATCGCACTCAGAGGCTGGAACATGTGGGGGAAGGCCGCCGCGTAGGCACGGATGATCGGGTCGGTCGGATCCATGATGTAAAAGGTCATCTTGCCCGTGTAGGCGTTGACGACAACTTTGACGGAATTGCGCACATAGTTAAAGCTGTAGGGCAGACCACCTTGACTGACGTTTAAGTTGCTCGCATTCTGGGAATACGGGTACTGATTCGTGGTGGTGTAGCCGTCGAGCACGAAATTGACCGCGCCGTTGGCAATGACCGCGTAGGGCTGTGCATCGAACGAGAGGAACGGGGCGGCCTTCTGGGCCATCTGCATCACATCGCGCACGAAGAGCACCCGAGACTGCGGGGTGATCTGGTTGGAGATCAAGAAGTTGAAGTCACCCAGTCGTGCCGCGAGCGCCAGTCGGCTCAAGAATCCTCCGACGGCGACCCCGCCCTTGGCGGCGTAGTGCGTTTCGACTGGTTGTCCGGACGAAGTCTGGTAGTCGAGTTCGGCCTGCTTGGTGTTGGCGACGACCCAACCCGTATCACCGATACCGAAGTAGATGTCCGGGGTCGTGAGCTGGGGCAAACCTCCGGTCGACACTGGGGGCACATTGGAAACGTTGAAGACCGGGTTACCGGTGGTGGGGTCGACCTGGTTGGCGGCCAAGACGGCCGCGCCAATACCGTGGGTGTACTGCAAGTGAGTGTTCACCCACGTTGGTGAGGTCAGGTTCGCCGGAGCCAACTCACGCGCGCCAATCAATACTGGAGTTACCTTGCCGTTGACCATGTAGCGGTCGACAGCCAGCGTAGAGAAGGAGTAGTAGGCACGGATTGACTGACGTCGGGTCACCGTCGCGAGCGCAATACTGGGATCCGGATCCCACAGGCGGATGTTGTTGAGCGTATCGCTATCGGCCTTCAAGACGGCCGCGGGCACCGTGCTCACTGCCGCGAAGGAGTGGTATTGCACGTTGTTGAGTCCGTAGGCCTGACGTGTCGCGGCGATATTACGTGTGATGTAGGGCGCCTCGAGAGTGGCCTGCGCGGGGCTCACTTTAAAAGTTTGGAGGAAGGTCGGGTAGAGCACGCCAATGATGAGGGCGACGAAAGCCCAGAGACCGACCGCAACGGCAGGCAACGACCAGCCGCGCGAGCGTACATTGGCGAGCAGAATCAACGCCGACGCCAGCGACAAGAAGATCAGGATTGTCAAGGCGGGCATTCGCGCGTGCACGTCGGTGTAGCCCGCACCCTGCACGACACCGTTGGTCGAATTCACCAGTTCCCAGCGAGCGATGACGTACCCCAAGGCCTTCATCAACGCAATGGCCGCGCCAATGACCGACAGGTGGGCCTTCACGCGCGGTGCCACGCGCGGGGACTGGCGAGTCGTTCGAATTCCGCCATTGAAGAAGTGCAGCACTGACGTCACGACCAAGATGACGATGAGCGAGACAATGGTCCAGGTCACCACGAAAGACGCGAAGGGCAGATCGAAGACGTAGAAACCGATGTCCTTGTGGTACAACTGGTCCGTCTGGCCAAAGGACTGGCGGTGGACGAAGAGCAGCCACGTCTGCCACTGACCCGAAGCGTTGAGGCCCGCGATGAATCCAGTGAGGACGGCGATGCCAGCGTAGATACGGCCCGCGTAGGGTCGCACGGCGTTCTGAAAGCGGCGCACCACTTCGTCTTCGGGTTCGAAGCTGAGGTCGCGCGCGCCGAACCGATCGGTCAACATCAAGTTGACCCACATCAGGGCAAAGAAGATGACGCCGAACACGACGATCAGACCAATTTTCGTCGCCCACATCGTGTTGAATACCTGGCCGAAGCCACCCTGGGAAAACCACATTTGGTCCGTCCAGATCACCGCGAGAGTGCGCAGGGACGCCACCAAGATGATTAATACGAAGACCCCGGTACCGATCCAAAGACGTCGCGACGGGCGGCTGAGACGGGTAGGAGGGCTGACGTCCGAGGGTGAGCGCACCCTGAGAGCCTAGGTCAGAATTTAGGCCGGTACCACAGTGCAGGCGCAACCCGCGTGCAACGGCGGATAGGCCGATCCACTCGGGAAAGCTTGGCCCGCGGGCCGCGGTGGAGCGGCGGCGTCCAGAGCGCACGCGTCACAGGGCGCGTCATTGGGTGCCGGAAAGAATCGAAGTGTGCGACCAGCGCTCGCAGTGGTGACACCCAGGTGAAAGGCCCGTCGGGCGGCGTCGGTGCAGAGCCGTTCAACGCGGGCGCCACGCCACTCCTTATAGGCAGCATTGGCACGCTCCGCGGCGTCGCCGTTGCCATCGGCCAGGATTCGTTTGCGCAGCGCTAAGACAATCGTCACTGCAAGATCGGCCGCACAGTCGTCGATGCCCACGCGCGCGTCCGCCTCGCTGACAACGCCCGCTTCGTCGAAGGCGAACTGCACGCCCGCCGCGGTGGCGTCAGCGAGGGCGTCCACGGCCGCATCGGCGTAACGACGTCGCTGTTCGAGTTCGTCCTCGAGTTCAGAGACAATTGGTCCCTTGACGTCACGCAAGCGCTCCAACGTGACGTTTTGATCGTCTTGCAGTGCACGCTTGACCTTGCGCGTCAACACCGATAGAGATTCGTTGATTGCCTGGTCGCGGCGTGCAAAAAGTTCGTCGAGCGGCGTCTCGAGTTTTGCCGGCGCTGCAGTCTTCTTCGGCGTGGTCGCGGTGGCGCCGCGCTCTTCAAGCGTGGCTTTGCGCAGGCGCGCGAAGATCTCATTGACCACGTCAGTACCGGTGGCATCATCGTCGACGAAGGACTCGGTGTCGAGACTGTCTGAGGTGAGGACCTCCGTCGCATTCGCGACTGTCGGGGGAGCCGTCGGCGTGGGTGCGGTGACTGGCTGGAGATTGCTCACCGCACTCGAAGGCGCGAGTGCATTCAATTGGGGCTCGGGTACGTGACGCAGCGGAGTTCCGGCGAGTAACTCTTCTTCGGTGAGATCCGGGCTCGGCGCACGAACACGCAGCGCCTCGAGAGCGGCGGCGCGCGCGGCCTCGTCCGAACCATTGATGTTGTCGAGCACCGCATCTACTTGCTCACGCACGGTTGACACGAAAGAGTTCATCGAATCACGTGCGGCCCGCAATTGGTCAATCTGGATATGCAGGGCCTTGCGCTTGAGCGCCAGATCATTGAGCACGTGTCGACGAGCCTCATTGGCCTGCTCGACTATCGCCCGTCCTTGTCCACGGGCACGTTCGACCAGTGCGTCACCATTCACTTTGGCCGACTCGATCAGACGTTCGGCGGCGAGTCTGGCGTCGTGGTCGATTTGCGCGGCAGCGTGCTCGGCTTCGGTCAACATCGCCCCGGCGCGCTCTTGAGCCTCAATAAGGTGATTGGCGGCGCGCTTTTGGCTCTCGGAAAATAACAGCGTCGAGCGCTCCTGGGCTTCGGCGGTGACGCGACCGGCCTCTTCGTGGGCCGAGCGCAATATCGCCGCGCTCTGAGCACCCAGAGCGCTGGCCAGCGTTGCTTCGTCGAAAGTGGGATTCGCCGCACGACGCAGGGCCTCAGAGAGTTGCTCCTGCAGGTCACGAATGCGGCTCTCAAGATGACCGACTTCGCGTGAGACGGTTTCGAGGTGCGAACGGACCTCTTGGGGATCGAGGCCACCTTTGCGCACCGTGTTGAAGTTGGTTCGAGCGATCTCAGTCGATGATTGACGCGTCGTCGAGAGCATTCGCCGTTCTTCCATTCTTCTAAGCCTAGGCCCTAGGAGGGGCAAATTATGGCTTAATGGGGGGCACTGTAGGGCACCGGCGCCGCTCCCCTCAATTTGCGTAGATCAGCTAGGACCTGGGACAACGTTGACACACCAATGACGTGCAAACTGGCATTGGCGGTGCTCTTGGCGGCGGCGTAGTCACCCTGGGGAACAAAGAAATAGTGGGCACCAGCATTCTCAACGGCAATGGTCTTTTCGGCCGCGCCACCAATCGCCCCGATGTTGCCCGAAGAGTCAATGGTTCCAGTAGTGGCGATCACTCGGCCCCCAGTAAGGGAACCTCTACTCAGCGTGTCGATGAGCGTCAAGGTCATCGCGAGACCTGCTGAAGGTCCCCCGATATTGGCAGTGTTCAGAGTGATGGATCCGGGTAATGCGTAATCGAGACCATCTTCGGGAGCAATACCTAACCACGACGGGCCCGCCGTGGGGAACTGTGCACAGTTCGTGGCGGTCGACGCATTGGGTGAGACCGCCGTGGTGACGGCGATGTGTACCGCTCGCGATCTGGTCAAGACACCGGTGGCGCTGAATTTGCCGGGCAACACGGTCAACGACAACTTGGTATCGGGCGCGACGTGCACGAGAGCACCCACGAGCGAACACGATGAAGTGACTGCGTGACCATCGATGGCGATGATCTCGTCACCAACACTGAGCCCCGCACGCGAAGCGGGGGTATTGTCCACGACACCAGTGACCACGGCACCGGCGGACGTCGCGGGTACTTTCCAACCAAGCGCCCTGAGAGCTGCGACCTTGGCAGCGGTCTGGGAGTCACTCATCTGCAAGAATCCTTGCGCCACGAGTTGGCTCGCGGGAATACCAGGTTCGAGCAACTGATTAGCGCTCAGAAACTCGACGTGGTTCGTAAAGATCTTCATGTAGAGGTACTGCAGCTGCGACAAAGGTTGCAAGAAGACGTCAACCAGCATGATGCGGTCACGATGAGGATCAGTGCCCAGTCCCTTGACGCTCACTAACGGCGCGACGTTGGTGGCATTACCCGGGGTGATCGCATAGATATTTGTCGACCACGATCGCAGCCCCACGAGCAGTACCACGACGACCGCGAGAGTCGTCAAGAAACGACGAAGGCCACGCCGAGGTCGAGAAGGTGGTGAGATGGACTCGTGCACAGTGATGAATCAACGCTACCGGACGACGTCGACGCCCTCCTTCTCGCGGCGGGATACCGCGAGGATGCCAGTCTCGACGCTTTCATCGTCGCCCGGCTTGGCGACGTCCTCCCTCGGCGGCGAATCTTGGCGTTGCGCGCAGCATTGCGCCGCGACATCGTCTCCGACGAGGTCTGGCGCAGGGCCCTCGGTGACGAGGACGTGGACGTGCGCCGCGAGGCGTTAACGCTGATCGCCGGCGCCCCATTGCTGGAGGAGACCATCTTCGCCTTGCTCATCGAGGCCCTCAGCGACACCGACGCTCTGGTGGTTGACGGCGCGGTATTTGCCCTGGGCGAACACCTCTACGTCCCCGCCGTGGAGCAGTTGATCAGCGTGGCGAGCCAACACGAGGACGCACGGTGTCGCGAATCAGCCATCGCGGCACTGGGGGCAATCGGTGAGGACCGCGCACGAGTCGTGATTCTGGCAGCCCTGGAAGATAAGCCCGCGGTGCGACGACGCGCCATCGTGGCACTCGCCAATTTCGAGGGACCCGACATCGACGCCGCGCTGGCGCGAGCGAGCGAGGACCGCGACTGGCAGGTACGTGCCGCCGTCGACCAATTGGGCCGAGGCGAAGACTGATCTAACGGTCGACTTGGCGAAAGAGTCCGTGCAAGGACGACATCTGTTCCAGGCACATCTGTAGTCCACGAATGATCACCGTGCCCGGCTCGTCGGCCACCCGAATCGTTACACCCGTAGTGTGGGCAATCAACTCGGCTAAGTCGGTGAGTTGCGCGTGCCCCCCCACGAGCACCATTCCCTGCGTGCTCACATCCTGAGAGAGGTCCGGCGGCGCATCGGCCAAGCACTCTTGGATGAGGCGCAGGGTCGCGCTCACCGTGTCGGCCAGTGCGGCATTCACCAACTCGGCGCGCACCTCGACTGTTTCAAGCTTGCCGTCTTCTATTGCGCGCGCACTGATGGTGTGGGACTGTCCTTGGCTGCGGCTACGCGCCGAGCTCATCGAGATCTTGAGCTCCTCGATAATTGAAGGAGCGACCACGACACCTTGGCGAAGGCGCAACAGAGTCGCGATGGCACTGTCAATGTCGCCACCGCCCACGCGACGCGCCCCCGAAGAGACAATGCCGCCTAAGGAGATGAGTGCAGATTCTGACGCCCCGGCGCCGAGCACCGTCACCGCGGACCCCACGGGATCCTGCACCGGGAGTCCGAGTCCGATGGCGGCAGCAATGGGTGCCTCCATCAACGAAACCTCACGCGCGCCGGCCTGAATGGCCGCTTGGCGTAACGCGCGGCGCTCGATCGATGTCGCCAACGACGGTACGCTCATCACCACTCGGGCACGACTGAGCTTAGAAACGCCGGCACGTTCGAAGAGTCCGGCGATGAGCCGGGCCGTCACGTCGAAATCCACCGTGGTGCCTTGGGACAGTGGTCGAAACACCACCATGTGCCGTGGCGTGCGGCCAATCAAGTCAATCGCCCCGTGACCCACGTCGACGACCTCTCCCGAAGTGGTGTCGATGGCCACCATCGTCGGTTCGTCGAAAAGGATGCCTCGATCCGCGGTGGCTAAACGGGTGCGGGCCGTGCCGATATCGAGTGCGACGTCCGTGGCCATGGCTATCCATGCTAGGTCGCGCGTCGAAGTGGCTTCCTGACACCAATGGAGTAAACACGAATAAGTTATGTACGTGACTGACTTTCCGATGGGTGACATGTTCGGCGACCTGTTCAAGATGCTCGGACAGCAAGGGCCCGACGCCTGGTTCCAAACCGCCGTGCAACTAGCCGTCAATGTTGCGCGCGGCGACGACGGCGACCCCAATGCTCAACCGAGTGAACGACAACGACTCGAAGAATTCGCGCCTCTCGTGGGGCGTCACGTGGACGCCCTCTTCAGTGTCTCTTCAAAGCCTGAGGTGACTGCCGTCAACCGCTCGGGTTTGACCCTCGCGGCATTGAGCCAGTGGAAACCTCTCATTAGCCCCATGGCTGAGACTCCCACGTCGCTCGACCTCGAAAATGTCGAAGGGGGAGCGATGCTGGCCCAACTCGCCGGATCGCTGGGCCCGCTCTTCCTAGGTTTTCAGCTGGGCTCGGTCGCTGGACACTTCTCGGAACGCGCTTGGTCGCTGTCGGCCCTTCCCCTGCCGCGCGAAAATGCCACCCGACACTTCGTCGTCAACAATCTCGTCGCCTTCGCCGAAGAATGGTCCCTCGAGCGTGACGAGGTCTACGTCTTCGCACTCGCACGTGAGTTCGTAGCGTCGCTGGTTCTCTCTCAACCCGGTACGGGAGATGCTCTGCGCGCATTGCTCGTCGACGCGGTACGCGAATCAGCGGCCGCTCAAGGTGACTTGATGGCGCGATTACAGGGCATGATTAACCCCGAAAACATGGCGTCATTCATGAGCAATCCAGAAGCCCTACTCGACGAGATTGAGCTACCCGGAGAAACCGACGCGACACGAGCCATCAATGCGGCCTGTGGTGTGTTGGGTGCATTCTTCGATGCTGCCGCCGAAGAGATCACCACCGCAGTGCTGGGACCCCGACCATCATTAAGCGAAGCGTGGCGTCGACATCGCCTCAGCGACGCACGTGGTGAAGACGCGGCGGCGGCACTCTTTGGCATTTCGAACCAAGGTCCGCACCACGAACTCGCGCGGAACTTCGTCACCGCTATTGCGCTCTCGCACACTTTGGAGGCATTCAGTGCGCTGCTTCGCGTGGATGGATTGCCCAGTAATTACGAACTCAGTGACGCCGCTGCCTGGTACGAGCGAGTGTCAAACTCGCCACTGGCCTAGGCCTCTTCTTCGTACCCGAGGTTCCACTCGACAAGCAGGTTTTCGCGCTCGGCGTCGCGATTCACTCGCTCGCGATTGCGTCGAAACTGTGGGTCGTGAGGAGGTAAGAATCGCAGGCGGGCGTCAATGCGATCGACGAAAGCCTGGATTTGCTCCTCGTCACCAAAGACCATGCGGCACTCCCAGTGGGGGGCGACGGGACCAAGGTAGACGACTTGGACGTGACCAACGGGGTCGGTGACCACGGTCGTTTCGCTGCTAGGAACCTGGCTCACGGTGCTCCTTCAAGAGAACGTCGTACTACGGGAGTTCCAGTCTACCTTTTCGCTCCCGCGACGCCACGAGCCGGGCGCCGGCTTGATTAAGAATACTTGGCAGGCCCGAGGCGGTCTAGGGTCGTGGCGTGTTTGAGTGTGTCATCAACATCTCCGAGGGCCGCGACGATGGACTGCTCGATCGATTCTCTCGCGCAGCGGGGTTGTCGCTACGCGACCGGCACAGCGACCACTTTCATAATCGCAGCGTCTTCACTCTGATCAACACCGCGCCACAACTGCTGGTCGACGTCCACGCACTCGTCACTGCAGCGATGACGTCGCTGGACCTAGCGTGCCACGAGGGCGTACACCCTCGCCTAGGGATTGTGGATGTTGTTCCCTTCGTCGCACTTGCGCCCAACGTGATTGACGAAGCCCGTGAATTACGAGATGACACCGCGCAGTGGATCGCCGCAACCCACCAGGTTCCGGTCTTCCTCTACGGGCCATTACCCCACGGTGAGCGGTCCCTGCCCTACGTGCGTTCGCACGCCTTCAAAGATTTGACCCCGGACGCGGGACCCACGAATCGTGACGAGCGCCGTGGTGCTGTTGTGGTGGGTGCGCGAGAGATTCTGGTCGCCTGGAATCTCTGGCTCAAGGACGTACCGCTCGAACGGGCCAAATCATTGGCAAAACTTGTGCGCCGACCTGGCGTGAGAGCACTCGGCCTACAAGTGGGCGACGAGGTTCAGGTGAGTTGCAACTTCACTGATACGTCTTTGGTAACCCCTTCGCAGGTGTACGACCAGGTGTCCTCACACATCGATGAGCCCGGCGTCATTGTCCGTGCCGAACTGGTCGGACTCATTCCAAGGTCGCTGCTGCAACGCGAGAATTCTCAACGTTGGAGCCAGCTAGGGCTCAGTGACAGCGCAACCATCGAGTCACGCATGTCGCTGCGCTAACTCGCTTGGGCGCGCCGCTCCAGGGCACGGGCGCGACGTAAGCGACGGCGCTCCCGCTCGCTCATGCCACCCCAAATACCGAACTTCTCTCCATTGTCGAGGGCGTACTCGAGGCAGTCCTCGCGCACCACACATCCACGGCACACTTCCTTAGCCTCTCGAGTGGATGCCCCTCGCTCGGGGAAAAAGAGATCCGGATCGACACCCATGCAGTTCGACCGAGACTGCCAACCGCGATCTTCCATCCCAGCCAACGCATTGACGATTTCCATGTCGACTTCCTCCCCGCCAGCAATCTTCATCACCGGTGTAATTACAACAGTGTCATTGTGTCGGAATTCCCTCGAGAATGCAAATCGGATTTCGAAGTAATGCCTCGTCATTTTGAACGGCTACGACACGTCCTCTCCCCACCTACTGTGGTGAACTATGAGTGCACTCTCCCCCTTCGCCGGATTGGTCTACGAGAGTCGTGACGACGACCTCGTGAGGTTCCTCAACAACCCCATCGACGACTCACTGTCGAACACCGTTCGTTCGATCTTCGATTCACTCGATGATCATCGTGAGGACGTGCGAAATGCGCTCGGTGAGGCCGACGATGACACGTTGCTGGTCTTCGCGCGACGACGTCTCGTCAGTGCACGCCACACGAGCTCCACACGAGCGATTAACGATGCGCTGGACGCGTACGCGTTGCTGGCCCGCGAGAGCGACGTTCCCTGGGAATCATGGTTCAAGGCAACGCTCTTCGTCGGGCGTCAACTCGGGCTCGACCTCAAGTTGCTCCACGACCGTTTCACTGAGGGGGCCAGTGCGCGCTCCGCCCAGCGCGCCAGCGTCGCCTTCGATGCCATGACGCGAATCGAAGAGCTGAGCCAATGCCACGTCATCGAGGTCAGCACTACCTACGGAGTCGGGCTAGTAGAGACGACAGTCGTCCGAGATCAGAGTGGCCAGAGTTGGGGAGGCATCACCGGAAGCCCCGTGTCGCTGGGTCAATATCAAGTCGGTTACGCCCCCAGCACCAATCTCGCACAGTTCGCCGTGAAGATCGCTGATGCGCTCGACGCTTCGCAACGGGTGAGATGTTCTTCGATCCGTCAAGACCAGCTGATCGCGACGATGTTCGACCTGGTCACGTCGGGGTCCTACGTCGACTCACTGGGTTGTTTGAGTTTCTTCGCCGACGCCCTCGAGAGTGGGCCCCACTTCGCCGTCACCGTCGCCGAAGTGGCGTCGGAGGACTACGACGAGGTCTACTACGACGCCGATGATTTGGCCCTAGAACTCGCCGAGGCCGCGGACTCTATCGAGGAGCAGTCCGCGTTGTCAGCGGGGCCTTGCGTGGTGGTCCTGAGCGCATTGCCTGACTTCAGCGACGACGCGAGCCCTGAGCCCGTCGACTTGTCGGATTTCCTCGATATCGTTCGACGGGCGAGCACGCCAACGCTCTAGATCGACGACTTCGTCATCGCCGTAATAGCTCCGGCGCGACAGACCGACGTTGGCTGAGCGTGCGTCAGCGTGCAAATACCAGCGGTAATCTCGTTCGCGGCACCCACGATGGCCTGGGTCACCGGGTTGCTCGGCACGCTCAGTCCCGCAGCGATGCTGGACTGGGTCAATCCACTGAGCACTCCGGGAGAGAAACTCGAACCCGCCTGAAAGTAGCTATTGCCCACGTCCAGAAATGGGATCGACCCGGGGTAGCCCGGTTGATTCGCGGGTAAGTAGCTGTTCTGGTCGTACTTCGAAAAGACCGCCTGCTGGCGCGGGCTGAGCGCCTGCAGCGGTTGGTGGGTTCGCGTCTCGGTCTCCACTGACTCGAAGCTGATGTAGGGCGAGGAGTAGGAGACGTGAACGAAGGACAAGGTCGGAGTGCGCGGATACGCTTCACCCACAGCGTCCGACGACCAGGTCAAATCGAGGCCCGACAAGGTGCCAAAGCGGCCCAGCGCTACAGCGAGCGCCCAGCGCTGCGCCGCACAGAAAGGGCACCATTCGGCGCCGACGTAGAGCACGTCAGGCTTGCCCCCAAGAGTCAAAGGAGGCTGGCCCGTAATGTGGGTCAGCGGCGCCACCACGGAAGAAGAAACCAACTTTTGGGTCGCGTCGGCCACCCTCATATTCGAAGTGGTCACTTCGCTCTGCAGCGTCGCCGACGCCGCGACGTCGCTCAACCCAGTGCTACCTCCCGAACCCCTCGTCACCTTCACTACGACTAGGGTGACCACGATAATCACCACCACGGCCGTCGCGATCCAGGCGTAGGACGAGGAACGTATGGATCGCTGTACCGCTGTGGACATGAACACCCATTCTGATCGCCCCGCACCAGTCTCACCCGTGGCGAGGGCACCGCGGCAGGGGCTATCTAGGGCCTTTAGTCCGCGCGACGCGAACGCACGAAATCGTCGAGTACGTAGACGCCCAATTCGTCCACCGACGTAAAGAAAGTGCGGCCCCCATTGACTCGTGAGATCTGCTCGACGAATGGGAACTGACTACGTTCGATGTCCAAGGCGAAGGTGTTAATGACGATGCCCGCCTTGGTGCAGCGCAGCACCTCGGCCATCGTGCGCTGCAGCGTCTCAGCGACCGGGGGCCAGGAGAAGAACGGTTCGCCATAGTCATTGAGGTGCGCGGTGGGTTCGCCATCGGTCACCACGACCACTTGGCGCTCGCCGCGCTCATTGCGCATCAGGTGACGACTCAGCGCCAAGGCGTGTTGCAAGTTCGTTCCGTAGTTGTAGTCGATGGTCAACGCGGGAATATCTTCAATACGTAACTCCTGGGCGGTCTCGCCGAAACCCACCACCGCGACAAAGTCGCGCGGGTACTTCGAGCGGATCAGCTGAGTGAGTGCCAACACCATTTTCTTGGCCGGCACAAGATTGCCCCGCATGGCCATCGAAAGAGACAAATCAATAGCGAAGACCGTTGACGAACGACGAGCCGCCTCAAACTCCTCGACCGCAAAGTCATCGGGGTGCAGTTTGATCGGCGTACCGGGACCTTGTCGATAGAGCGCGTTACGTAACGTCTGGTGCAGGTGCAAGGAGAAGGGTTCGCCAGGCTCCCACGCCTTGGCGGTCTCCTCACGGTCGCCGCCACGCGCCACCGTCGCCACGCGGTGTCCCCCCAAGGTCGGCGAGTCACGCAACTGCCCGAATAGGTCCTTGAGCGCCTGTTGTCCGATCTGACGCACGCCCTTAGCAGTGAGTTCAAGTCGCCCCTGTTCGCGGTCTATGAAGCCCCGGTCCTTGAGGCCCTGTAGCGCGCGTTGCAGGCGAGACAGGTGACGCGCGGCGTCGTCGCCTAAGTGCCGTCGCACGGCATCGATGTCGACCTCGGGCAACCCGTGAGCAGCCCGAGTACGTCCCAGAAAGTTCTCGAGTCCTTGGAGCTGTCCCAACTGCTCGGCGACTCCGGTCGCGTCAGAAAAAGAACCGTCGTGATGCCCGCGCATGCGATGTGCGCGCTGCCAGTCGATGTCGGGAGTGGCCTGACGCAGATTGGAGACGAGACGGCTTAAGGAGAAATCAAGATCCATGTTCTGCATCATCTGCGAGAACAGCCCGCGCAACTCGCCCTGCTGCTCCGCGGAGAGCGAGTTGAACATCGCTTCGGCCGCCGCAGCGCGCTCGGCCATCATTCGCACGACGTCGTCCAAGGTTTGCGCGCCGGGAAAGAAATCACCGTACTCCTTCATGAATTCCTCGAAGGAGGGGTCGATAGCCTCGCCGCGACGCTCCTGTTCGATCATGGTTGACAGGGCGTCCATCATGTTGCGCACCCGCGCGAGCTCAGCCGAGTCCGGATTCGAAAACATCTCTTTGCTCTGCTCGAAGTACGTGGCCAGCAAGTCACTATTGAGTTCGCCAACAAGTTGTTCATACTCTTCTCGGGCCTCCGAGGAGATGAACTCGTAGTCCCGGAACGACCGCAGTCGCTCGCCGAGGCGATCGCCCATCAGGTCACGTTGCATCGCACGCTGATCGACCAAGTCTCGAGTCACCTCGATGCGACGTTCGTCACCCGAGTCCAGGGCCTCGGCCATCAAATCCTCGGCCGCCGCTGCCTCCGTGGTCTCAATCTGATTGAGACGGTCCCGATATTTTTGAAGTTCCCCGTCGGGGTCACCCTCTCGCTCGAGTTCCTGACGACGCCGGCGAGTTCGCTCGAGCAACTCACGTAACCCCTCCACGCGTTCACCCTCGGCAGTGGTGAAGCCCTCTTGGAGGAGACGGTCCATAGCGGCCTCAAGGTCGCCATGCTCCATCACGTCATCAGCGAGAAGTTGCAAGAACTCGTCGACGTCGACGTCGTCATCATCGCCATCGCGAAATCGACGAAAGCCATAACGAATAGCCACTAGCGATTCCTCGAGCGATAGAGGGCCCGCGCACCCGAGGCATCCTTGGCCAATCGTTTCGTGAGGTGCAACCCCTCAAGGACGAACTCCGCCGCCGAAGCGACGGCTCCGTCGCTGGCGCCCTCACCCGCCACACGATGCGCAGCGGCGTCGAGAGCCGGCATTACGGCCAGGACATTCAGATATTCCTGATCAGCCAGATCATCACCCGTATGCACGATCGCCTCAGAAGCGAACGCTGCCACAATGGCACCCGCGTCTTCGAGAACAACATGTTCCATGAAGCACTGGCGCACAGCCAAGGAGATCAGCGCGGCGATCACCTGATCGGCGTCCTCATCATCCATCGTGTCGAATTCGATCTTTCCTTGAGTCGACTGCACCATTGCGGCCAGGTCGCTCACGCGCGGAACGACAGCGCTGTCGCCCGTGCGCAGGGCGCGACGCAGCGCACTCGCCACCACCGTCTCATAGTTCGCTATGGACAACCGCACGGAAACACCCGAGCGTTGTGAGATAACGTGACTCGCGCGCGCCACGTGGCTCACGCGTGTGACGATATCTTCCATAAACCAAGGAACTTCAATGGGTCGATCAGAGGTGGGAAGCTTGGCCTCTTGTTGAACGATGGCGATCTCGGTTGAGATCTCGAATGGATAGTGCGTGCGGATCTGGGAACCGAAGCGGTCCTTCAATGGAGTGATCAAGCGACCGCGGTTGGTGTAATCCTCGGGATTCGCCGTAGCAACCACCAGGAGGTCGAGTTCGAGTCGAACCAGGTGGCCGCGGATTTGCACGTCGCGCTCCTCGAGCACGTTGAGTAGTCCGACCTGAATTCGTTCCGAGAGATCGGGCAACTCATTGATGGCGAAGATGCCACGGTTCGATTTGGGCACTAGTCCAAAGGACAATGCTCGGGGATCGTCGAGGAAGAGCCCTGTGGCCACCTTGATGGGGTCGACTTCACCAATGAGGTCAGCCATCGAGGTATCAGGCGAAGCTAACTTCTCTGCGAAACGTTGCGAACGGTGCACCCACGAGATTGGCGTCTCCTCACCGCGCTCGACTACCAGCTGGCGCGCGTAGACCGACAGCGGAGCCAAGGGATCATCGCGTACTTCAGAACCTTCGACAATGGGCAACCACTCGTCGAGCAGATCTACCAGGGAGCGAATCATGCGAGTCTTCGCTTGACCGCGCTCGCCCAACAGAATGATGTCGTGGCCAGCCAGCAACGCCGTCTCGAGTTGGGGTAACACCGTGTCTTCATATCCCATCACGGCCGAAGACAGTGACTGTCCGTTGCGCAGTCGCTGCTCAAGATTGACTCGAATCTCCTCACGGACGCTGCGCTGAACGAAGCCGGCCGCGCGAAGGCCTCCGAGAGTGGAGGGTAGGTGTTCGGGGGCGAGAGGTGTAGCCATCACCACAACTTATTGCCCTTGGGCGTCGTCTCACTCACTGCGTGTGCCTCGCGCGAATCCACCGGTTCGCCTGGACGAATTGAGCGAAGTGGTTCAACGTGACTCGTTGAGAGTCGGACTTCCCAGATCAACTTCTGTTTAAGCACTCGGTCCTGACCGCGAGCCCCCACCACAGTCCGATTAGGTCGCAGGACACGGCAAGAAACTTGTCGGCTCCTCGCACCTCGACTCCGTACTATTTGACCAGAACCCTACGATGGGTAGATGCCACAGTTCGAGATCGTCACCACCGCCGAACGCGAGGACCTTCATGATCAGTTCGCGACAGCGTTCAAGAGTTCGTGGCCCGAATTCATCTTCCACGACCCAGTCGCCCACCAATTCGTCAGTGCCGTGCAGGAACGTTTCGCGCGCTACGACATCACCGTGGTCAGTGATAATCACGTGGTCGCCGGAGGTTGGGGAATAACCCTGGCGTGGGATCAAACCGTGGAGAATCTCCCCGGCGGATACGATGACGCATTAGTACGAGCACTGTCGCAACTCGATTCGTCGAGACACGACACCCTCAGCATCATGGCGATCGCGGTTCATCCGCGGTATCGCGGCCAAGGCCTGTCGTCGCTCATCATCAGCGAACTACGACGTCGCGCCGAGAGCGACGACGTCCCCCACGTCATTGCGCCAGTGCGGCCCCCACTCAAATCGAGTTACCCACTGACACGAATGGTCGATTTCGCCCAGTGGCGCCGAGGGAGCGGCGAACACATCGACCCTTGGATCCGCCTTCACGAGCGAATGGGCGCAGTTATTCTCGGACCGGCTGAGCGATCGATGATAATCACCGGTTCAGTCGACGAATGGCAGTCCTGGACCGGCATGCTCTTTCCTCAGAGCGGGGCTTACGTGGTGCCCGAAGCACTTGACCTCGTCGTCTTCGACTGCGCCAATGACACTGGCGTGTATATCGAACCCAACTTATGGATGCGTCACTGCTGAAATCCACTCGACGTGACATTGGCGGTTCGTCAATCTCTCAGTGCTCACCACTCTCACTTCGCCACACTTCTCGAATTAGCGATGACCCTGGTCGGTAGGCCAAGTGCGCGACGCGGGGCGCGTTGAGGATTACCAAGTCGCACCGAGCTCCCACCTCCAGGTGCCCGATGTCCTCACGGCGCAGAGCCGCCGCACCTCCACGCGTGGCCGCCCACAACGCTTCGTCCACGCTCAGACCCATCTCGCGCACCGCCAGGGCTATGACAAAAGACATCGAGGTGACGTAGGACGTCCCCGGATTGCAGTCGGTAGCGAGGGCCACTTTCACACCCGCATCGAGCAGGCGGCGTCCCGAGGGATAGGGAGACCGCGTTGAGAACTCCGCACCGGGCAGGAGTGTGGCGACCGTGTCGGACCCGGCCAAACGCTCGACGTCGGGGTCGCTGAGGTAGGTGCAGTGGTCCACACTGGCGCAGTCAGTCTCGACTGCGAGAGCGACTGCGCCGATATCAGCGATCTGATTAGCGTGCAGGCGTAGGGAGTGACCATTCGCCCGGCCAGCTTCAAGTACCGTACGCGCCTCGTCGACGTCGAAGGCACCCACGTCACAAAAGACGTCAGTCCACTTCGCCGACGCGCATCGCGTCATCATTTCACCGGCCACCAGGGCCACGTACCCATCACGGTCCGCGGCGAATTCCCGGGGTACTACGTGCGCGCCCAGGAACGTCACCTCCGCGGTAATTTCCTTGGCCAATCTCACCAGTCGAGCCTCACCGTCCACGTCAAGCGCGTAACCCGACTTCACTTCAACGGTGGTGACACCTCCGGCGCGCAGCGCCGCGAGTCGCGCGTTACTTTGCTCGCGCAGTTGTTCGTCGCTGGCGGCACGCGTGGCCGCCACGGTGTTCGCGATGCCACCTCCGTCGTAGCGTTCACCCGCCATGCGGGCCTCAAACTCACCACTGCGCTCGCCCGCAAAAATAAGGTGGGTGTGCGAATCGACGAAACCCGGTACCACCGCCGCTCCACGAGCGTCGTAGTATTCGTCGGCAGCCGGGGCATCGGCGCCACGTCCTACCCACAAGACCCGCTCCTCGTCCACCACTATTGCCGCGTCAAGCACTCGCCCCACTGGGGTCTCGTCGACGCGTGAGGAGTCATTCGTGAGCAGTTCACCGATATTGGTGAGCAGACGGCTGGTCATCACCCTTCACGCATGGGAATACGTACCCCGCGATTCTCAGCGGTCTCCTCGGCAATCTCGTAGCCCGCGTCCACGTGGCGAATCACACCCGTTCCGGGGTCGTTGGTGAGGACGCGCTGGAGTTTCTCGCGCGCCAAGGCGGTGCCGTCGGCGACGCAGACTTGGCCAGCGTGAATGGAGCGTCCGATGCCCACCCCGCCACCGTGGTGGATCGACACCCACGACGCACCCGAGGCGGTGTTGAGCATCGCGTTGAGCAGTGGCCAGTCAGCGATGGCGTCCGAGCCATCCAACATCGACTCGGTCTCGCGATAGGGCGAGGCGACCGAACCACTGTCGAGGTGGTCGCGACCAATCACCAAGGGAGCCGAGATTTCGCCGGCGGCGACGAGGTCGTTGAAAGCCACCCCCGCCTTATCTCGCTCACCGTAGCCCAGCCAACAAATACGCGCGGGAAGTCCCTGAAAGGCCACCTTCTCCTGGGCCTGACGAATCCAGCGATGCAGCGGTTCATTGTCGGGGAACAACTCGAGCACTGCCTGGTCGGTGCGCCAAATATCTTTGGGGTCACCCGAAAGAGCCGCCCAGCGAAAGGGTCCCTTGCCCTCGCAAAAGAGTGGTCGAATATACGCTGGCACGAAGCCGGGGAAGGCGAAGGCGCGGGTAAATCCACCGAGTTGGGCTTCACCGCGAATCGAGTTACCGTAGTCGAATACTTCGGCGCCTTCGTCCATGAACCCCACCATCGCCTCCACTTGGCGCGCCATTGAAACCCGTGCGCGGTCAGTGAACTCATCGGGCTTCTTCTCCGCGTAGTCGTGCCAGTCCGCCAAATCGATCCCTTCGGGTAAGTAGCTCAAGGGATCGTGCGCCGAGGTCTGGTCGGTGACGATGTCAATCTCCACACCACGTCGCAACAGCTCGGGAAACACTCGGGCGGCGTTTCCCAGTAGTCCGACGCTCAGGGCCCGCTTCTCCTTCTTGGCCGCCAAGACGCGCGCGATAGCGTCGTCGATGTCGTTGGTCCACTCATCCAGGTAGCGCTGATCGACGCGGCGCTGTAGTCGCGTGGGGTCCACGTCGACACAGAGACACACGCCATCATTCATAGTGACCGCGAGTGGCTGGGCTCCGCCCATGCCCCCCGCGCCTCCGGTCAACGTCAGCGTCCCGGACAGGGTTCCCCCGAAACGCTTCGCCGCGACGGCGGCGAACGTCTCGTAGGTGCCCTGCAATATCCCCTGAGTTCCGATATAGATCCATGAGCCCGCGGTCATCTGTCCGTACATGGTCAGACCCAGGGCCTCGAGGCGGCGAAACTCGGGCCACGTCGCCCAGTCCCCCACCAGATTGGAATTGGCAATGATCACACGCGGAGCCCATTCGTGGGTCTGGAACACCCCGACGGGTCGACCCGATTGCACCAGCATCGTCTCATCACCTTTCAAGGTGGACAGAGTACGGACCAGGGCATCGAAGCTGCGCCAGTCGCGCGCCGCTCTACCAGTACCTCCGTAGACGACCAGGTCGTCGGGGCGTTCGGCTACCTCGGGATCAAGATTGTTCTGCAGCATGCGCAGCGCCGCCTCCTGGGGCCAACCCTGCGTCGTCAATGTCGTGCCGCGAGCGGCACGCACGGGACGGGCTCCTTCCATGATGACTCCTTTGTTTAACGAATATCGAGGTGCTGACGGACCGTGGCCAATATTTCACCACTGCGCACCAACTCACCCACCGCACTCAACTCGGGCGAAAGCCAGCGGTCGGGTCCTGGACCCCCCGTGACCGAATTGACGAGGTCGGCGACCGCGGCGCCCGCCGGTGATGCGCGCAGCGGCGCACGCAACGCCATTGCTCGCGAGGACGCGACCAACTCGATGGCCAACACGTCGGCGAATGCCGAGAGCGAGCGGCGCAACTTGCGCGCCGCGTGCCAGCCCATCGAGACGTGGTCCTCTTGCATCGCCGAAGACGGGATCGAGTCCACACTGGCGGGTGCGGCGAGGCGCTTCATCTCTGAGACCATGGCGGCCTGGGTGTACTGGGCAATCATGAGGCCCGAATCCACTCCCGCCTGGTGCGCGAGGAACGGCGGCAAACCGTAATTGCGGTGCACGTCGAGTAGTCGGTCGGTACGCCGCTCGGCCATGGACGCGACGTCGGCTACGGCGATAGCGAGGAAGTCGAGCACGTAGGCGACGGGGGCTCCGTGAAAGTTCCCGTTCGACGAAAGAGTACCGTCGGGCAGGATCGAGGGATTGTCAATGGCCGAGGCCAGTTCAATATCGGCCACCGTGCTCGCGTGGGTGAAGGTATCGCGAGCGGCACCATGTACCTGGGGGGCGCAACGAAGCGAATACGCATCTTGAACCTGTGTAGTGTCGCCAAGATGCGAACTCACGATGTGCGAATCAGCTAATAGCGCGAGTAGATTCGCGGCGCTCTTTCGTTGTCCGACTTGAGGCCTCAATGCCTGCAACTCGTCGATGAAGACTCGATCGGTGCCGCGAAGTGCCTGTATCGATAGTGACGCCGAAACGTCAGCCACTGCCATCAAGTTCTCGCCGTCCTCGAGAGCCATGATGAGCTGACCCAACATGCCGTCGGTGCCATTTAAGAGAGCGAGGCCCTCTTTCTCGGCGAGTTGCACTGGCTCGAGTCCCGCGGCCTCGAGTGCGTGCGCGGCGCTCGTGCGGGTGGCGTCGCGCAGAATTACGTCCCCCTCACCCATTAAAGCCAGGGCCACGTGGGCTAATGGTGCCAAATCCCCTGAGCACCCCAACGAACCATATTCGTAGACCACGGGCGTGATGTGCGCGTTGAGCATCGCCGCGTACGCCAAGGCCGTGGACGGTTGAACACCGGTGACTCCCGAGCACAGAGTGGTGAGACGTGACACCATCATGGCGCGCACCACCTCGACTTCGACCTCGGGACCCACACCGGCGGCGTGTGAGCGAATCAGCGCACGCTGCAGTGCACGACGCTGATCGGGTGCGACGAAGGTCGTGGCCAGGGAGCCGAATCCCGTCGATACCCCGTAGACCGCCACCCCACTCTGCACCATCTCCTCTATGGCTGCGCGTTGTGCGGTTAGTCGCAACACGACCTCATCGGCGAGGACAATCATCTGGCCCCCACGCGCCACGGCGAGCAACTCGGCCCGCGTCAATCCATCAAAACCCAAGCGAATGCTCACGACCTTCTCCTTACGTAGCCCGTGAGGGCTTCGAGTACTACCAGTGCGGCTAAACGCACGGTGCGTTCGTCGGGCGCGTCGCGCGCGACATCGATCTCGGTAATGTCAATTCCGCGCACTTGGGGGTGCGCGCAGACTCGACGAACGAATTCGCGTAGTTGATCAGCACTGAGACCGCCGGGAGCGGCGGCCGGGCAACCGGGCACGACACTACGATCACAGACATCCATATCGATATCCACGTAGATCGGTCGACCGCCCTCGCCCGCTACCTCGAACGCCTGCTCACAAATATCTTCAATGCTGCGCGAACGTAGTTCGTTGCGAGAAATCATCCTCACACCAGCGTTGCGCGCATCCTGAGCGTAGGCCGCGGAGTTAGAGAAGTCAGCGAGACCAATCTGGACCACGTGCGCGCCACTCAGTCCGGCATCGAGCAACTGACGCACCGGCGAACCATTTGAACGACCCTCGCGCATGTCAAGATGAGCGTCCAAGGTAATGAGTCCCCACTGTGCGAGGTGACCACGGGCCATCGCCGAAAGGGCTTGCCACGTGAGGGAGTTGTCGCCCCCCAACAGGACCCACAAGTCTGGTGACGACCCGGCAAGTACCGCGTCGAATTGTGCCCTCGCTCGTGCGGAGTCGGCGTCAGCGATGTCACCGTGATCGTGAACGAGAATCGCGTCCGCGAGATCGATCTGATCCTCGAATGACCAAGTGGAATAGCGTGCCAGAGCGGCTCGCACCGCCGCGGGAGTGGATTGATTCGAGCGTGGCGTCACCGAGGTGGAAAAAGTATGCGCACCAAGCAGTGACACCTTGGCCCGCTGAGAATCACTGAGATCTTCGCCCGCCACCAATAGTGAAGCCGCCGAGGGCCATTTGGGGTCCGAGACACTTACCACGGTCCCATGCTACGCACGGGCGCTAACCTACGGCGGCGGCGCTCGGCACGACTTTGCCGTTACACACTTCGTGCAGCGGTTGAGGTTGAGCCACGCCCTTGCTTCTCGAGAGTCCCGCGCTGGTCCACGAGCAGTTCCAGTTACCAGGTTCGGCCAGGCCTACGAAAAAGTCACGCTGCCAACCCGTGTTGTAAATATTGGGATTGTGTTCGGAGTAAGGGATTTGCACTGGGAAAATGCCCGGTGCGTGCAACGGGGCGAATGACGCACCAAGTATTGGCCAGAAGGGATTGATATCGAGCTCCATGCCCTCGACCGCCCCGGCAGTCAAGAGTGCCCGCGCAATCTGGGTCGGTGACACGTCGGTCATAGTGGCCACGTAGACAAGATTGCCGTACCCATCGATGCCCAGTGCGGAGCGCGGGTCCTGTGGTCCCGGCAAAAGAGGGTCCCCCCAGATGTACTCATTACTCGAGAGAGTGGCGCTCGTCAGTTTTCCATTGGCAATCATGGGCCTGAGATTCTGTCGATAAGCGATGGCGTGGAAGTTCGGGCCGGGAAAACCAGGGGCCCACACCCCCATCTTCCAGTGCCCGGCGGCGTTAATTGCGAGGGTCATTTCACCAGGCAACAATGCTGACAGGGTGACCCCGTCGACCATCGAGCCACCCGCCTTAGCCCCGACCTTGAAGGCCCCGTTAAAGACTGCTACGACACCTGCCAGGCCCTCATTGGGCCAGTTGATCGAAGGTCCCGCGTCCGCCGGGATCTGTCCATAGCGAGTTGGCGGGTCCTGAGTGCCGATGTGCCAACGTAACAACGTGGTGCGCGCGTGCAGGCGAATCGTTCGATAGTACACACCCGCGATGTCGATCATCTTGTAATCGATCATGACCCCACGCGGCGATGCCGTTGCCACTGCCCAACCCGCCTGGGGTCGTTCAAAAGCGATGGTCGTAGTTGTGGTAGTCGTCGTGGCGACGGCTCTCGCCGAGTGGCTCAAGAGCACTCCCACGCCCGCGACGACGAGCACGGATGCCGATACGACGCCCAGCATCCGCATTACTTGTATCCAATCGCTGATTTAGCGCGGGATGCGCCGCACACCGTTGATGTTCTCGTCGCTCTGCCCTTCGTCGTCACCCACGACGTACGTGGGAACGGGTACCGCGTCATGCTCGTTCTCGTGCTCCATGTCGTCAACGTAGACGGGGGCTGGTGTCGCCACGTACTCGCCTTCGATCGTGCGCGTCACGATGTTGGTGGTCTTGCGCTTGCCCGCGCCCGCAAAACCCTGCATCTCTCGGGCGATCTTGTACGTCACCGGGTACGCGAGGATCGGGACCACGATGCATAGGACGCGCATCGCCCACAAAACCGTGTTCAAAGAGACGTGGAAGAAGTTCGCGATGACGTCGGTGGACGAGGCGATGAAGAGCATCGCACACAGCACCGCGACGGCGACACCGGCCGCGGTGCGCTTGGGACGATTACTCGGACGATCGAGCAGATTATGCATCGCATTGTCCTTGGTGAACTTACGTTCAATCGCCGGCCAGGCCATGATCAGGTTGAACAAGATCCCTGGGAAAATTACCGCCGGAATCGTCACCTCGAGAGGAATCGTGTGGCCGAAACTATGGAACGACCACGCGGGAAAAATACGCAAGGCCCCATCGAGGAAACCCATGTACCAGTCAGGCTGAACGGCGTACGAGATTCGCGAAGCCGTGTACGGGCCGAACTGCCAGATCGGATTGATTTGTGCGAAGGCTCCGAGCAATGCGATCGCCCCCGAGACCACGAACATGAATCCAGTCGTCTTGGCCATGAACACTGGATACATCGGCGTGCCCACGACATTGTTCTCGGTCTTGCCCTTGCCGGGGAACTGCGTGTGCTTCTGTCGCACGAGCAGCCCCATGTGCGCTCCCACCAGGGCCAGGATCACCAACGGGATGATCAAGACGTGCAAGATGAAGAAGCGCGGAATAATCGAGGTACCCGGGAAGTTACCCCCGAAGAGAAAGAAGGCAACGTACGAGCCAACAACGGGAATCGACAAGATGATCGAGTACGCAATGCGGATACCCGTACCCGAGACCAGGTCGTCGGGCAGTGAGTAGCCGAGGAAGCCGTTGACGATGGCCAGAATCAACAGCGTCGTCCCAATGACCCAGTTGGTCTCACGCGGCTTGCGAAAAGCGCCCGTGAAAAAGACACGTCCCATATGTACGACAATGGCACCCACGAAAATGTCACAACTCCAGTGGTGCATCTGGCGCATCAATAGTCCGGCACGCACCGCGAAGGACAGATTCACGGTTGAGGCGAAGGCCTCAGTCACCTTCTGCCCGTACAGAGGCAGGTAACTACCGGTGTAGGTGGTCAAGTCTTGACTCGGGACGTAGTACAGCGTCAAGAAGATACCGGTGGCGAGTAAGACGACGAACGAGTACAGCGCGATTTCACCCAGCATGAAGGACCAGTGGTCGGGGAAAATCTTGTCCAAGAACGTGCGTCCGCCCTTGGCAATACCCATGCGGTCGTCGAGTTCGTTCAAACTCTGACCGATCTTGCCGTAGGGTCCACCAGCGTCGCGTTGCGAGCGCTTGGTGTTGAGGGTCTGACTCATGAACGCTCCCAGAATCCAGGTCCAACGGGCTGATTGAAGTCCGACTGCGACTGAAGATAGCCCGCCGAGTCAAACTGCAGGGGTAATTGGGGCAAGGGGCGTGGCGCCGGCCCAAAATTGGGGATGCAGCCATTGGTGACGTCAAACATTGACTGGTGGCACGGGCAGACCAGAAGTTGCAACTGCTGCTCATAGAGCCCCACCGGACATCCCAGGTGGGTACAGAGCTTGGAGTACGCCAAGTACCCCGAGGGTCCCCAGGTCTCGCGGCCCTTTTGAGTGACGAAATTCTCATTCGAGATACGAATTAGTACCGTCTGGTCCACGGCTTGACCGTTGTCAGTATTTTCCAGTCCCTCGGGATACACCGTCACGATCGAGCCAATGGCCAAATCATCTTGGTGAACCCGACGCCCAGTGATGTCCACCAGGTAGGTGCCCTTGGCCCAGTCAGTATGAAAGAGCGAACCCTTGGGTAGGGGTCCCAATGAACGCACGAGTGGGAAGGCCGCAACTACACCAAAGATTCCCATACCGGCGCCCAGTAGACCGCCAAGGAACTTGCGACGCTTGATCACGCCACCGCCACGCTCAACGATTGCGGCGGCGAAAGCATTGCGCTCTTCATCGGTACTGGCCATGGTGTGACGTTCTTCAACGAAAGGTCCACGTGGCATGAGGTACTTACCCCACGCAATGAGGCCAACACCCATCAGGGTAAGACCACCACCAAAGGTGGCTCCCAACGTCCAAGGTGCGGCGTTCACCCAGTAGGCCGCCCCAAAGCCCGCGATGAGCACGATGCCCAGCAGGAAAGTAATGGCAATGACCTTCTCCACTAGCTCGGGACGACGAGCCGCCGGCTGTAGCCGGGGATCGTCGGCGGACACCGTGTTCAACTGCACCGGGGTGCGCTGTTCGTGCTCGCTCACTGGCGCTCTCCTACCCAAAACCCGACGAGGGCCAGCAGGCCCACGCCCAACAACAAACCAACGAATCCTTCAGCCACCGGGCCGAGACCGCCCAAGCCGGCGCCGCCGGGATTTTGGGGGTGTTGAATCTCGGTGGTGACGTACTTCACGATGTCAGCAACTTGAAAGTCACTCAAGTTGCCAGTGAATCGCGGCATGTTTCCCGGACCGGTGCGGATTGCCTCCACCACCTGGTAGGCCGGAATGTTCCGCAAGGACGGGGCGTAGGTACCGGCCGCCAGCGCGTCACCGTCACCCTCAATGGTGTGACAGGCTGCGCAGTTCAATGCGAACAACGCTGCGCCATTTGACACGTTGGCACTAGCCAAATTGGGCGAGGGGATGTCGGGGTAACTCGGACCCAGGGAGTTCACCCACGCCGCCACGGCCAGGGCCTGCTCGTGGGTGAGTCGCGCCACGCGACGGTTCGCCTGCACTGCGCGCGGGTCGGCAGCGGGCATGCGACCTGATTCAATCCAGAAGTCGATTGTCGCCGGGCCGAGACCTACGAGGTTCGGAAACGCCCCCGATGTCCCATTGGCGGGGACTCCGTTGGCCTGTGTACCGTGACACGACGCGCAGTTCTCGAGGAAAAGAGACTGTCCCAGCGCCGCAAGTGCCGAGGATGGTGCCGTGTACGTGATGGCACTGTTGCCATAACTCACGATATTGCCCGAGGAATCCTTGGTGACATTGGTGGAATTTGGAGTACCGGCATTACTGCGGCCGGTCTGGTAGGGCGTCTGCACCGTAGTGGACGCCACGGCTGCAGATGCCAAGCCCACAACGGGACCAGCGACCACTAGGGCGGCTATGGCAATAAACGGCACTCGAAAACGACTCTTCATCACGACCTACTTGAGAAGGAACAGGGACGAGTACAGCCCGATCCATACGACATCAACGAAGTGCCAGTAGTAACTGACCCCTTGGAAAGTGGAGAGCTCGCCCGGGTCACCTTCGGTGCCGCGCATACGAAAGAGGAGAAAGACCATGGCAACCAACCCGAGGAACACGTGCAAACCATGGATTCCGGTGGTGATGTAGAACACCGAGCCATAGGCGTTGGTGTACCAACGCGTTGTTAGATGGATCCACTCATAGACCTGGTTGCCCACGAAGACCGTACCCATGACGATCGTGACAATTACCCAGCGACGTGCCTCGTCGCGACGCCGGTGCTCGATCAGCCACACCGCCCACTGCATGGTGAACGATGACGCCACCAAAATGATCGTGAAGATGCCCGATTGCAGTACGTCCAGGTGGGTGCCCTGGGGGGGCCACGCTGCGAGGTGTGCACGGATAGTAAAAAGCGCGGCGAAGAGTCCCGAGAAGAACATCAGCTCGCTGCCGAGCCAAATCATCACGCCGATAGCCAGCATCGGAGGACGATCGTGGACGATCTTCTCTTGCTCCGCCAGGCTATTGAGGGGAATCGCCTGACTCACGCCTTACTTTCTACCAAAGATTGAGAGGTGCCTGTGACGTTCCGCACGATTATTGGTCATTGGATTGTTTCGGGGAGTTCCGTGACGGCCAAAATTGCCAATCGCCGCGTCGGTCGCGTCATGGCCACGTAGAGGGTTCGCAGTCCCCGTGGCGTGGCTTTTTCCTCGCCGCGCGCGCCGCGACGCACGATCTCGCCGGGCTCGACCACGATGGTGGCGTCAAACTCGAGGCCATTGGCGCTCTCGGCCCCGAGGACCACCAAGTCCGCACCGAGCCCCTTGGACTCCTGATCACGAGGGTCAACCGCTGTAATACCGGCCATGTTCAGAATCCGTACGACTTCCGCTACACGCGCTGCGGTCACGATCACGGCGCAGCGTCCAGGCGCCACCACGTCGACCTCACGGCGTACGCAGGCAACGAGAGACTCCGCAAAATCGTCGGGGCTGACCATCTCAACGATGGGAACAGAGCCCGCGCGGCGCACGGGGCGGGGCGGTTCGAGATCAACGGCCGCGGCGCGTAGGGTGGCGGCGGCGAAATCCAGGACTTCTTCGGGTGTGCGATAACTCACCGTGAGGTCCACCCGGGTAGGGGCGCGGCGCGGCTCGAGAATCTCGAGCACCGAATTCCACGAAGCCGACGATGACGCAGTTGTGGCCTGTCCCATATCACCAACAATGGTCATCGAACCCGTCAAGTCGCGACGCTTCAAGACCCGCAACTCCATCGGTGAAAGGTCCTGGGCCTCATCCACCACGATATGACCATAGGTAACGAACTCAGCCTCGTCGAGTTCTGACGTCACGCTTGGCGCCAAGCGTTGTGCCTCACGCAAAGCCGCCGCACGGATGTCGCCGGAGAAGGAATCGAGGTCCACCCCATCAAGGACTCCGGTGTCGGCGGGCTTGATCAGCGAACGAGGCCGTTTGCGGGGCCCGAGCAAGATGCGAGCTTCGTCGATCAAAGCGGCGTCAGCCTTACTCCAACGAATCTCTTCGAGGGTGGCGCTACGCGGTCGTTCGAGCGACGCCAGTTCCTCCTCACTAAAGAGGCCCTTGCCCGCAGCGCGTAGCAACGCGGGGGCGCCAAAGAGATCATGTAACAAGTCCTGGCCCGAGAGCCGCGGCCAAATGCGCTGGAGCATCTGCTTGTATTCATAGGTTGCACGAATCTGATCGGCAAGTTCATTGAGGGCTCCGCCCTCCTCAGTGCTGTCGCGCACGAAACGGTCGTGATAGCGCGCGGCCAAGCGCGCGGCCAATTCGCGCCCCACTGCCGACCGACGTTGGTTGTGATTGCCCGGACGACGACGCGCGCGTTCCACAATGTCGAGCGTGTCCTCGGGACGCACCACGATTATCGCGCGGCCCACCGGGATCGATACTTCCTGGCGTAGGGGGCGCTGGCGAGTTCGCAAAGCGCGAGCGAGAAGAGTGGCCATTCGCACGTCACCCTTCAGCTGATCAACCTCCTCATTGTCACGTCCACGCACTTCAACATTGGTCACGAGACCCGAGATCGTCGAAAGGGTGACCCCGGACTCCCCGAGCGACGGCAGGACATTCTCGATGTAGTTGAGGAAAAGTGGGTTTGGCCCTACGACGAGGACCCCCTGACGTTCGAGCGTGGCGCGATGCGTGAACAAGAGGTAGGCCGCCCGGTGCAGTGCAACGGCCGTCTTACCGGTACCCGGTCCACCCTGCACGAGGAGTACCCCCGGCAGGGGGTGTCGAATTATCTGGTCTTGTTCGCCCTGGATAGTGGCCACGATGTCAGCCATGCGTCCCGTACGCGCACGTCCCAGCGCCGCCAGGAGGGCCCCGGGTCCGCCGAGAGCGAGGCCGCCATCGACGAGCCCCTCCTCGGTAGCGTCGCGCTCAGCACCTTCGGGTAGTTGAAGTTCGCCGAATTGATTAGCGAAGTACTCATCCTCGACCCCGAGTACTTCGTGGCCACGAATAGCCACGTGGCGGCGGCGTGCCAGGCCCAGGGACTCGACCCCGGTGGCGCGGTAGAACGCCTCAGCCACCGGTGCACGCCAGTCCACTACCAGGGGATTCAATTCCACGTCCGAGACCGCGAGTCGACCCACGTGATAGGTATCACCTGGGCTTTCATCCTTGTCGAGGTAGTCAATACGCCCGAAGAAGAGGGATTGGTCGCCAATGGCGAGTTGATCAAGCCGCTGCAGAGCAGTGCCCATCACCACGTCACGCTCCACGAGGTCGCCCGCACCGCGCATCGTCGCCACCGCGGCGGAGTCACGCAAAGAACGGGCCTCGGAACGCATGTGGTCCAGGGCGTCCAACGCTTGGTCGAGGAACTCCTGTTCCTCTTGGATCTCGCGCTCGTGAGCCATCGGACCTCTCTCGGTACTCGCAATTAGCGTTTGTCGATTCTAGGGGACCGCGCAGGGGTGGTGCCCTCGGCACCTCGTCGCGCCGAGGGGCCTAGGCTGAGGGCCGTCAAAGGAGCCTTGTGTCAGACCCCGTATTCATCCGAGCGTGTCGCGGCGAGAGCGTGGGGCACGTCCCCGTATGGTTCATGCGCCAAGCCGGGCGCTCTCTACCCGAATATCGAGCTCTGCGAGGTAGCGGATCGATCCTCGAGGCAATTGCTGACCCCCAGTTGGCGTGCGAAGTCACCTTGCAGCCCGTACGCCGATACGGAGTCGACGCGGCAATTTTGTTCTCGGACATCGTCGTTCCCTACCACGCCATTGGATTCGGCGTCGACGTCGTCCCCGGCCGTGGTCCGGTAATCGCCCAACCATTTCGTGAGTCCCGCGACCTCGCGCGCCTGCGCGACCTGACCGTCGAGGACATCGCGCACGTCACGGCCACGGTCGACTTAGTCGTGGCTCACTTAGCGAGCACCGATACGCCATTGATCGGCTTCGCCGGTGCTCCCTTCACCGTCGCGAGTTACCTGGTCGAGGGCGCACCAACGCGCGACTTCGCCGTCATCAAGTCACTAATGCACTCCGATCCCGCCCTCTTCGACCAGCTACTCGATCGTCTGGTGCCCATCACCATCGCCTTCTTGCGGGCTCAGGTGGCCCACGGGGCGCGCGCCCTCCAACTCTTCGACTCCTGGGCCGGATCGCTGACGCGCGATGAGTATCGCCGCTTCGCTTTGCCCGCCACCCAACGCGTCTTCGAGGGAGTCGCTGACTTGGGGGTGCCGACAATCCTCTTCGGAGTCGGCACTGGGGAGTTGCTCACGCTCATGAGAACGGCTGGTTCGGACGTCCTGGGTATCGACTGGCACGTCGATCTCGACGAAGGACGCCGCCGTGCCGCCAAGGCGGTGCAGGGCAACCTCGACCCGGCGCGCTGCCTCGGTGGCGTCGAACTCGGCGTGAGTGCCGCGCGCGAGGTCTTGTCGCGCGCGGGCACCGAGGGAGGATACATTTTTAACTTGGGACACGGCGTCTTGCCGTCAACCGACCCCGCAGTGCTCGAAGCCGTGGTCCGCGTGGTCCACGAAGAAGGATTGGCAGGCGTGCAATGACAACTGGCGTTCTGGTCATGGCCTACGGCACACCCTCAACCCCCGAGGACGTGGAGACGTACTACACCCGCATCCGTCACGGGCGCCCCCCCACCCCGGAACTCTTGAAGGAGCTCTCGGATCGTTACCGCGACATCGGTGGCACCTCGCCCCTCGCCCAGCGCACCGCCGCCCAGGTGAGTGCCCTCACCCTCGCACTGCAGACCAAGGCGCCCGGAGCCTTCGACGTACGTTTCGGTTCAAAATACGAACCACCCATGATCGAAGACGTAGCTCCGGGATTCGCTCGCGACGGCATCACAAAGGTCATTGGTCTGGTCTTGGCGCCGCACTCTTCTTCAATGTCCACAGATCAGTACATGGAACGCGCTCGCGCTTCGCTCGGAAATACCGTCGCCTTCAGTGAGATCGGGGCGTGGTGGGATGAGCCGGGCTTCTTAGACCTGATTGCCCACCGTGTTCTCGACGCGTTGGCCCGTATTCCAGAAGATCGCCACGCCACTACTCAAGTCATTTTCTCGGCACATTCGTTACCCGAGAAAATCCTCGCCCGAGGTGACAACTATCCTGATCAATTGCGTGAGAGCGCCGAGGGTGCCGCACGTATCGCGGGAATCACCAACTGGGACCTCGCCTGGCAATCGGCTGGTCGAACCGCCGACCCCTGGATCGGACCCGACATCCTGCAAGTGTTACGGACCAAGAAAGAAGAGGGGTTGACCGATATTGTCTCGTGCCCCATTGGATTTGTCTCAGACCACCTCGAAGTCCTCTTCGACATCGATATCCAAGCCCAGGAACTCGCCCGGGAGATCGGTCTGAACCTCGTGCGCACTGCGTCGCTCAACGATGATCCCGCCTTCATCAGCGTCCTGGCCAATATCGTGATGGCTCGCGCGTGAGTGCACGTACGTCAGTCGTGATTGTCGGGGGAGGTATCGCGGGACTCACTGCGGCGTGGGAGCTCACCGGAGCCGGCGACGGACCCGACGCGTCAACTCCTCGCATTGAATTGCTCGAGGCCTCAGAACGCCTGGGCGGAGTCCTCGCATCTGAACAGTTCGCCGGACGTGTCATCGACCTCGGACCCGACGGATTCCTCGCACGCCGCCCCGAAGCCGTCACGTTGGCGCGTGAACTTGGCCTCGAGGACCGGCTCGAGCCCATTGCCGCCTCCGGCGCCTCGATCTGGCTGAAGGGCGCGCTCGAGCCCTTGCCCGCTGGTCTGGTACTCGGTGTGCCGACCAGCGCCAAGGCCCTGAAGGCTATGCGGGGTCTTTCGCGGAGCTCACGCTGGTCCGTCTGGCGCGACGAACACGTGCCGCGCAAGCTCAAAATCACGCACGACGTGAGCATTGGCTCAATTCTTCGCGCCAAACTCGGCAGCGAGTTGACCTACCAGCTCATTGAGCCAATGGTCGGCGGCATCCAGGCGGGACGCGTGGACAATCTCTCGGCCGCTACGGTTTTTCCAGCTCTCTTCGAAGCGGCCCAACGCGGCGGCTCGCTTATGAAGGCGCTCCGCCCTGCTGGCGGAGGCCCGAGCACGGCAAGTGCCGAGCGAGTCCTCGGACCACTCTTCATGTCACTGACCAGCGGTGTGGGCTCTCTCGCGAGTGAGCTCGAACGTCAGTTGCGCGAACGCGGCGTGGTGATTCGAACCTCGACCGCGGCGACCGCGCTGCGACCCTCGCCATCGGGAAGTTACCCCTTCGAAGTCGATACCGCCGACACGTCGACTGGTGCGAGCGCCGTGATACTCGCGACGCCTGCACCAGTCGCCGGGCGACTCACCTCGAACCTGCACGAACACATGGGCCAACTCTCGACTATCGACAGCGCCGGTGCAGCCATGATTACTTTCGTCTTCAACGCGAACGACACCGAACTGCCCGCGTCGGGTACCGGTGTACTCATTCCGCTGGGCACCGAGTGGAATGACGACATCATGATGACCACCGCCCTCACGTTCCTCGATCGCAAGTGGCACCACCTCCAACGCGACGGAGAGATCTTGTTGCGTGCCCACGTGGGCCGAATCGACGACCGACGCAGTGAAGTCCTCGGTGACGAGGCGCTCATCGAGCGAGTTCGTCGTGAAATCACGACGGTACTCGGACGAGCGGGTACCCCACTTTTCGCGCGCGTGCAGCGTTGGCCCCAAGGCTTGCCCCAGTACTACGTGGGGCACCAAGATCTCGTGAATCAGGCCCGACAGGGCTTGGCCCCTTTCGCAATTCGATTGGCCGGTAGCGCCTACGACGGTGTCGGTATCCCGGCCAGTATCGGTTCAGGACGTCGCGCAGCGCGCGAAGTGCGCGAACTTCTCAACGCGGGAAACTGAGTCGTCAACGCTAGAGGTAGTAGCCCGAGTGAATGTAGAGGCAGGGGACGCCCTCGGCCACGTACATCGCGTGATTACCTGGGTCGTCCTCAAAGGAAAGTCGCACCTCGAAGCCCGCCGCCTGGATGTCGTGCAAGACATCGCGTTTGAATTCTGAAACACCCGAGTAGTCGCCGAAGTCACGGGTGACGAGCAAGTCCCACCGCACGCCAAATCGATCCAACCACTCGACAGTTTTGCCTTGAACGCGTCGTGGCCGCCCCGTCACCAATAACACGGCTAGGGACGGGTTGAGCAAGTCGAGCAGTCGAGCTGTCTCAGAAATCAGGGGGTCCTGGTCACAAGCGTCGAAGAATGCTCGCCAGTCCCCCCCACCGCGCAAATGCTGGCGCCCCGCCGCGTCGGCGAGAACACCATCGATGTCGACGATGACGCAAGGCCCAGCATCCACCGGTCCTCGACGCCAATACCAGTGTTCTTGTGGGTTAATCGTCGTCATACGCTTTCCAAGGGTGTCAGAAGTTCAATCTCTGCGAGACTAGACGTCATGGGGGCGACTGAACGACACACGCTACCGATTCCCTACGGGCACCACGTCTATGTCGTGAGCGATTTGAGTCTGTCCCCGCAGACTTCCACAAGGAGTCGGCCACTCGTAGAGCTGACCACTCTCTTGGGAGACATCGACGACCCGGCCGTGGTGGTGGTTGCTGGCAATCTTTTCTTTCCTGATGCTGGACGTGCTCTGGTCGAAGAGGTGGCCGCCACGCTCGATCATCTGAGCGAATTTGTCGCCGCCGTGCGCGACTTCGTGGCGCACGAGACCCATCATTTCTACGTCCTGCCGGGCAGCGACGACGCGGCACTGTCCAATGACGAGCACGCTCAGGCACTGCTGACGAAACTAGGCGTGGTGGTGGCGAGCGACCTCGTGCTCCAGGTTGCTTCGTCCGAGGGTGTGCGCGATCTAGCTATCGCCGCGGGCTCGCACCGTATCGATGTCGAGAACGTGGACCGGGCCGATCGGGCCGACGCTGATCGTTTGGAGGACCCCGCGGCACTGGCCAGCTTCGTAGCTTCGCGTGTACTCTACCGACGACTAGCCCCCTGGATATGGTTGGTTCTCCTCGCATTGGCCGGTGTGGACACCTTCAACTCGGTCACCAAGTTAATTAGCCACTTCACCCACCATGTCTACGAAGTACACGCCCCTCACACCAATAGTTTTTGGGGCAACCTCATCGTCAACCTGTTCGTGTTGGTATTGGCAGAAGCTCTGATAGTGGGTATCGCCGGCTTGGTCGTGCGGCGACGTTTCAACCGTTCGCACCACGCTGACGCCGAGAGTGAGCCCCTCGCCAATACTCTGGTTGATCAGGAGACTGCCCTTGATTTCGCTCGACGCATCGTCGAACGAGGTGGAGTGGGGGCAGTCATTGGCGGTGCCCCGCGACCCTCTCTAGCCTTTCTGGATCGCGGCGTGTGTGCGGTGCCCGGACCCTCGCGCACGGTCTTGATCAAACGTGAAGGACGCCTTGGATTACCCCCGGTCTTCTCCTCGGTGTTGCGCTTGGGCATTGTCGAGATCGAAGCCGCGAGCGACGTACAGGTACGTTTGGTCGGTGGTGAGTCGCCACTTTCGCGCTCACGTCTCCTCGAACGCCTGATTGGTGGTGCACCGTCCCAGGCGGGACCACCACCGGGGACCACCACACTGGGTTCTTGGCCCCACGGCTCACCATTCCCTCTTTCGGAGAGTCGACTACTCTCCCAGCTCCACCAACGTTCGATACGACGTTGGGCCAGTGGACTGCTCTTGCTCGACGGGCTCATTAACGTCGCGGTGACCGCGTCACCTCCACTGCGAACCCGTCTGCACACGGTGCTCAACATATTGCCCTTAGGTGTGGCGCAGTCGGCTGCCGTCGTCACCGCCGTGGCGGGCATCGCCATGATCATGCTGGCTCGCGGAGTGCGTCGCGGACAACGCCGAGCCTGGTTCCTGGCGTTGGCCGCGCTCGCAATCACGGTCGTCGCACACCTCGCTCGCGGAGGTTCACTCCTGGCCTCAATCGTGGCGGTCGCCCTGGCGACGTTCCTCTTGTTACAGCGCCGACTCTTCCAAGCGGCCTCGGACCGAAATAGCGCCAGTACAATTCTGCCGCGACTGGCGGCGATCGCGGTGATGGCGGTCATGGGCGCCGCCCTCGGCCTCGAAGCGGCGTCGCCCCACCGGTACGTGCTGCCGAACTTCGCGGTGGTGGTGGTGGCCTGCATCGAACGTCTCGTCGGCCAAAGTAATATTTATCTGCCCGACCAGACCACCGACTTCGTCAACCCGGTGCTGCTCACGGTGGGCATCTGCATCGTCATCGCGACGCTCTACGTGCTCACGCGCCCAGTAGTGGACCGCAGACTCTCGGGCACCGGTACCAGCGCCGAACGCCGCGTCGCGGAATTGCGCGCCCGCGACATAGTGCGTCGTCACGGGCGCGGGACCCTGGACTACTTCGCTCTGCGAGATGACAAGCAGTTCTTCTTCTTTCGCGATTCCCTCGTCGCCTACGCCGTGTACGGTGGTGTCGCGCTTGTCTCGCCCGACCCGATCGGACCCGACGCCGAACGCACCGAGGTCTTTAACGCCTTTCGTGCGTACTCCGAAGCTCGTGGCTGGACCATTGCCATCATGGGCGCCGGATCTGATTGGCTCGGCACGTACCACGCAGCAGGCATGCACTATCTCTATCTGGGTGACGAGGCCATCGTCGACGTACAGAAGTTCTCCCTTGAGGGCGGCAAGATGAAGGGGTTGCGCCAAGCCAACACACGATTGAAGAAGCACGGTTACACCGTGGAGTTCCTTGACCCCGCCGAGATCGACCCGGCTCAAGTCAACGGCGTTCTCGAACTCATCTCCATGCTCCGACGGGGCGAAGCCGAGCGAGGTTTCTCAATGATGTTGGGTCGCCTCTTCGATCCTAAGGACAAGGGATTGCTGCTCACCCTGGTGTACGGACCCGACGGGCAGCCGGCGGCGGCGTGCCAATTCGTACCCTCACCCGCCATCAAGGGCTACTCCCTAGACCTCATGCGCCGCGACCCGGGCGAACACCCCAACGGACTCATCGACTACGCGCTGTGCTCGACCATTGATCATCTAAAAGAAGAGGGAGCCCAGGGTCTCAGCCTCAACTTCGCCGCATTTCGCTCAGTCCTCGATGGCGAGCGCGGTGAAGGAACTTTCACCCGGGTCGAACGCTGGACGCTCAAGCGACTCTCGGGCATCCTACCCATCGAGTCATTGTGGCTCTTTAACGCAAAGTACCACCCACGTTGGTTGCCGCGCTACATCGTCTATCCTGCCGCAGAAAGTTTTGTCCCGGTAGTGGCCGCGATTCTGCGGGCCGAGTCCATCACCGAGATACCCGTACTGGGTCGTTTTCTCACCAACGACCCACGAAACCGTCCCGGTACCGTGGTGCCCGACGACGTCTTGGCCGCTGCGCAACAAATAGATAGTGGCGTCGATCGGGGCTCGTAGTATTTGCGCCTCACGTCCGCGACAGTCCGTGTTTCGTCGTCGCAGTACCCAACACGAACCTCACGTCACTTCGCGACTAGCCCGCCACTAGGCCGTGCACCGATCCAGATGAGTCGGCCGGCCTCGAGCCCCTAGCGCTTGCCCGCCACCACCGTCACGTAAGAAGTCGGTGAACGGTAGGCGACCCCGTAGCCCGTATAGCTCGCATTAATCGCCACACGCCCGAGTTGGGGATGCACCACGGTGATCAGGCACTCACCGAAGGGACTGGGTACGCAGGAGAAGGACTGAATCCCGAAGTGGACGCTGACCGGACTCTGGGGATAGATTCCTTCGGAGTTGGCGATGACCCCGGTGACTTGAATAATGGCTGGTTGCGATGACGTCACCGTGGGGGTCACGACCACCGCCTGCAAACTCCAGGTCGACACTGGAATGACCCATTCGGGATCAGTCGGCGCGGAGTAGCCGAAGCGATTATGTACCTGAGTGGTGACCGTGTAGACGGCGCGATTCGCGAGCCCTCTGATGATGCAGTTTGGCTGATAGTAGACCGGAGCGTGACACGTCCACGTCCGTGTTCCATTGGTGATGGTGACCAGGTACCCATCGACGAGTGCACCACCTTGGCTCACCGGTGGGTGCTGATAGGTCCACACCTGACCGCTCTCGACATTGCCCGACACGTCACGCGGAGGAGTCGCGACCGATGGTCCGCAGTACCCCACGGAGTGTCGGGTGGCGATAGTCCCGGCGGTATTCACTGCGACGAATTCGTTTGCCCCGTATGCGACACCTGTCCAGTTCGCGGTTACGTCGGTGGGCACCGGCGTGGCGAGCCACGACGAACCGAGGGCTGAAGTGATCACGTTATTACCGTGACCCGACATCTGGCCAGTGGCCACGAAAGTATTGCAGCCAAAAGTGGAGGCGTTCATCTGTTGGGGTACCGAAGTACGGTGAGCGACCCAGACGTATCCGAGCATCGACGTGGCCGCGAGTCCCGTCGAGCTAAAGGCACTAAAGACACCATTGCCGTAGCTGACGGCGAACCACGGAGTCCCGGGCGTGGTGATGGTATAGAAACTCCAGTTGAAACCGTTCAGCGATATGAGGGCATCGCCGTCAGCGCTATCGACCGCAACGAACCGACCATTGCCGTAGGTCACCGAGTTGAGCAGGAACTGCGAGCGCGACCACGTGGTGATCCAGTGCACGCCGTCGCTGGAAGTGATGAGTTGGCCAAAAGCGCTCACCGCGAGAAATCGACCCGCACCGTAGGTAATACCGGTCCATTGGCCACTGGGTCCGGGCTGGGCCGACCAATGCACGCCATCGCTCGAAGTCATTTCTTCCAGACCGGCGTTCACGGCAGAAAGGGCAACGAACTTGCCCGCACCGTACGCCACGGACTGCCACTGACCGCCCGGAGCAGGGTGCGACGCCCACGTCACCCCATTGGTCGACGAAGCGATGACCGTTCCGTGTCCGACAACCACGAAACGTCCGACGCCGTACGTCGTGGCATACCAACTCACACCCGCCGAGGAGTGCGCCGTGACTCGCCACGCATTGACCGACGTCGCAGCCATCGCGCCCGGACCGGGCACGACAACAAGGAATAGGACCGCCACCAACGCCGCGATACCCGCACCACGCCTCAATCCCGTGATTGGCCGCACTCTTCACTCTCCACTCGATATCCAAATTGGTAACTTGAACGTCACCCGCAGTGCTGTACTTATGCTCACGACGTCAGAGTTGCAATATGGTACCCGCACTGGCGATAGTTTTGCCTACAGTGGGACACTCGCCCCTGATAGCACCCGACGACCAACGAGGAGCATGAATGCCCAGTAGAAACCGTCTCATTAACGTCGTCGCGGCAGCGACACTGTTGACGCTCGGCACGCCTTCAATGATTCTGATGGGATCGAGCGTCGCGGCTAATGCTGCTACCGTGAGCGCTCGGACAGCGCCCAATCAAGTCATCGTGTCAGGATTCTCTGAGAAGGGTGACTTCATTGACAATGGAGTCTCATCGGTCTATTTCTCCAATTGGTCGACCGTGGCGGCTACTACGTCGGGAATCTCTCTCGCAAATAGAGCGTCCGCAACCTACAGTTTCGCCCCCGTCGCGGGAGAAACTTTCGCCGTGGGCACGTATGACAATGTTCAACCTGCAGCGTCGCGTAGCGCCGGCTTCCCTGGTCTCGACGTGACCGGGCCGGGCCGGCCCAGCGGGTGTACGCGGCTCACTGGAAGTTTTCACATCTGGGACCTCGCGGCCGATGCCGCCGGAAATATCACCCGCCTCGACCTCACCTTCGTGGAACACTGCGGGGCCGGGCGCCCTTCGAACTTTGGCGAAGTGATGATCAACGATGCGCCCCACCTGGGTCAACTCATCGCCTCGGCGACCCGTATCGCATTCCCCGATCAAACGCCCACCCTCCCCTATATTTTGAGCAACCCCACGTCGTCGGCCCAGCCAGTCTCCATATGGCAGAGCGCGACAACGGTGAGTCACTTCAGCGTGACGCCCGCGCGGACGTCGTGCGCCACTTCGGTTGCGGCCAACTCCTCGTGTACCTACTGGCTACGTCTCCTACCACCCAAGCCTGGTAACTACTCAGCCACCGTGCTCGCAGTTTCGAATGGCTCGACCCTTCAAGTGAAGCTCTCGGGTCCGGCCGGCGGAGTTTGATTCTCTGGCCCTACGCCCGACTAGTGATCTCCAACGAAAAGTCTGACCAATGGTAAGAGCGCATTGACGCTAGTGACTATGCCCGTGCCTGCACGTAACGACGGACCTTAGAGTCCGCTGCCGCCCTACTTCGTCAACTCTATCTCCCAGAATCCGGTGCACTCTTAGGAGTGAACAGTGCACTCCTCTTCCGGTCGACCACGTGGCATCAAAATGAGGCCCAAGGAAAATCGACTGTCCCCATAATGCGATGGCGACATGCTTTGATAGCGCAATCGACCACTCGGTTACGAGTTAGTCGAACAAGCATTGCCCAAGCTCCGATACCGCTCTTCGTCCTCTCAGGATCAGGTCGGGAGCGCGGCGCTGACTTTAAGGACCCGCGCCCAACCACGGTCCCACAACTAAGGAATCCGTCGCTCGATGGCGTGAGCGCAGCGCCGCGCCGCTTGATCGTCGTAGGTTAGATACAGAGCTGGTTCAACGAGTTCGAGTTCCATGAGTTGCCACCCGTCGGGAGTGTTGACCATATCGACTCGGCCGTACGCGAGGTCGGCAAAACGACCAGTGAGGAGTTCGCGAGCGAGTTGCACGGCTTCAGGCTCCGCTTCAGCCGCCGACATCTGACGAGTTCGAAAATCGCCATTACGTTGCGAGGGTGCGACTTGCAAATGTGAACGCTTGGTCATGGCGTGTGAAAAATCCCCGTCGAAGAATATCAATGCGCGCTCGCCATATTCATCGATAGTGGATACGTAGGGCTGAATCACCGCACATCGTTGCGATTGGTGTAGGCGCGTCACGTGTGCGAGTGCCGCATCAACTTCGTCGGCCGCGAAGCGTTCAGCATCTATAGAACCCGCACCGACAGCGGGCTTCACGACGAAGTCACCCGTCGGGAACACCGGATCGTCCCCAATCTCGCAGTAGGTTGTCGCGATGACCGCGAACCCTTGAGCGGCCAAGTCACCCAGATAGTGTTTGTCAGTTGAGTATTCGATCACCGCAAAAGGGTTCACCAGCCGGGCGCGGGCGTGGGCCCAATGAAGGAACTCCTCAATCTTGGCGGGATAGCCCCAAGTGGAACGCACCACTACGAGGTCGTAGGACTCCCAGTCCACCTGGTCGTCGTCCCACACCTCGAGTGTGGCTTCGACCCCTAGTCGAGCCAACTCGTCGATGAGCAAGGGTGAGTCGACATCCACGTGCGCTTCGAGCGAAGGGGCCGCGCCCGCAAGCGCGAAGCGCGACGTAGCGAGAGCAACACGACTCACGGGAGGAAGTAGACGGTGGCGTGCTGTGCCAGGGTCACCAGCGGACCCGGCCACACGCCGAACAGCAACGTCAGTACCACTCCAACACCGATAGCAATGGCAGTTCCACGCGGCACAATCACCCGTGAACCATCAAGTTCCTCGTCGGGTTCGGCGTAGAGGACTACGGTCCAACGCAGGTAGAACGACGCGGCGATTGCGGCGCTCAAGAGCGCGATCAGTGCCAAAATCGAACCACCGGAGTCGACGGCCGCGGCCAGTACCGAGTATTTCGCGTAGAAGCCTGCAGTCAGTGGTGCACCGAGCTGAGAGAGCAGCAGTACGGCCAACGATGCGCCCAGCCACGGCTGACGACGGGCCAAACCGCGATACGACTCGAGGGAGTGACGTTCATCACCCAATCCACCCATAACCGTGACGATGGCGAAAGTCGCCACCACCGTGGGTGCGTACGTCACGAGGTAGAACAGCAGAGCAGCCGAACCGCGAGCGGTACCGGCCCATACGCCAATGAGAATGAAGCCCGCGTGGTTTATCGAAGAGTACGCCAGCAGTCGCTTGGCGTTGCGCTGAGGAAGACCGAGGGCCGCACCGACCAAGGTCGTCAGCACAATCAGCACCCACAGAATTGGACGCCACGTGCCCAACTGTGTACCGAGGCCCGAGATCATCACGCGGATCAGCGCCGCGAAGGCACCGACCTTGACGATCGAGGCCATGAAGCCGGTCACCGGCGTCGGGGCACCTTCGTAGACGTCGGGTGACCACATGTGAAATGGCACCGCGGCCACCTTGAAAGCGAAGCCAACCAGCAACAAGGCGCCACCCGCGACTAGCAAGCCCGGCTTCAACAGCACGTTCGAACCGAGAAAATACGAAATCGTGGTGAGATTCGTCGAACCCGTCGCCCCGTACAGAAGGGCCGCACCGTAGATGAAGATGGCTGACGCGAAGCCACCCAAGATGAAGTACTTCAACGAAGCTTCAGCTGATTCGCTCTTGCGCCGATCGAGCGCCACGAGGACGTACAGGCCGAGCGAGAGGATCTCGAGTCCGAGGAAGATGACGATCAAGTCATTCGCTTGCGTCATGAGTATCGCGCCGGCGCTCGACGCCATGGCCAAGATCTGGTATTCGGGACCCCGCACATTCTCGCGTAATGCCCAGTCGTGCGCCACGAGTGCCGCCAAACCCACCGACAGCGCTATCGCGGCGGTGGCGACGACTGAAAAGCCATCGAGCACCACAGCGTGTGCGACCGTGGTTGACGCGCCACTCTTATCAAGACCTCGCCACTGGAAGTACGTCACCACCATCACCGCGGCCGAAGTGAGCACCGTGAGCGACGTCGAGAACCCCATGGGAACCGAACGACGCCACATCGCTGAGGCGATAAGTAGCAATAACGAGGAGCCAAAGAAGATCAAGACCGGCAAAATGGTCAGGTAATGAATCGAAGGAATCGTCAAGGTGTTCACTTGGTCACGCTCGCAGTAGCGACCTGGGTCACGAAGTTGTGCACCGAGGGAGTGATGCGGTCCAGTACCGGCTTGGGAAAGACACCGAGAACCACGATCAACACGACGACGGGCAC
Source organism: Acidimicrobiaceae bacterium (assembly GCA_013044265.1). GTDB lineage: Bacteria > Actinomycetota > Acidimicrobiia > Acidimicrobiales > RAAP-2 > RAAP-2. Next base: position 42,104 of record JABEUQ010000184.1, read on the forward strand.
CAGCACCCAGCGCTCACCCGCAGTCGCGTCCATAATATCCGCGTTCGCACCCTGGGCGCGACCGTGGAACACGCGCTGGTAGGCCCAGAGCAGATAGACCGCCGAAGCGAGCACCCCCAATGAAGCCACCACGCTCCACCACGCGTGGGTGGTGAAGGTTCCGATCAGGATCAGATATTCCGAAATGAAACCCGACAGACCCGGCAGACCGATACTCGCCAGCATCGCGACAGTGAAGAGGCCCGCGAGCACCGGTGCGGGTCCTTGAAGACCGGAGAAGTCAGCGATCTGGATGCTCGCGCGACGACGCTCGAGGAAGCCAATGATGAGGAAGAAGCCAATAGTGATGATGCCGTGGTTGAACATCAACAGCACTGCACCCGTGACACCAATGGTTGAACCCGACATAATGCCCAGCGTGATGAAACTCATCTGTGCCAGTGAGGAATACGCCACGAATCGTTTGAGGTCCTTGGCGACAACCGCCAGAGTCGAACCGTACAAGATACCAATCACCGCCAGCGTCATAACGTAGGGTCTCACGCTCACCTGCGCCACCGGCAATAATCCAACGGCGAAGCGCAAGAGACCGTAGCTACCAAGCTTGGCGAGCAGAGCCGAGAGCTCGATTGATCCCGCGGTGGGCGCCTCGGCGTACGTGAGCGGTGACCACGTGTGCAACGGCCAGACTGGGGCCTTGGCACCGAAGGCCACGGCGAATGCGATGAACAGCCATACTGCTGTGGCGTGCGACATTGCCGTGGCGGCCATTGCTCCATAAGAAAAGGTCAGCGCCAGCGTGGGGTGCTGGTGCTGGTAGGCGAAACCCATGTACAAGATGCCAATCAGCAAAGATGCCGAAGCAGTGAAGGTGTACAAGAAGAACTTCAATGCGGCGCGAGCGCGTTCAGCGCCACCCCAGCCCGAAATAATGAAGTAGCAGGGTACCAACGTGAGTTCAAAGAAGATGAAGAACTCGAGCACGTCGTGTGCCACGAAAGCTCCCATCGTCAAACCCGTCAGGATCAGCAACCATGACACGAATGCCGGCTCGCGGCGCTTGTCGCGCCCCCCGAGCAACGACAGCAGCAACACGAGCGCGGTCAAGACCACCATCAACAGACTCAGTCCGTCGAGGGCGACGTCATAGGCCAGTCCCAGCGGAGCCGAGACGACATGACGAGAAACAAAATCGAATCCCTGGGCGCCGGTCACGTTGCTCTTGTAGAGCACGGCGACAATCAGAGAAAGTACCACTTCAAGGGCCCCGACACCGACCGCCACCGCGTAGGAGGCACCAGGAATCTTGCGTACGAGCATCGACACCATGGCGCCGATCAAGGGCAATGCAATGAGGGCGCTGAGCCACAGAGAGGAGTGCATGACTACCTGACCCGTCCCACGAGATAGACGACTATGACGGTCGCCCCGAGCACCATGGCGAGGGCGTACTGACGCACCATGCCTGCTTGAAGTTTGCGAATACCTTCGCCGCTACGTCGCACCGATCCTCCGAGACCTTCGACCGCACCGTCAATGACACCGTCTTCGATGACGTCATTGGAGAACTGCGCCACGTGCGCGAGCGGACGACCTATCGTCGCATCGTAGGCATCATCCCAACGCCATACGTGTTCGAAGAATGGCTTTTCGAAGGTTGCGGATTCGACAGTATTGCGCCAAATGGTGAAGGCGGCGAAGAGGCCGATGGCGGCGGCGGCCACGTCAACGAGTGCTAGGCCCGTCTGCATCATCGTGCTCTGAGCAGCGCTCGGAGCCACGTAGCCAAACGTGGGCGAGAGGAAGTGCGTCAACGAGAAGCCGTGGGCCCACGGCAGGTCGAGCAGACCACCGAGAACGCTCAAGGCCGCCAAGATCAGCAGGGGCACCGTCATCGCCAAGGGCGACTCGTGCGGATCGTGCTGGTGGGTCACCTCGCGGAACCGCTCGGAGCCGCGGAAGGTAAGGATAAATAGACGACTCATGTAGTAGGCGGTCAAGATCGCAGTCAGAACCCCCAGTACCCACAGCGGCTTGTTGTGCACGAACACATTGGTCAAGACGTCACCCTTAGACCAGAAACCCGCGAAGGGAGGTACGCCCGAAATCGTCAACCAACCAATGAGGAACGTGGGGAAAGTGAGGGGGAGCCACTTTGCGAGACCACCCATCTTTCGCATATCTTGCTCACCGCCGAGAGAGTGGATAACCGATCCCGAACCGAGGAACAAGAGGGCCTTGAAAAAGGCGTGACTTACCATCAAGAAGATCGCTGCACCGTACGCCCCGACTCCGACGGCCAAGACCATGTACCCAATTTGAGAGACCGTGGAGAAGGCCAGCACCTTCTTGATGTCTTTCTGGGCAGTGGCGATGGTGGCCGCAACGAACGCAGTCACACCGCCGATAATCGCAATGGTCATGCGTCCCGACGATGAAAGGGCAAGGACAGGCGACATGCGTACCAGCAGGTAGACACCGGCCGTCACCATCGTCGCGGCGTGGATGAGTGCCGAAACGGGCGTCGGGCCCTCCATAGCGTCGGGCAGCCAGTTGAACAAAGGAATCTGCGCGCTCTTACCCGTCGCTGCCAGCAGCAGCGACAGCACCACCAGCGTAGCGATGGTGGGAGAGAGCAGCGATGTCGAGGAGAAGATGCCGAGGTAGGTCAGCGTGTGAGTGTGCACGAAGAGCAAGAACATCGCCGCCATCAGACCGAGGTCACCGACACGGTTATAGATAAAAGCCTTCTTGCCAGCCGAGGCCGCCGCGTCGCGATCAAAGTAGTAGCTCACCAGCCAGTACGAGCACACACCCACGCCCTCCCAGCCCACGAAAGTGAGCACCAGGTTGTTGGCGAGTACCAGAGTCAACATCGAGAAGACGAAGAGATTGAGGTACAAGAAGAATTTACGGAAATCCTTCTCCCCCTCCATATACGCCGTCGAATACCAATGGATTAGCGTCGAGATGCCCGTCACGAACAGCGACATGGTGATCGACAGGGGGTCGACCAGGATGGCGGCGGGAACGTGCAGAGTGTCGACCGAGATCCACGTGAACAAGTTCACCGTCACTTGACGTGAACTGTGGTGCAGCAACAAGACGAACGTGATCACGCTCGCGACAAAACTCAAACCCACGACACCGGTACCGATCAGGCCAACCACTTTGTTGCTCAGTGAGCGGCCGTTCACTAATACAAAGAGGAATCCCGCCAGGGGCAGGATCATAATGAGTGGTGCGAGATGCGACATCAGCCCTGCAATTCCGAGAGTTCATCGACCGAGGTCGAAGCACGACGGCGAAAAACCGCCACGACGATGCCGAGTCCGACCGTTACTTCGGCCGCTGCGACCACCATGATGAAAAACACTGAGGTCTGACCGCCAATGTCACTCATGGTACGCGCGAACGTTACAAAAGTTAGGTTCACGGCATTGAGCATGAGCTCAATGCACATGAACATGATCAGGGCACTGCGACGGGTCAAAACACCGAAGGCACCGATGCCAAAAAGTAACGCGGCCAGGATCAAGAACCACGAGGCGGGAATGGTCATGAGTCCACCTCCTCTGTCTCCTCGGGCGCCCAGTCGTCGATGATGACTTCCAAATCATCAGTCGCTTCGTCGACCTCGGCGGTACGTTCGCGTCGCGCCAGCAGAACTGCGCCGACGACCGCAATGATAAGCAGACCAGCGGTCGCTTCAAAGGCCAGGAGGTACGTCGTGAAGACTGAATCACCCAACTGCGTGACATTACCCGAACCTGGCGCTAGAGCCGTTCCGCCGGTAGAGGTCGAGGGAACACCACTTACCCAGTGTGAATTCGCCATCAAGAAGACCACGCCCGCGACGGTAATAGCGACGCCGAGGCCCGCGAACCAACGCTGACCCACTAGGGGTTCGACGTGAGGATGCTTGGACTTGTCCACGCCCAGGAACATGATCACGAACAAGAACAAGACCACGATGGCGCCCGCGTACACGATGATTTCCACCGCCGCTAAGAAGTCTGCGCTCTGCTCGAGGAAGGCCACGGCCACGCCAAGCAGGCTCATTATCAAGCTCAGCGCCGAGTGCACCGGATTCTTCATCGCGATGACACCAATGGCGCCCACCAGAATTAAGAGGGTAGCCGCCGCGAAGACAAGAACGTCAGGAATGGCGTACGTCGTAGCCAACATCAACTCTCTCCCTTAGTGCGGCGACGAGGACGACGTTCCTCGAGGGTCTTCATCAATCCTTGCAGGCCGCGCTGGTCTAATGGGACGTCATCAGCTTCTAAGTGACGTGAGAAGACCTCGCGAATCTGCTTCGATCCCGTGGCCTCGTCGTCACGATTCTCCGACTGTCCAGCTTCGGCCTTGCGAACACCAACACCGAGATCGCCACTCCATTGGGTCACGCCCTCAAAGGCCGCGTCACCAGCCGGAGATGTAGCACGCATCCAGCCGCCGGTCATCGCAGCTTCGCCTGGTCGCCAGTCCTCCCAGGGCAAGCGCTGGGGGAAACCTTCATCGTCCACCAGCAACTGTGCCTTGGTGTAAATGGCGTCAGCTCGATTGGTGAAGGAGAACTCGAACATCTTGGATTCAGTAATTGCCTGGGTGGGACACGCCTCGACGCACAGGTCACAGTGGATGCAGCGCAAATAGTTGATCTCGTAGATGTAGCCGTAGCGCTCACCTGGCGAAACTGGGTGATCCGCTGGGTTGTCGAGGCCGCGCACGTAGATGCAGTTCACGGGGCACACGCCCGCGCACAACTCGCAGCCAATGCACTTCTCCATGCCATCCTCGTAGCGATTCAACACGTGCCGTCCATGTTGGCGAGGCTGCTTGGGGCGCTTGACCTTGGGGTAAGAATTCGTGACCCGCGGTTTTCCAATGTGCGCCAGCGTTAACTTGAAGCCACCGAAGAAGTCAGTCCAACCGGCCATCACTCCCCCTCATCTTCATCGTCCATTGCGTCACTCACAGCCCGGATGACCTCACCCGGTACTGGTCGTTCCCCCACGATCGGCATCAAGGCCCCGACCCCGCTCGCGCGGTCGGCTCCGAGCTCGAAGGCACGACTCAGGAGTGTCCACGCCAAAATCACCACGGCCGCCATGGCAAAACCATCAGCCGGCTTCACGAGGAATCCGGCCACGATCAGCATCCAGCCCAGTGAGAGGGGAATCAGGCGCTTCCAACCGAGCTCCATGACCTGGTCGTAGCGAAACCGCGGTAACGCGGCGCGGAACCAGATGTAACTAAAGGCGAAGGCGGTGGTTTTGGCGAGGAACCAGAGAATCGGGAACACCCATCGCAGGTGCGAAATATTGGGCACGTAGCCCGCGGGCCCACCAAGGAAGAGCGTCACGATCAACGCTGACATCGTCAGAGTATTCATGAACTCGGCCATGAAGAACAACGCGAAGCGGATGGACGAGTACTCAGTGTGAAAGCCACCTACGAGTTCACTCTCCGCCTCCACGACGTCAAAGGGCGGGCGACCAAGCTCGGCGGTGATCGCAATCACGAACACAATGAAGGGAACGAAGCCCAAGCGAATCAGATTCCAGTGCCAAATACCGCCACCTTGGCTGTTCACAATGTCGTGTGTCGATAACGATCCAGAAATCAACGCCACTGTGACGATGGTCATGCCCAGAGCCGCTTCGTACGAAATCATCTGGGCGCTCGCGCGCACCGAAGAGAGCAGTGGGTACTTCGATCCCGAAGCCCAGCCCGCGAGCATGATGCCGTACACCGAAATCCCCGACATCGCCAACATCACCAATATGCCCATGGGCGGGTTGGCGATCTGCAACTGAATGACGTGCCCCGCAACGGTCACCGTCCCACCGAGGGGGATCACCGAGAAAGTAATCAGCGCCGGAACCAGCACCAAGTAGGGCGCAAGTTTAAAGACGAATCGATCCGCCTCCGCTGGCATCAGGTCTTCCTTGGCGAAGAGCTTGATACCGTCAGCCAGGGTCTGGAGTAATCCGAAAGGACCCCAACGTTGAGGTCCGATACGACTCTGCATGTCCGAGATGGCCTTTCGCTCGAACCAGATCATGAGCGTCACTGCACCCATAATCACCGCGAAACCAACGAGCACCTTCACCAGAACAATGATGAGGATCGCCAGAGTGACGTGCACTCCATTGGAAAAGAGCGGGTCAGCAGAGGCGAAGGTCATCGCGTCTCCAGTCGTAACTGCGTCACGGAGCTCGAAGGATCAACCATCTTGGACACGACGTTGACACCATCGGCGAGCGTGCCCAGGGGTGCGACACACGTACCGCGCAGAACCCTCTCGTCAGCGAGGACGCCGATCTCAAAATCGCCGCCAACTGCGCGCACCATCACGCGCGCACCACTCGCGAGACCTAAGCGATCGAGGTCACTCGGGTTGATGGTGAGCGTGGTCTGCGCGATCAGTGCCGCTACGTCGGGCGAACCCTGCATGGCAACGCCGCGGTCGTAGAGACGACGCGCCAACACGAGGCGTAGCGCGTACGCGTCGGCCGGTGGCACTTCGACGGTGTCGATGATCACGTCGGCGAAAGTAGCGCTCGACGTCACGGCAGTGCTCGTGGCATCGAGCAACGTCGTCGTGCCAGTCGAGTCACCCAAACCGGCAGTCTTGGTCGAGCGAATGCCCGGAAAGGCCATTGGGTCCATCGCGTGCCGCGCAACGGGTGTCACGTTGAGCCCCATCACCACTCCATCGAAGGCCTGATCCTGCAGCACCGACAATGCGGCGTACCCAGTGCTCTCCTCTATAGCCTGAGCCGCAAGTTCCACTGAGCCCAGTCCAAGGTCCTGGCCCCACTGCAGTGCGAGTTCAGCGGCAATGGCAACGTCGGACCACGCCGAGCCCGGCGCACTGATTTTCGATACGACCGCGGTCACACGGCCTTCAAGATTCGTGACAGTTCCAGTGCGCTCGTGTTGCACGCTGGCCGGCAGCACCACGTCGGCGAAAGCGAGGGTGGCACCGCCGTGACCGGTAACTGAAATAACGTTCGCGGCCGCCAAGCCCTGAGTGGCCAATTGCACATCCACCACATTGCCCAGTACGCAGCCACCGAGGACGATCGTGGTGCGCTGAGTGCCCTCAGACATCGCAACCAGTTGGGCGTGGGATTCACGACCGGACACCGCGGCGTCAAATCCACGTCCCGGACGAAGGCGCGGGGCTAAACCCATGTCGAGCGCGCCGCGCACGTTCGAACGACGCAGGGCCACTAGGAACTTCGCCTGGGGCAAACCCTGAGCCAAAGTAGCGACGGCTCGATCGACGAGGCGCTGATCTTCAGCCAAGTTGGCGCGACCGGCAACGATGACGACCCCGGAGCCATCGCCGAGCAGTTGACGCACTTCGGCGAGTTGCGCATCGTGCACCAGGGTACCCACGGGCAGCGGTCCCCCCACGAGAGCCTCGGCAATTAGCGGCGTGTCACCGGGACGCACCCCAAGAACGTGCGCCGCGAGTGAGCGCAACGCACTCGGTGCGCTCGCAATCTCAATCAACGTGTGATGACGGTGCGCGAAGCTTTCGCGCAACCGTAAGAACAGGACTGGCAGCTCTTCTCTCAGGTCACCCGTCAAAGTGAGCACGACAGGCGCATTGGCCGCATCATCAATGGTGGCTAGGGGCAGGCTCTGAAGTAGCACCGGGTCGAGTCCATCGCCGAACTGAGCGTCGATGTTCTCAGTGCCAATAGCTCCACGTAAAAAACGCTCCCAGGCGAAGGCGCCTTCATTCGTCAATGATGCCCCGCCAATCGCGCCGATGGCGTCGGCGTCGCCGGCCTCGTGCAACAATCTCGCGGCTTCGGAGAGAGCAACACCCCAGGACACCGGGGTCAATTCCCCCCGGACGCGAACCATCGGTTCAGTTATCCGCGTCGCCGCCGAGAGCAGGTCTCGCGATTCAGGATTGGCGTCAATTGAATCGAGGGTGAAACGTCCCTTGTCGCAAAGCCAGCCGTGATTGACCGGTTCGGAATCGACTCCCAGCACCCGGGTGAGGCGATTGCCCGAGGACTGCACCGCCACGCGACAGCCAACGGCGCACATGGTGCAGGTACTCTCTGCCTGTTCTAAGTCCCACGGACGTGCACTAAAGCGGTACGGCTTAGCGGTCAGGGCGCCGACCGGACAAATCTGCACCGTGTTACCTGAGAAAATAGAGTCGAAGGGCTGAGTCGGCGAGGATGCGACTTCAATCATGTCACCCCGACCGGCGAAGGCAATTTGGGCATCGCCAGCTACCTCACTCGCGAAGCGGGTGCAGCGTGAGCACTGGATGCAACGTTCGCGGTCAAGCAGGACCAGTTCACCAATGGCCACGGGCTTAACGAAGTGACGCTTCTCTTCGACGAAGCGAGTCTCTCCCGATCCGTGAGCCAAAGTCTGATCCTGCAACGGACACTCGCCACCCTTGTCGCAGACCGGACAGTCGAGGGGATGATTGGCGAGCAAGAACTCCAAGACACCGTCTTGGGCCTTCTTCACCTTGTCTGAATCCGTGGTCACGTTCATACCGTCGGCCACTTTCAAGTAGCACGCCGGCTGCAGGGTGGCCCCACGGGGACCATCGACTTCAACGAGGCACATCCGACACACGCCGACCGGCTCCATGCGAGGGTGATAACAAAAGCGTGGGATGTAGGACCCGGCGCGTTCGGCCACCTCAATCAACATTTCTCCGGGCTGGGCTTCGACCGAGTGACCATCGACGGTAATGGTCACGTTGGTGCGGGTTACTTCAGTCATGGGGACATCCTCCGTGATTCACGTGGGCCACGAAATCGTCGCGGAACATGCTCAGCGCGGAGTGGACCGACGAGGGAATTGACGGGCCTAACACGCAAATAGTGGTCTGCTGGGGCGGCCAGCTCAACCCGGGAGCGATGTTGTCGCACAGATCGAGCAGAAGATCGAGGTCTTCCATTCGACCTCCGCCGTGCTCCAAGCGATACATGATGCGCTCAATCCAGCCAGATCCCTCGCGGCACGGTGTGCACTGACCGCACGACTCACGCGAGAAGAACTTTGTGATACGCCACGTAGCGCGTACCACGCAACTCGCGTCGTCCATCACCACGATTGAGCCCGAACCAAGCATCGATCCTAAGGCACCGACCTCGTCCTGTCCAAGTGGGGTATCGAGCTGGTCGGGGCCGAACCACGGCGCCGATACGCCACCAGGAATGAAGGCTTTGAGAGTTCGCCCCTCAGCCAATCCCCCCCCTAAAGCAGGGTCAAAGATTATGTCTCGAAAGGTGTTCTTCACCATTTCGAGTTCGAAGACGCCGGGCCTCTTCACATCACCGGCTAGAGCGAAGAGCCGCGTACCCGTGGAACGCCCGACCCCCAAGGCTGCGAATGCCTCACCCCCGTTATTGATAATCCACGGCAGATTGGACATGGTCTCGACATTGTTCACCACAGTGGGCTCGCCATAGAGGCCAGTGACCGCGGGAAAGAATGGCGGCTTAATGCGGGGAAATCCGCGTTTGCCCTCGAGTGCTTCTAGTAGTGAAGTCTCTTCGCCACAGATATAGGCACCCGCACCCGGGTGCACCACGATATCGAGGGAGAATTCCGAACCAAATATTTTAGAACCCAGTGCACCGTGAGCGTAGGCCTCGTTGAGGGCCTGCTGCACACGTTCGAGGCCGAGGGCGAATTCGCCGCGCAAAAAGATAAAAGCCTGGGTGACCTGAAGTGCGTACGCCGCAATGATCACGCCCTCGACTAACTGGTGCGGGTCACGTTCAACGAGGTAGTGATCCTTGAAGGTAGCGGGCTCCGACTCGTCTCCATTGACAACCAGGTATGAAATTGGTGCGCGGCGCAGCATGGACCACTTGCGACCTGCCGGAAACCCAGCTCCCCCGCGCCCCAGCAGCGAGGCTTTGTCGACTTCGCTCGCAACGGATTCGGGGAACATCGAAAGTGCCTTACGCAACGCGCTATATCCACCGGTTTCGAGGTAGCGGTTCAGGGTGAAGGAATCCGCTAGATCGCGCCTCGAAGAGACAATGCGAGGGGCGTCAAGAGTGGCCATCACTTGCTCTCCTGTTGAGCAGCGGCCGCTTCGGCGCGCGCGGTACGCGCAGCCAGAGCCTCAGCACGCTCTGCGGCGATGTCGCTCTTGGCGACGCGCAGTCCACCTTGGCGCTTGACACGAATCAAAGTGCCGTGGCTCGGGACGTCATGGTCGAGGCGACCTTCACGAAGATCCTGCACCATTGTGTCAAAGGTCTCGGGGGTGGTGGTGCGAACATAACGGTGATTGACCTGCACGCACGGGGCTACGTTGCAATCAGCGAGACACTCTGTCTCCTCGAGGGTAAAGAGGCCGTCTTCGGAGGTGGCCCCTACCGCGCAGCCCAGCGTGGACGACGCATGCTCGAGCAGCTCTTCGCCTCCGGCTAAGAGGCAAGCAATATTTGTACAAACTCCGACCACGTACTTACCGACCGGTTCCAAGTGGAACATGTCGTAGAAAGAAGCGGTGCCGCGCACCTCAGCTGGCGTTGTTCCGGTAAGCGTGGCTACTTCAGCGATGCCCTCATCGCTCAGATAACCATCCTGCTCCTGGGCCAAGTGCAGTAATGGCAACATGGCTGAACGCTGGCGTGGGTACAGAGCGACGAGTTCTTCGGCGCGTTGGCGGATATCGGCATGGAAATGACTCATCGGTCGACTTCTCCTAGGACGGGGTCGACTGTCGAGATCATAGTGATCGCGTCAGACATCGATGCCCCTCGCATCAACAACGGCATGGCCTGGAGGTTGGTAAAGCTCGGAGCTCGCACGTGAATGCGATAGGGCTTGGGCCCACCATCGGAGACCATGTAACAGCCAATTTCACCTCGCGGAGATTCCACCGCTGAGTAGACCTCACCGGCGGGGACGTGGAATCCCTCGGTGAAGAGTTTGAAGTGATGAATCAGCGCCTCCATGGACTCACCAATGCGCGCGCGCGGCGGCGGCGTCACCTTGGGATCTTGGCTGCGATAGTCGCCCGAAGGCATCTTCTCGACGCACTGGCGAATGATACGGATGGACTCGCGAATTTCATTGAGTCGCAACGCGTATCGATCGAAATTGTCACCGTACGTCCCCACGACCACGTCAAAATCTACCTCGTCATACGCCAGATATGGCATCGAACGACGCAGGTCCCAAGCGACACCTGTCGAGCGCAACAGAGGACCAGTCAAGCTCAACGCGAGCGCCTCCTCGGCAGTGATCGCACCCACGCCGACGAGACGATTTCTAAAGATTGGCTGACCCGTCAGGAGCTGGTCGTACTCATAACTACGCTCCTCGATGGTGTTGCAAATCACCTCGATATCGTCCTCCCACCCATCGGGCAGGTCGGCGGCAACGCCACCGGGACGCACGTAATTCAGATTCAGGCGCAGTCCCGCGGTCTTCTCGAAAAATGCCAGAATCAATTCACGTTCGCGTAAGCCGTAAATCATCATCGACGTAGAGCCGAGGTCCATACCATTCGTCGCCATCCACACCAGGTGTGAGGAGACACGGTTGAGCTCGCTCATGAGCATCCGGATCCAGGTCGCTCGTTCGGGAACCTCGACGCCTAGAAGTTTCTCCACAGTCAGCGAATACGAGAGCTCATTGATGACTGGAGAGAGGTAGTCCATACGCGTCACGTTGGTTGCGCCTTGGACGTAACTCAAGTTCTCGCCGGTCTTCTCCATACCGGTATGCAGGTAACCAATCACGACCTTGGTTCGCAGAACGAATTCACCGTCGAGCTCGAGCATGAGCCGCAACACCCCGTGAGTCGAGGGGTGCGCCGGACCCATGTTGATGATCATCGTCTCGTCATCGTGGCGTTCGTAGTCAATCTGTCGCGGATCTAATGTCACGCCATCGAGGCGTAGTACTGCTCCCACCTCACGCCCGAGCTGATCGCTTCCGGTATCACCTCGACGCGTGAGTTCCTGTGCACCCTCAGACGTCTCAACGGTCAAGCGATCGGGTCGCTTTGCTATACGGGTATCTTCACTCATCGCGGCCCCGGTGATTCCTTGAATTGAATAGGCACGTGACCCACCCCGTAATCCTTGCGCAACGGGTGTCCCTCCCACTCCTCGGGCATCAGAATGCGCGTGAGGTCAGGGTGCCCGCCAAAGAGCACACCAAACATGTCAAAAGTCTCGCGTTCGGGGGCTTCAGTGCCGGGATAGACGTGAAACAAAGAGTCGACTCGCGGCGATTCGTTACCCGCCTGCACGCGCACGCGCACGCGCAACTTGCGCGAGAGTGACAAGAAATTAGCGACAACTTCGAAACGAGTTGGTGTGACTCCTTCGGGCACGTAGCGATCGAAGTGCTCGAGGTAATCGACACCGCATACGTCAACGCACATCTCAAAACCATCGGCCTTTAGAGCGATGGCGAGATCCGCGTACTGCTCGGGCGTCGGAAAGAAGGCTGCGTCGCACGCGAGGGCGTCCTCGACGAGGACGGCTGGGGGGGCCAAAGGGGGAAGGGGAATCACTTCGGCGTGCCCATCCTCACGGTCACCGGAACTTCGGGTGTCCATACGCCACTCGCGTGGTCGTGCGCTAGGTGTGTGGGTGTTCCTTCGGCTCGACGCTTCATGATCTCACCGGTGCGGATTTGTTCGTGCAAAGTAAGAATGGCGTGCATCAGCGTCTCAGGGCTGGGCGGACAACCGGGCGCGTACACATCTACGGGCACGATCTGGTCGACACCCTGAACTATGGCGTAATTGTTGAAGAGACCTCCGGTCGAGGCGCACACACCCATCGAGATCACCCATTTGGGTTCCATCATCTGGTCGTATACCTGGCGCAACACCGGAGCCATCTTCTGACTGACGCGTCCAGCCACAATCATGAGGTCGGCCTGACGTGGAGAGTTGCGAAACACTTCCATGCCAAAGCGTGAAAGGTCAAAATCTGCCGCGCCCGCCGCCATCATCTCGATAGCGCAACAGGCCAGACCAAAGGAAGCTGGCCAAACCGAGGCGCGACGCGCCCAACGAACCAAATCTTCAATAGGCGCCGTTAAGAAATTATGCTGCAGGTCTTCGAGGGCCACTATGCCGCCTGATCAGACTCGGCGCCGATGCGCACGATGGTCGAAGAACTAGTGCGCTCGGGCATGCCCAGCGTCAAGTGTTGTCGCGGTCCCCACGAGAGGGCTCCCTCGCGCACCAAATAGAGCAGGGCGCCAAAGACAGTGAGAGAGAACACCAGAACCTCTACTAGACCAAATCCAGCCAATTGACGAAAAACGACGGCGAAGGGGTACATGAACACCACTTCGATGTCGAATATCACAAAAATCATGGCCACCAGGTAAAAACGAACCGGGAAGCGCTGGGGTGGTTCGATTTCAGGGACTATCCCACACTCGTAGGGGGCAATCTTGGCGTCAGTGGGACGCTTGCGAGGCGCCAGCAAGGCCGACGCTACAAACGATCCCGACGCAAAAACTGCTCCCAGAATCAGGAGTCCCAGTATCGGTAAATACTGGTTCACGCATTCATTTCTATCACTCCCGCGATACCCCTCGAGACCGCCTACCGAGACCCAGCGCGTAATCTGTCTCAATGCCCACACTCAAAGAAGTCGCCGCACAGTCACACGAATTTGACGTGGTCATCGTGGGCGCAGGACCGAGCGGTTCAGCGTGCGCCTACTGGCTTTCTCGAGCCGGTTGGTCAGTCTGTCTCGTCGAGAAGAAAACGTTCCCCCGCGAAAAAACTTGTGGCGACGGTCTCACACCGCGCTCCGTGCATCAACTCATTGAGATGGGACTGGAACCTGAGGTGGCCGCGAATGGTCACAAGTACCAGGGCCTGCGATCCTTTGGTTTTGGTGCGTCACTCGAGATGCAGTGGCCCGAGCACCCGATCTTCCCCAACTACGGCTACACGATCACCCGATTCAATTTGGACGGCCTCGTCGCCGAACGCGCCGTTCGCTTCGGTGCAACGCTGTTGTCGGGAGTAGAAGCGGTCGACCTTCTCGAAGCGGTGCCTTCGCCTCACGGAGCCTTAAGCGGCGCCAAAGGAGTGATCGTCAAGGACAAGCAGACGGGTGAGACCGCGGAGATACGTGGTCGCTACCTCGTGGTGGGCGATGGACAAAACTCTCGTTTAGGACGTGCGCTCGGTACAACACGCAACCGCGAATGGCCCATGGGAATGGCGTTGCGCGGCTACTACACGTCAAATCGTCATGATGAGCCCTGGATTGACTCTCATCTCGACATTCGCGACCCCCACGGTGACGTTGTCCCGGGATACGGCTGGATTTTCCCCCTGGGAGATGGACGCGTCAACGTAGGCGTCGGTTTGCTGTCGACCGGTGGAGCCTGGAAAGGCGTGAATACCACCAAATTGCAGGAGTACTTTGTCGCACAAACAGCCGAAGCATGGGGACTCAATGATGACACCTGCCTCGGTCCGGCGACCGGCGGGCGCCTGCCAATGGGGCTGGCCGTAGGTCCTCGAGTGGGGCGCAACACCTTGACAATCGGTGACGCTGCGGGTACGGTCAACCCCTTCAATGGTGAGGGAATCGCCTACGGCTACGAATCGGGACGTTTAGCGGCGGGTGCTCTCGGCGAGGCCCTGGCATCGAACGATGCGACAGCCCTCTCCCTCTACGATGAGCGCATGCAAGCCGCCTACGGCGACTACTACAAGTTGGCTCGAGCGTTCGTCCGACTGATCTCTGAACCCAAGATCCTCTCAATCTGTGTCGGCGCCGGACTTCGTATTAAGCCCCTGATGAATGAGCTGCTAGCGGTAATGGCCAACTTGATGAGCAACGACAACAAGGGCCCCGCCGAAGTGGGATATCGCGCCATGGTGCGCTTGGCGAATGCCGTCCCCGAAGAGGCGTATCGCTTGCTGCTGGGGACCTCGCCGGAAGAGTAGACCCCGTGCCACATTAATTTCTCACTCACCTTTAGGATAAATCTGTGATTAATCGCTGCAGTCTCCTCCGCACCAACGAAGAAGTCGCGTGATCCCCACGTTCATCATCTTCCTTCGCGAAGGAATCGAAGCGTCGATGGTCGTCGCAATCTTGCTGACGTACCTCAAGCGCATCGGACAATCCCAGCACTTCCGAGAGGTCTTCATGGGTGTCGGCGCAGCACTGATCCTCACGGTGTTGGGGGGTATCGGTGCCTACTTCGCTATTTCGCGCTACTCCGGATCGAGCGTGCAGACGTACTTCGAGACCGCTACTTACGTGGTGGCCGCCGGCTTCTTGACCATCATGACATTCTGGATGCATAAGCATGCGCGTACCATGGCCGGCGAACTTCGAGTGCGCTCCGACGTAGCCCTCTCCGCGGGCAACCGCTGGGGCCTCGCTCTCTTATCGTTTCAAGCAGTTGGTCGTGAGGGTCTCGAAACAATGGTGTTCACTCTGGCCATCCTCTTCGCGAATTCGCACCAAGCCGCCACGCCGGTCCAAGGGAATCTGGTACTCCTGGGCGCAGCCCTCGGCCTCGGCCTCGCCCTCGTCATGGCAGTGGCGATCTACCGTATGGGTGCCAAAGTCAATCTCAAGATTTTCTTTCGATTCCTCGGCATCGTCCTGATGCTCTTCGCCGCCGGATTACTGACCGACGCCACGGAGAACTTCCAGCAACTCGGCTGGATCACGCTCGGCTCACACGTGATGTGGAACACCAGCACCTTCATGCACGAGTCCTCGAACACGGGCGATGTACTGCACTCATTATTCGGTTACGCCGAACAGCCCACGGTTCTGCAGGGCCTTGTGTGGCTGATCTACATCGTGGTGAGCGTCACCATCTTCGTCACGATGGGACGTCGATCTCACACCCACGCTGCTCGTCAGGGCTGAACCACTACGCCGATACGGCACTCGTTGACGTCACTCGTGCCAGCAACTCATTGGCCAAACTGATCAAAGTCGCACGGGCTCGCGTCAGGTCCGCCACCAGCGCGAAGAGTGTCACTTCGTAATGACTCGCCGCCTCTTCTATAACGACCAAGTGAGCGTTCACCACTTGAAGTGACGGCAGACTCACCATCACTTCTCCACCGCGCGACCAGCCTTTGACAAAAGTCGGCGTCGCCAGATTCTGTCCCTTCGAGAGTTGAGGCGTCACACCGGTATTTGCACCAATCAATTCATCGCCAACAGCTTGAGCGAAACAACGGCCGAAGGACGGTCGTGACATCTCAGCAACGTCGAGCGCCACACTCGGGGTTGAGTCGTAGTACTGAGCTGTGGACTCGACCTGCACACCACCCAGGTCCGAGGAGTAGAAAACGGGCGAACTCACTTCGTAGCGTGGCGACGTGCCGGCGAGACCAAAAATCCGATCATCAACGCTCGCGACGCTGAGACAACGCTGAAAATTCACTCCCGCGAGCGCGAAGGGTGACGCTTGAGGTGGCGCCGTACTCGTCGTCGCGGGATTGACGGACTGAACTTGGCCCGGCACGGGTAGCAGCGTCGCCAAAAGAGACGACGAGGCGAGTGAGGATGACGACCACGTACCCGCGACATCACGAGCATTCAAATTGAGACTCTCGAGACTCGTAACCACCGAAGAGGTTCCCGGATGATTCAAGAGTCCACCAAAGTATCCGCCGAAGGAAGCCAGCGTCACGAGAGCCGCGACAATCAATGCAGTATTGCGACGTCCGCGCGGCAGTTCGCGTGCCCCGTGTGCGACTAATACCGCACGTACTTCTTCGAGCTGTGTGCGACCCATTGGTCCAACCCGACGCCACTGGTAGAGCACGCCGCCCACAATCGCAATAATGCTGACACCCGCGCGTGATCTCACCAGGCGCACACTCGTAACCTCACTCCATGGCGTCTGCCAGGCAACAACAGGATCACCGGCTAGTTGCGTCAAGCCTGTCTCATCCATCAGTAACGTGACCGGAGACGTGGGTCCGTGGGGTGCGAAGCTAGGGCGAACAATCCATCCCTCGGAACGCAGCACACTCACGAGGCGACGGGAGTGCCAGCGGCAACTCGCGCAGCCGAAGCCGCGGCTTCAACCGTGCGGTCCAAATCCTCGTCGCTGTGGGCTAACGAGACGAAGAGGATTTCGTACGCCCCCGGAGCGAGGGCAATACCCTTGTCGAGCATGGCGTGAAAAAACGGCCGGTAGAGACCGTTGTCACAAAGTACTTGAGCTTGAGCGAAGTTCTCAGGCTCCTCGAACTCTTCACGCGACAAGTACAGACCGAGTAACGGACCGCGTACCGGTACGCGCGCGAAGAGTCCACTGTCACGGATCGCCTCGTTGAGTTGGGCGGCGAAGCGCGCGACCCGCGCGCTCAGGTCCGCGTAGTCCGCCGGGGCTACGCGGCTCAACACTTCGGACCCGGCAGCCGTGGCGAGCGGATTGCCCGACAAGGTACCCGCCTGGTACACGGGACCCGCCGGGGCGAGCACACTAAGAACGGCGCGTGAACCTCCGAACGCCCCGACCGGCAGTCCCCCACCAATGACTTTGCCGAAACAGTAGAGATCGGGCGTAACACCAAAGAACTGCTCAGCTCCCGCGTAGTCGAGTCGAAAGCCCGTTATGACTTCGTCAAAGATCAAGAGTGCTCCCACTCGGTCGCATTCGTCACGCAACTGCGCGAGGAATGTCGCGTGCGGGCCCACCAAGTTCATGTTGGCGGCCACCGGCTCGACCAGTACTGCGGCCACCGTCTCGTCCAAGGCGGGCACCACGTTGTAGGGCGCCACTATGGTGTCCGCCACGGCATTCGCCGTGACGCCAGCCGAACCCGGCAGCCCCAATTGAGCCACGCCACTGCCCCCCGCCACCAACAACGAGTCCGAGTGTCCGTGGTAGCAGCCGTCGAACTTCAAAACCTTGTCGCGTCCAGTGACGCCGCGTGCCACGCGCACGGCGCTCATCACTGCTTCGGTACCCGAGGAGACGAAGCGCACCTGTTCGAGGCCGGGAACGCGACCAGTCATCTTCTCTGCGAGCAACACTTCGCCCGGAGTCGGCGCACCAAAAGTGGTCCCGAGAGCCGCCGCCTCGCGCAAACGTTCCACCACCGCCGGGTGGGCGTGGCCCAGCAACGATGCACCGTAGGACTGTACGAAGTCAATGTAGGTATTACCCTCAACGTCACTCACGTACGCACCCGCTCCGCTCACCACGGTGTAGGGCGTGCCACCGACCGAGCGAAACGACCGAACCGGCGAGTCAACACCGCCGGGAATGACGTGGAGCGCGCGCTCGAACCACTCCTTATTGGTACTCATGAATTCAACGCCTCGGCAACTTCACGTGCGAAGTAAGTGAGCACGAAATCGGCACCCGCACGACGTACAGCGGTCAGTTGCTCCAGCGCTACGGCGTCGCCATCGATCCACCCGTTGGCTGCCGCGGCCTTGATCATCGAGTACTCCCCACTCACGTGATAAGCGCACAGGGGCACGTCGACCTCCCGGCGTAAATCACTCAACACATCTAGGTAGGTCATGGCGGGCTTGACCATCACGATGTCGGCACCCTCATCAACGTCCAGGCGAGCCTCACGCCAGGACTCGCGCCGGTTGCGATAGTCCTGTTGGTAACTGCGCCGGTCCCCACCGTTCGCGATCTCAACACCCACCGCCTCGCGAAAGGGCCCGTAGAGCGCCGAGGCGTACTTGGCGGCGTACGCCATGATGACGGTATCGGAGTACCCCTCGGCGTCGAGGGCCTCGCGGATTGCCCCGACTTGGCCGTCCATCATGCCCGAGGGCGCCACGACTGCCGCCCCAGCCTTCGCCTGGGCGACGGCAGCACGTCCGTAGAGATCAAGCGTCGCGTCATTGTCGACAGTGCCGTCGGCACGCAGCACCCCGCAGTGTCCGTGACTGGTGTACTCATCCAGGCACAGGTCGGCCATCACGACCAGGTCATCGCCGAAATCGTCTCGCAATGTCCGCAGCGCAACTTGGACAATCCCATCGTCGTCGAACGCTCCCGAGCCCAGTTCGTCCTTGTGCTCGGGTACCCCAAAGAGGATGACGCCACCCACTCCTGCAGCCTGGATCGCACGAACTTCGCTCCTCAAGGATTCCAGCGTGTGTTGGAAGTGGCCTGGAAGTGAAGCAATAGGACGAGCGTGGTCGCGCCCTTCCGCCACGAAGAGGGGGGCCACGAAATCATCAGGCGCCAAAGTGGTCTCGGCCACCAAGCGCCGCAGTGCGCTCGTGCGACGGAGTCGACGGGGTCGTTCGATAGGAAACACGACACCAGCCTAGGACGCGTCGCGACGACGCTAGACCAGCACGTCGGGGTCGATAAAGGTATCGAGGGCGCCGAGCACGTGGCTGAGTTCCTCGCTGGGCCGGTGCCGCTTCCTCAGGGCGAGCACCGTCGTGAGCGACGCCTCGTCCACACCTACCCCGGGAACCAACCCGGTAGAGAGGTCCTTGATCGCCCGCAAGTGTTGACGGGCATCGTCGTCGTCGAGACCCAGCGACTCCTGCACCGCAGCCAGGACATCCGCGTCACGGAAACCCGAGAGCACACTCATAATGGTGTCATCGAGCACGTCGCGGAATCGATTCTGAGCGGCCACCATTTCCTCATCCTCGGTGTGCATCGCCGCGAGCACCGTGCCGAGGTAGGGCCCAATGGCGGTGACCGGTTCGACCAACACGCAGCCCTGCTTCGCGGCACGTAACTCATTGCCAGCGTTCAAGATCGTGTAATCGCACGTCGCATCGACCAGAGCTTGTGCCCGGCGCGGAGTCGCACCCAAGTTCTCAACGGTCATCTCGGCGAGCGAGAAACCCTGACGAGCCAGGATTTCGTAGGCCACGAAGGCGAACCCGGAAATGGCCACGTCCACTCCAAGGCGCCCCGTGCGCGCGACCGGGTCCACGTGGGCGCCTCGATAGAGTCCGAGGCCGAGTCCCCGGTCGATGCCGGCGAAGACTCTCAGAGGGAGGAGCTCCTTCAAGGGATTGTCCAGTAAGAACTGGTAGGCAACGATGTTGTCGGTGTTCGTGAAGACAACGTCGTAGTCACCTTGGGAGAGTGATCGGAACTGCTGAGGTGAAGAAAGGACTGACTCCTCGATCACGTGAAGACCCGCTTCAGTGAACCGGCCATCGCTTCGTGCCAGAGCAATTAGAAACGACGGAGTGAAAGTTCCCACGGTGAAGTTGCGGATCATGGCTTAACTCCTCGGTGGCCAAGTAGGGACGGGACCGTGCCCCGAAGGAAAACGGACATTCTTTGCGCGCACGAACTCGTGCAGAGTCTCGGCGGAATATTCACGACCGTACCCCGAGCCTTTGACACCTCCGAAGGGTGAACCGATGAACGTACGCCGGGTGTACTGGTTCACGAACACCATGCCTACCTCGAGGCGCGTAGCCAGTCGAGCCGCGCGCGTCTCGTCACGGGTGCAGATAGCCGCGGTCAGTCCGTAGTCGGTGTCATTCGCAATGATGACCGCTTCATCGTCGTCGTGAAAACGCATCAGGGCCGCCACTGGACCGAAAATCTCCTCCTTGGCAATGACGTTCTCCGGAGTAATCTCGCCAAAAATCCGCGGAGCGACCCAGAAACCATCACGCCACTGGGGCCCGTCGGGCAGCGTGCCTTCGAACAGGAGTGGCGCGCCTTCTCCTAGGGTTGTCGCGACGTAGGCTTCGACACGCTCCTGTTGGCGCCGATCCACGAGTGGCCCAATGTCGGTCCCCGCGTCGAGCGGATCGCCCACTCGTAGTTCTCGTGCAGCAGCGACGTACTTGGCGGCGAACTCGTCATAGAGCGAGTCGTGCACGAGGATACGTGAGGTAGAGGTGCAGGCCATGCCGTTGTTATAGAACATTCCTTCGATCGCTACCGTCACCGCGGCATCGACGTCCGCGTCATCGAGAACCAGAAGTGCGTTCTTACCGCCCAACTCGAGGGTGACGAACGTCAGATGCTGAGCGGCCGCCTGCATGACTTTGCGCCCCGTGGCAGTCGAACCAGTGAAGGTGACTCGTTCAATGCGTGGATTAGCTATGAGCGCGGGCCCGGCGCTTATACCGTTGACCGCATTGATCACACCCGGCGGCAGAACTTCGTTGGCCAATTCAATGAGTCGCAGAATCGCCAATGGCGCCTGTTCGCCGGGCTTGACGACGACCGTGTTACCCACCGCGATGGCGGGTGCGCACTTCTTAGCGAGGTGCTGCACCGGCCAGTTAAAGGGAAGGATTGCTCCCACCACGCCGTACGGCTCATAGGCCACGCGCGCCTCGACAGGACCTTGATGAATCATTTCGCCGTGCACGGTATCGGCGATACCCGCGTAGTAATCGAAGTTCGTATGACTCGACACCACGTCGACACGCAGCGCGTCACGTTTGGGCTTGCCAACCTCACGCGCGCACAACTCAGCCAATTCATCAGCGTGTTCACGGATCGTGGCCGCGACTTGCCGCATGAGCGCGCCACGCTCTCGAGGAGACATATCGTGCCACCCTTCTTCGTAAGCGCGACGCGAATCCGCAACCGCCGCCGCGACGGTATCGGCGCTGGCATTGGCCACTCGCGCCAACGGTCGTGCCGTGGCGGCTTCGAGTACCTCGAAGGTATCGCTCTCCCCCTCTAGGAAGGAGCCACCGATGAAGGAGCCCCAGACTGGCCGTGCTCTCAATAGCGCGTCGGTGACCGAGCTGTTCGCGACGCTCGGATCGGTAATGCTCATGACGTCATCCCCCCACAGTTGACTAGTAAGTCGAAGTTAGTCACATTTACAGCGTGTGTCCTAATTGGACCCACCGGTTTACCTTGACTAACCGAGCCATGTGGCCCAGTAGTGCTTACTCACCGTCCGATTTCTCAGATCAACT
>JABEUQ010000185.1 GCA_013044265.1 Acidimicrobiaceae bacterium
ATTCCCATACCTCGCTGGGCGCTGGTGGGATCGCTGGGTTGGGTCCCGAGGTAATGGGGTTAAAACGGGACGCGGCTTACTCGCTCGCCAGAGCACACGTTCTAGGGCGCACATTTGTGTCGATGGTGGGCATCGGCGAGAATGAGACCTTACGATCTCCGGAAAGTTGGACAGTGCCCCAGACCCTCCGTCAGACCATCGCCAAAACGAAGGTGTCGTGGGCCCGGTCCAAGACCATCGTCATTCCCGATGCAGTTGTTGCTCGGCCGCCGGCGCCGGGGGGGTTACGCATTGCGTTCCTGGTGTACCGTGGCAATCCTCAGTGTGGAGGACAGGGTGTCTATACGCGGCATTTGACACGTGAGTTGGTGCGCTTGGGGCACAGCGTCGAAGTCTTTTCTGGGGCCCCTTGGCCCGAACTCGCCGAGGGAGTTGGCTTTACTCCGGTGAGTGGCCTTGATCTCTACCGTGACCCCGACCCCTTTCGGTGGCCGGCGCGCCGAGAATTTCACGACCTCGCCGACGTGGGTGAATTTGGCATCATGCTGTCGGGCGGGTTCGGCGAACCGTGGGCGTTCGCGCGTCGTGTGCAGCTTTTACTCGCGTCGCGACGCGCCGACTTCGACATCATCCACGACAACCAATGTCTGGGCCAAGGGGTGCTGGCCCTGCATCGCGAGGGTTGGCCACTGCTGGAGACTTTGCACCACCCCATAACGGTAGACCGCTCAATCGCTCTTGATCACGCCACCACTTTTTGGCAACGCTATAGCACGCGGCGTTGGTTTGGGTTCCTTCGTATGCAGGTGCGCGTGGTACGCCACCTCAGCGCGGTCTTGACCGTGTCGCACAATTCCAAGTCCGACATTCACGCGCAGATGGGAGTCGCGCTCGAACGGCTCACCGTCGTTCCCGTGGGGGTCGATCACAACATCTTTCGCCCCTATGACGATGTGGTGAAGAAGCTGGGTCGACTCATGGTGACCACCAGTTCCGACGTGCCCATGAAGGGGCTCGTGCCCCTGCTCGAGGCGCTCGCGAAACTACGGACCGAACGTGACATTGAACTGGTGGTGATTGGACGACCCAAGCCCGAGGGTCGCGTGGCCGCGACCATTGAGCGTCTCGGACTCGGTGACATTGTGACCACGATCTCAGGAGTGAGCGATGAAGAGTTGGCGCGTCTCTATGGTGAGGCGCAGGTGGCAATCGTTCCGAGTCTCTACGAGGGATTTTCGTTGCCCGCCATCGAAGCGATGAGTTGCGCCGTGCCGGTGGTGGCCACGACCGGGGGAGCGCTCCCCGAGGTGGTGGGTATGAGTGGCGAGACGGGACTGCTCGTGGAGCCGAACAATCCCGATGCCCTGGTGGGCGCGATCCGCACGCTCCTGGACGATCCCGAGATGCGCGCGCGTCTCGGGGCGAATGCCCGTGCGCGGGTGATGAGTCGCTTCACCTGGGAAGTCACTGCTCACGGGACAGTTGAGTGCTACAAGTCGATTATGGAGGGGCGCGCTCTACCCGACTCGGTGGATTTCAGCTGATGCTGACGGCGCGCTACGACGTCCTCGGGGTCGACCCGGGCGACGCCGTTTTGGATTTAGGTTGCGGCTTTGGCCGCCACGCTTTTGAGGCGGCGCGTCGTGGCGCGCGAGTGGTGGCCCTGGACGCGGGACGCGACGAGGTGCTCGCGGTGCGCGCCACGTTCGCGGCCATGCTCGAGGTGGGAGAACTCACTGCCGACACCTTGGCCGTCGCGGTGCAGGGTGACGCCCTCGCCCTCCCCTTCGCCGACGAGGCATTCGATCGTGTGATCTGCTCAGAGGTCCTTGAGCACATCGCGAACGACGTGGGGGCCATGGCCGAACTCGCGCGAGTGTTGCGCCCGGGGGGGACAATGGCAATAACCGTTCCGCGTCGAGGTCCCGAGCGTGTCAACTGGGCATTATCGAAGGAGTATCACGAGGTGCCCGGCGGTCATATTCGCATCTATTCGCGTAGCGTGCTCCAAGACCGCCTCACTGCAGTGGGTCTACGTGTCACGTCGCACCACTACGCCCACGCGTTGCACAGCCCCTACTGGTGGCTCAAATGTCTGGTGGGTACGACGAATGAGAAGAACTTCTTGGTTCGCCAGTATCACCGGCTGTTGGTGTGGGACATCATGAAGCATCCCGCGCTGACTACCTACCTCGAAGCATTTCTCAACCCCGTCCTGGGCAAGTCGCTCGTCGTATACCTCGAGAAGCCCATCGCGTGAGGTCGATCAACGTCCTCCAAGGCGTGCCAGGTATCATCACCGAGGCCCAAGTCGCCCAGAGCGCCGCCTACTTGGCCGCCTCGCAATTGCCGTCGGGGATCATCCCCTGGTTCGAGGGTGGTCATAGCGACCCGTGGAATCATGTCGAGTGCGCTATGGCCTTGACAATCACCGGACACCTAGAGGCCGCTCACGCCGCCTACGACTGGATGGCACGTCACCAGCTGGGTGATGGGAGCTGGTTCAACTACTACCTCGGTGCTCGCGTCAAAGACACGCGCCTCGACACGAATGTCTGCGCGTACGTGGCCGCCGGCATTTATCACTACCTGGTGGCCACCGACGACGTGGACACCGCGGCGCGGTGGTGGCCCATGGTCGAGCGTGCGGTGGACTTCGTGCTTCGTTTTCAGCGAGTCGACGGCTCCTTCGCGTGGTCCCTTGATTCGAGTGGTCGCGTGGAGCCCTACGCACTCCTCACGGGATCCGCGTCGATCTTTCATTCGCTGCGCTGTGCCGTGGCGCTCGCGGAACGCCTCGACGCGCACCGTCCAGCGTGGGAACTCGCTGCGGGTCGGGTGGGCCACGCACTGGCGCACCACCGCGAAGTATTTGCCAATAAGGACGAATTCGCTATGGATTGGTACTACCCGGTGCTGGCGGGGGCGATGGTGGGCGAGGACGCACGACAACGACTCGCGACGCATTGGTCGCGGTACGTGATGGACGGTTGTGGCGTGCGCTGTGTTTCGACCAATGACTGGGTCACCGCGGCCGAGACCGCCGAGACCGTGTTGAGCCTGGACGCCGTGGGTTGGGGCGAGCGAGCGCTGCAACTGCTGGCTGAGACCAACCGACACCGTCACGTGGACGGCTCGTACTTCACCGGTATCGCCTATCCCCAGGAGATCGTCTTTCCGCACGCCGAGACGACCTCCTACACCACGGCAGCCATTCTGCTCGCCGTCGACGCCGTCACGAACTCGTCATCATCGGCCGGCCTCTTTCGCCACGGCGTCCTCGCCGAGACGCTCGACTGGCCCGAGCCGGGCTGCACTTTGGCCGACCTCTAGATACGGATGAGCCAGCGAAGCGACCCCTGAGCCGTTCGCTGGCTGAAGTCTCCACTAGTGAGTGCGGCGAGGTAGATCTCGTACGGTGGTCGACCTCCTTGGCTGGGGTCCTCGAAGACGTCGTGGATGAGTAGTGAGCCACCCACAACGATCTGTGGTACCCAGGCGCGATAGTCGTCCCAGGCCACGTCGTGACCGTGTCCACCATCGATGAACAGCACGTCCAGTGGTGTGCTGAAGTGCGCGGCTACTACTTGCGAAGAGCCCACGAGTCCCACGACCGCATCCTCGAGACGTGCGCGCGAGATATTGCGTTGCCAGTGCGGCAGAGTGTTGAGACGTCCATCCAGCGGGTCCACTAACTCTTCGTCGAAATATTCCCAGCCACGCTGGTTCTCCTCCGAGCCGTGGTGGTGGTCGAGGGAAAAGAGTACGCAGTCGAGTTGCTCGGCGGCGGCACCGAGGTAGATGGCGGACTTCGCGCACCACGCCCCGATCTCGAGCCACGTGCCCCCGCGGCGCTGGGTGATTCCCGCGTCGTAAAGCGCGCGTCCCTCCTCGGGTGGCATGAACCCCTTCACTTGACCGGCCAGGGTGAAGAGTTCTTCGAGGCGGCTCACGTCATGGCCAGATTGAAGAAGGTGTAGGCGCCGAGTCCGAGAAAGATGAGACCACCGCCCAGACGGATCTTACTGAGCGGCACCACGCGCTGAAGGGCCTGACCGGCGAATGCGCCAAGGAACGCGACGCAAATGAGTGCGGCGCTACACGTCGCGAAGATCTCGATGGGCTGATGAAATTTAGCGGCGAAGTTGGCGGCCTGTATCTGTGTGAGGTCGCCGAATTCCCCAATGAAGATCACGCCGAAGGCGGTGAAGATCTCGCGGGCCCACGTGGCGCTCTTCTCGACCTCACCGGCGCGCTCACCTTCTTCTTCGGCCACCATCTCCTTGACCAGGAGCAGGTACGCCGCGCCGGCTAAGAAGAGTAGACCGACGATGAAGTCCTTGATCCGAGGTGGGAGCAACGTCAGGAGTCCTCCGGCGCCTACCGCGATGCCCATTTGCACGATGAAGCCAGCACTGGCCCCGAGGGCGACCGCGAGGGGCCGGGCCCGCGAGGACATGACGATCGTGGCAATCATTGTCTTATCGGGCAGTTCGAGGACGAAAATCAGCGCGAAGACTCCAAAGAGTGCCCCCACGCTCACGCGTCGCTCCTAGAACTGTTCGCGCAAAGCGGCCGCGAAAGCCAGACCCACGCGCATGCGTTCGAGGTATTGCTCCACGGTGCGCTGATCGCCTCCGAGTGTGTGGGTGTGGTGGAATACTTCAACGGCATCAGCCAGCGTGGGGTCCTTGATGAAGGTCGGAATACCTACGGTCAGGCGGACCATGAGACTGGGCGGGAAAGAGGCGAGGGCTTCGTCCCAACGATCCGCCAACATGCGCCAGACGTCGGTGCCGACCGCGGAATTCGCGGTGAGTAGTCCGAGAATCATGGGTGCGTCCTGGACCCGGAACTCCTCGAAGCAACGCTTGATGATGTCGCGCGCGATCTTGAGATCGGGGAAGTCGCTGATCGCGTACAAGTAGCGCAACTCGTCTTGGGGTGTGGTCGCGCTCCTGTAGCGCTCCAGAAAGATTTCGTAGTCCCCGGGGCGGTTCTGGTGGGCGACCACTCGCAATATAGAACGCGCCAAGTCGCCGTCGAGCTCGTTGGTCTCGAAGCGTCGTACCGCCTCGGCCTGGATGGCCTCGTCGTTGGCGATGACTCCCAGAGTGGAAATGAGGTTCGCTCGCAACTGGGGCGTCAACTCGCCTTCACCGGGTTGGGCGTCCCAACCCAAGCGCGTGAACTGCGGGGCGAAGAGCTCTTTGACCTGCGCCACGAGGGTGTCGTGCTGGGTGCCCTCGAGGGCACGGTGCGCCAAGGCAACGGCGCTCGCGACGGTGCCCCACGGGTTGGGTTCATTCTGTTGACCGAGGCCACGAGCCGTAGTAAGGAAGGCCTCCCAGGTGATGTGACCAGCCAGGAGTCCGGCCCACGAGTCGGCCACCAACGTGGCGCGCTCGAGCTCCTCGAGCTCCTCGATGTGCGTGCTCAGGGAGACGAGTTCGTCGTGGCCATAGCGGGTGCGGTAGACGCCCGAGCCGCCAGCGTTGACTACGACCGGACTCGCGGTGGTGATCTCTATGGGTTGCGCGCCGAGTAAGTTGCGCTCGGTCGAGCCACCCTGCAACGAACGAGTCAGCACCGGCACGAGCCACTGCGATCCAATGGCGCTCTCGCTCGTGGCTTCACCGTAGGCGAAGGGTTGCTGGGTGAGGTGACCTTCGCTCAGGGTGACCAACGGGTGTCCACCCTGGAGGATCCACGTGTTCATCATCTCGCGCACCGGTTGGCCCGAGGCCTCTTCGAGTGAGTCCCACAAGTCGGTGGTGACAGTGTTGCCATACGCGTGCTTCTTCAAATATCGGCGAATACCGTCGCGAAATACCGTCTCACCGAGGTATTGCTCGAGCATTCGTAGAACTGAGCCGCCCTTTTGGTACGTCAAGATATCGAACATGCCGCGGGTATCGTCGGGTGAGATGACCTCGTACTCAATCGGTCGTGTGGAGTGCAGACCGTCGATCTGCAGGGCGGCGTCACGATCGATGCCGAAGTCGACCCACATCTTCCACTCGGGCTTGTAGGAGTCCGCACACAGCGTTGCCATAAAGGTGGCGAAGGCCTCGTTCAGCCAGATGCCCTCCCACCACTCCATCGTGACGAGGTCCCCGAACCACATGTGGGCGGTCTCGTGGCAAATGACTTCAGCCACGCGCTGACGCTCGAGGAGCGAGGAGGTTTCGGGGTCGATCAACAACGCGGATTCGCGGTAGGTCACTAGACCCAGGTTCTCCATGGCCCCGAAGGAGAAGTCGGGGATGGCAACTTGGTCGAGCTTGTCGCCAGGGTACGGGATGTCGAAGTATTCGCTGAAGAAGTGCAGGGCGAAAGCGCCCGCCTCTTCGGCCATGGCCGCGAGGTGTCCCTTGCCTCGCGGGTAGATGACGCGCATCGCCACGCCGTCGACTTCGACGGGGGCAGTCTCTTCGAAGGGGCCGACCACGAATGCCACCAGGTACGAGGACATGATCATGGTGGGTGAGAACGTGACCGTGCGCCAACCATTTCCGAGGTCGGTCGAAGAAGTCTCGGGAGAGTTGGAGTAGGCGGCCAGGTGAGTAGGTACGGTCAAATTAATCTGCCAGGTCGCCTTGAAGGAGGGTTCGTCCCAGCAGGGGAAGGCGCGACGTGCGTCAGAGTGCTCGAATTGCGTGGTGGCGATGACGTGATTCTGCCCTTCGGCGTCAATGAACGTCGAGCGGTAAAACCCCACTAACAAGTCGTTGAGCACACCAGTGAATGCAATTTCCAAGGTGGCTTCACCTTCAGGGATCTCCTCGTCGAAGGCAAAAGTTGCGGTGTTGTACTGCTCGTTGTACGTGGGCTCGCTCGACCGGTACGTCACTGACTGCGAGGAGAGGGTGGCGGCACCGACTACGAGGTCGAGGGCGTGCAGGGTTACTTGAGAGGTGCTTTGGGTGACGACGACGTCGATCTCAACGCGGCCCGCGAAAGTCGCGGATTCCAGGTCAGGGGTCAAAAAAATTCGATAAGAACTCGGGATGACGTGACGAGCAAGGCGATAAGGGTTAGAAGACGTGGTCATAGGCCCCCAGCCTAGGGCGAAAGGCTCTACGCTCGCTAAGTGACAAATTCCACCACGCCCGTATCTTTGCGCGTTAAGCCTGGCCCGAATCGCTTGGCAGTGACCGGCATTGGCAACGCCTTGCTCGACATCATCACTCAGGATTCGAGCGAGATCTATCGCCAACTCGGCCTCACTAAGGCCGCAATGTCGCTCATCGAGAATCACCAACTCGACACCTTCTACAACGCGATGGGGCCGACTATTCAGATGTCGGGTGGTTCGGTTGCGAACTCCATTGCCGGGGTCGCGGCCCTCGGTGGGACCTGTGGCTACATCGGTAAGGTCGCCGCCGACGAGTTCGGAGATCGGTTCACTCACGACTTACGATCTATGGGGGTCGAACTCGATCTCGCGATCGCCACCGCCGACGAAGGAGCCACGGGGCGTTGTCACGTTTTCATCACTCACGATGCGCAGCGGACGATGGCGACCTATCTGGGGGCTTCGAACCAGCTGCGAGTGACTGACGTGAAGGAAGACCTGATCGCACGGTCAGAAATCACCTACGTCGAGGGATATCTCTTTGATCTGCCCCCCGCCAAGGAAGCTATTGCCAAGGTGGTGGAATTCGCACACGTGCACGACTCTATGGTGGCGCTCTCGCTCTCGGACATGTTCTGTGTGAATCGCCATCGCAGTGACTTCTTGGAACTGGTGACCAACGAAGTGGACGTGCTTCTGGCGAACGAGACCGAGATCCTTGCGCTCTTCGAGGTGCAGACTCTGGCGGCCGCCTACGGCGCCATCGACGATCTCGGGCTACTGGCAGTCGTGACGCGTGGTCCTCACGGCGCCGACGTTGCCTTCGGTTCGAGCGTCGTGAGCGTGCCGGCCAAGGAAGTCACCCACGTCGTGGACCAGAATGGTGCGGGCGACATGTTCGCCGCTGGATTCCTCTACGGTCTCGCCCTGGGGGCGGACCCCGTAGAGTCGGCCGAGCTCGGGAGTTTGTGCGCCGGTGAGATCATCTCGCACCTAGGAGCTCGACCGGAGAGTGACTTAGAGGAGCTCGCTATCGAGGCGGGACTTCTCTAGATCCCGAGTTCGTCAAGTTCGGCGTCGAGCACCTTGGTGCGCTGGGTCTCCCACTTGACCCACGCGGCCGTGATGGGGATGCACGCCAACAGCATCAGCGCGTCGCCGCCGATCCACATGATCGCGCCGCCGAGGTGCACGTTCGAGAGCAACCAGGCGGAGGAAGAACCCGCGGGGGCCATTGCCTTGTAGGCGGGAAAGGGCAGAGTGCTCGACATCACGAGGGCCAGTCCGGTGAAGGTGTCAACCGGCACCGCCGCCATCACGTAGACCAGGCGAAGGCCCGGGTGGATGGTGCGTCCGTGCTCGAGGCCGAAGGCCACGCGAAAGAATAGGTAACCCACCACGAGGAAAGCGATTTGCTCGCCGTGGTGCACCCATTCGTGCAGCATCATCTCATTGGCGATGCCCGAGAGATGCGTCACCGGTATGACGACGAAGTAGGCGCCGAAACCGACCAATGGGTGGGTGAGAATCGTCATGACACGCCCGTCGAAGATGGCGTGCGTGCGCGGACCGCCCGCGGCACGCCAGAGGTCAAGGGGCGCGGAGAGGGCGAAGAGAGGGGCAGCGACCATGATGAGCGCGAGATGCTGGATCATGTGGGCGCTGAAATAGACCATGTCGTAGACTCCCAGCACACTCTGAGTCGCCAAGAAAGTAATGGCAATGGCCGCGAGGAAACTGACCAGTCGTGCACGTGGCCAGTCGTGCACCCTTCGCGCGGCGCCGACGTAGAGGACGAGGGCGAGGGCCATCAGGAGCAGCGCGGGCACGCCGAAGTGCCACTGGTTCAGGTGATGCCACGAGAAACCTGACGTGCTCATGTGCATGGACATACCCCTCAATCCTACGGTCCGCCCCGGCCCCCGGCGCCCGGTCTCCTGCGAGATGCGAAGAGTGTCAAGCTAGGCTGGGACCCGTGGCTTCGAAGTATTTCTCTGGGCGTGCCCTCGTGGTGCACGTCGCTCTGGCGGCTTGGCTGGTTATGTGCGTGCTGGCCGATTGGTGGCAGGTTGGTCGTGCCTTTGGGGGCAATTCGCTGAGCTTTCTCTACGCCATCGAGTGGCCCTGCTTTGCGGTCCTTGGTTTATTTGGATGGTGGCAACTGTTGCACGTGGACAAGCCCACCGAGGATCAAGAGTTGGCCCGTCGCGAATACGAGGAGCGCATGCGCGCCGAAGCCGCATTGGCGCGTTCGGTGGATGCGACTCTGGAAGAAGAGGACCCGGAATTGGCCGCCTACAACGACCATCTGGCCAAACTCGCTGTCGCGCCGAAAAAGAAACTCTGGGGCCACTAGATGGACGCCGCATTTCGTCGATATCGTGTGATGTCGTTCGTGACGGGAACGACGCTTTTGACGCTCTTCGTCACCCTGGCGTTGCACCAGTGGGACCTGAGCCTCTGGAAGAGTATTCGCCCATTAGTGGTAGTAGATGGCGTGGGGCACGGCATGATTCTCTACCCGATCTACATGATTATGTCGTTCCAATTCGTACTTAAGGCCCGATTGAACCTCGCGTACCTCCTGGGAATGTTGCTTGCGGGCTTCGTGCCCGGCGTGGCCTTTTTGGTGGAATGGTATTTGGCGCGCAAAATTTACCCTCAGGGCATACCTCAACGCACGAAGGCGTAGGGCACGAGGACTCAAGAGAGTTCGGGTAGGCCAAGCCATCCCGAGGGTAGCCCGGGTGGTGTGCATCACGGCACACATCAGTGAATCTCCAGTAGTACCTAGGAGAAAGACATCGATGTGGTGTCCAACAGCGTCAACGGCTTAGCCGCGACCGCAGTTCGGCTTCTTGCCGTGATTGGCCTTCTTCTTGGCGCGTAACTTGCGCTTATTGGTCCGCTTCGACATAGGTGACAATGTTAGTAGGTTCGACGCAGGTTGAGCCAAACGAGGAGGCGCGAGTCATGAATCAAAAGCCCGCGGCCCGCGGCCAGTTAATGATTGTTGCGACGCCCATCGGGAATCTGGGTGATCTCTCACCGAGGGCACTGGCCCTGCTCGAAAGTGCTGATGCGGTCTACTGCGAGGACACGCGCCATTCGCGCACTCTCTTCAGTGCTCACGGTATCTCGTCACGCCATCGCCTCCTGGCGCTGCACGAGCACAATGAGATGGCCACCAGTGTCGACGTCATTGAACGGGTAGAGCGAGGAGAACTGGTGGTGCTGATTAGCGATGCTGGCACTCCAGGTATCTCCGACCCCGGGGCCAAGGTCGTCGCAGAAGTTGTACGCGCTGGACTCGACGTCTCGACCGCTCCGGGACCCACGGCCATAATTGGTGCTCTGAGCGTGAGTGGTCTGTCGACCGAGCGTTTCGTCATGGAGGGATTTATCGGTCGCAAGGCCGGGGAGCGTTCACAGAGCTACGAACTCTGGAGGCGTGAACCACGCACGATCGTCTTTTACGAATCTCCGCAACGCATCACCGCAACGATGATCGAGTTGGCCGCGCTATTGCCCGAACGGCGTGCGGCGGTGGTGCGTGAGCTCACCAAGCTCCACGAGGAAGTGTTGCGTGGCACGGTGGCACAAATCGCCGCGCAATTGTCCGCCCGTGAGGTCCTAGGCGAGATCGTGGTGGTCCTCGAAGGGGCGGGCGTCGCCTCGGCGCCGCGCGAGGAAGTAGTAGTAGCGGCCTTGAGTGAACGATTGGCGCGTGGCGTGAGCGTGCGTGACGCAGTCGCTGAAGTGGTCGAAGAGCTGGGAGTCGCTCGCCGCGCGACCTACGTCCTCGCGTTGGGACTGCGAGCGAACGAGGTTCCTTGAGTTAGTACCCTTGAGCAATGGCGCATTACTACATCACAACCCCGATTTACTACGTGAACGACGCTCCTCACGTCGGCCACGCCTATTGCACGGTGAACGCCGACGCCATGGCTCGCTGGCACCGGCTGATCGGTGATGAGACGAAATTCCTGACTGGGACCGATGAGCACGGCCAGAAGGTCGCCGACGCCGCCGAGAAGAATGGTCTGAGTCCGCGCGAATGGACGGACCGCACGTCGGCGCGGTTTCGTGAGGCTTGGGACGCGCTCAACATCAGTTACGACGACTTTATCCGCACCACTGAGCCGCGCCACTACCAGACCGTGCAGAAGTTCCTCACCGCTGTATACGAGAACGGTTACATCTATAAAGACGTGTACCAGGGTCTGTACTGCGTGAGTTGTGAGGATTACTACACACTCGAGTCGAGTGACGAGGGGCGTTGCCCGATCCACGGTCGCGAACTGACCGAGATGCAAGAAGAGAACTGGTTCTTTCGCTTGAGCGCTTTCGCCGAGCCTCTCCTCAAGTATTACGAGGACCACCCCGAATTCGTCACCCCCGAGACCAAGCGCAACGAGGCGTTGTCCTTCATCAAGGGTGGATTGCGCGACATCTCGATTACCCGTACTTCAATCGCCTGGGGCATTCCGGTGCCGTGGGATGAGGAGCACGTTTTCTACGTCTGGTACGACGCCCTGATCAACTACCTCACCGCAATCGGGTACGGCCGAGAGGACGACACGACCGAGCAATGGTGGCCGACCTCGCATCACCTCATCGGCAAAGAGATCTTGCGCTTTCACTGCGTATGGTGGCCCGCTATGTGCATGGCGGCGGGCCTCGATCCGGTCAGCCACGTCCAGGTGCACGGCTGGCTATTAGTCGGTGGTCAGAAGTTGTCCAAGACCATGGCGACTGAAGGCAGTGTCCGATTGACCGATATCGCTCCGGTGATTTTGACCGATGAGTTCGGCGTCGACCCGATTCGTTACTACCTGTTGCGCGAGACGTCTTTAGGCAATGATGGTGACTTCTCCCACGAGGGGATTACTGCGCGATACAACACCGACTTGGCGAATAATTTGGGCAACTTGGTGGCGCGCGTGACGACAATTGTGGCCTCGAAGTGCGCTGGCGTCGGTCCCGCACCGGAATTGACCAGTGAACTGCGCCCTTCAGCCGAAGCGGCGATCCAAGACGCACAAGCCGCCTGGAATCGCTTCGCCCCCAATTTCGCGCTGGAGGCGACGTGGGGGCTCATTGGGGCCACGAATGCCTATCTCGAAAATAATGCACCCTGGAAGTTGGATCCCGGTGACGCTCTCAACGCCGTGATGGGTAATGCGCTCGAAGCTATCCGACTGGTCACGATTCTCGCCACCCCGGCCATTCCTCAGGTGTGTGCCACGATCTGGACGCGTATTGGCCTCGAGGGCACCCCCAGCGACGACGTCTTTGCTACGAGTGCACAGTGGGGGCGCTACGAGTGCACCTTGGCCATTCACAAGGGTGAACCGCTCTTTCCGCGCATCAAGGTCAGTGATGAGTAGTTGGACCGACGCCCACTGCCATCTCCAGGATCGCTACATGGGCGAACGCGAGATTGAAGTATCGCCAGCGCAGGCCCTAGCGCGCGCCTTCGAGGCAAACGTTCGCCGCGTCGTAGTGATCGGCACTGATGCGCAGTCCTCGGTCGAAGCTCTCGCTATTACTGAATTATCGTCTGACGTGGATATATACGCCACCGTTGGTTTGCACCCTCACGATGCCCTCTCAGACGTCGAAGAGATCGTGGCATTGGCGCGAGCGGGGCACCCGCGCTTGGTGGGCATCGGTGAGTGTGGGTTGGACTACTTCTATGAGCATTCGCCGCGCGCGGCTCAACGTCTATCGTTCGCTCGCCAAATCAACCTCGCCCGGGAACTGGACTTAGCGCTCGTGATTCACTGTCGCGATGCCTTCGATGACCTCTTTGAGATATTCGATGTGCAAGGCGTGCCTGAACGTACGGTGATTCACTGCTTCACGGGAACCCCGGAGGAGGCGTCGCAGTGTCTCGAACGTGGTTGCGATATCTCGATCTCGGGCGTGGTGACGTTCAAGAATGCTGATTCGCTGCGTGAAGCCGCACGTCTCGTACCACTACATCGACTGCACGTTGAGACAGATAGTCCCTTCCTCGCTCCGGTGCCCCATCGTGGTCGACAGAATGAACCTGCGCTGGTGAGCGTCGTGGGAGAGTTTCTCGCACAACTGCGCGGGGAGGACGTTGAACACATGCGCCAGGAAACGTCGAAAAATAGCGCCAGATTGTTCAAAATCCCTTTTCCATAAAGGGCAATTTATCAGCATCTATATAACTTTTTAGCTGTTTGAGTTGCCCCGGGAGCTCTTCTCCCCTAGCGTTAAAGGGCCGGTCGAGGAGAACGATCGGTTGTCCTGGTGGAGGGTGGAGATCTGAGGACACGACCTCGCGGAGTGCGTACGCGCTCAGCGTCACTAGTTACCGCCACTATCGCTCTATTGATGGCAGCGACGGTTGCAACGCCTACCCCTGCGCAGGCCACGACGAGTCACGCCTATGAGCCGATGCCCAACTTTGTCGGTATGGGGCGCACGAGTGTCTACGCGGAGATGTTCTCTGCTCAGCTCTACTTCAAGACCACGGGTGTAGGTGCGAATACCTCGCAATGGGTTCGCGTAGTGAGCGAAATCCCGGCCGCGGGTACGATGATCCACCCCCTCTCCACGGTGATCTTGCAGGTGAGCAGCACTCCCGCCCCGATTGCCGTCACTGTCGCCGCAGCACGGCACGCGGCGGCCCCCGTGCGACCCGTGACCTCGACCAAGCCCGTGACGAAGCACGTTATTTCCTCCAAACCCGTCACGAAGAAGCACGTGACCGCGAAGGGGCCCGTAACCAAGAAGCACGTTATTTCCACCAAGCCCGTAGTCAAGAGGAAGGGGACCGTGACGGTCTTGGCGGTCACTCGCAAGAATGTGGCGAAACCCACCAGTACAAAAAAGAAGATCACTCATCCCCAGGTCGTGGACTTTCGAGTGGGAGTGGCGACGTGGTACTCCTATTTTCCGGGGCAGTGTGCTTCGTGGTACTTACCCCAGGGCACACGTATCAACGTAGAGAGCCTGATCACTCACCGCGTCGTCAGTTGTGTTGTCACCGACCGACAAGCCGCAAAAGGTAATCGAGTCGTGGATCTCTCAGAGGCCCAGTTCGCTGAACTGGCCCCCCTGGGAGTGGGCGTGGTGCCCGTTCGAGTCACCTGGTGACTCATACCCGCACGGAGCTCGTCGCTCTGCTGGAAGAACACGGACTCAAACCGTCGCGTGCTCTTGGTCAGAATTTCGTGGTTGACCCTAATACCGTGCGACGCATCGCGCGACTCGCCGAGGTTGGCGTTGGTGATGAAGTCCTCGAGATTGGTGCCGGTCTGGGTTCGCTCACCATGGCATTGGTCGAGACTGGAGCCCACGTCACGGCAATGGAGGTCGACCGGTACTTACTCGCACCGTTGCGATCGGTCGTGGAGCCCCTGGGCGTCGAGGTGCATCACGCCGACGCACTGACGGCGGACTACTCACAGATACTCACGGGCCCAACTACCGTGGTGGCCAATCTTCCCTACAACGTGGCGACGCCGCTGGTACTGCACCTGCTCGAGACCCAGCCGCTGATTACGCGCATGCTGGTGATGGTGCAGAAAGAAGTGGGCGAGCGATTCGCGGCCTACGCCGGTGACGAGGCCTACGGAGCAGTGTCGTTACGCGTGCAGTACTTTGCTGACGCGACAGTTGTTGGCAAGGTGGGACCGAACGTCTTCGTTCCCAAGCCGAACGTCGACTCGGCTCTCGTGAGGATCGTACGCCGAGACCGGGTGCGTATCAATCCCGCTCTCGTGAGCGAAGATGAACTGTTCTTGGTCATTCGCACGTCGTTTGGCCAGCGACGCAAGATGCTACGTCGGTCCCTACACGACTGGGTTAGTGAGGGCATTTTTGAGCGCGCGGGTGTGGCCGAGACGCGCCGACCAGAGGAACTGACTCTCGAGGAGTTCGCGGCCCTGGCGGCGGCTAAGTGATCCAACTCCTCGCGCCCGCCAAGTTGACGTGGTACCTCGAGGTGACCGGCGTTCGTGACGATGGATATCACTTACTGCGCAGTGAGATGCTCTCGGTTGGACTAGTCGACCAGTTGGTGCTCGACGATGACGCGGACTACCTGCGGGTACTGGGGCCCGCGTCGGTGCCCACTGACGACTCCAATTTGATTCGTCGAGCCCTGCACCTGGTCGGGCGACAGGCCGGAGTCACGCTCGACAAGCAAATACCCACTGGGGGTGGTCTCGGGGGTGGGAGTTCCGACGCGGCAGCAATCTTGCGTTGGGCTGGTGGAGTGAGCGCGGACGTCGCAGTGCGCCTCGGCGGCGACGTGCCTTTCTGTCAGATTGGTGGTCGTGCTTTGGTGCAAGGAATTGGTGAGTTGGTGACGCCGCTGCCCTTCGAGGAACGGGTCGTAACGTTGCTCCTGGCGAATTTTGAAGTCTCGACGGCGCGGGTGTACCAGGCGTACGACGAGTTGGTGGCGGGTGGTCAGCGCCCGGCTGGTGCCAATCATCTCGAGGAGCCCGCTCGAATAGTGGAACCACGCCTGGCCACCTTGCTGGATTGGGCACGCGCAGAGTTCGGTGACGTGCAGCTAGCGGGTTCTGGCTCGACTGTGTTCCTCGAGGGTCACGTGTTTGATACCCCCTACGGGGACGTGATGAGTCCCGCAGGAGCAGTGAAGTGGTGTCAGACGATCGCTACGCCAGCGGCGTAGCGGCGACTATTTACCGGCAGCGCGACGCTGGAAGCGAGTGCGCTTCAACATCTTCTTGTGCTTCTTCTTACGCATGCGCTTACGGCGCTTCTTAATTAATGATCCCATGGCTTAGTGAACA
Source organism: Acidimicrobiaceae bacterium (assembly GCA_013044265.1). Classification (GTDB taxonomy): domain Bacteria; phylum Actinomycetota; class Acidimicrobiia; order Acidimicrobiales; family RAAP-2; genus RAAP-2. The sequence goes on from JABEUQ010000185.1 coordinate 15,880, forward strand.
CTACTAGAGCGGGCGACGTTCACGCGAAACGGCGCGCGCGGGGCGTGGAAGATTCAAAGGCACGTTCGACACTGGGGCGGGGGAGTTCACCTTGGCGACGTGCAGCGCTTGGCGCGGGCAACCACGTTCGGCGTAGCGTGCGGATTCGTAAGAACCAAGATCGGCCATTGGTACGGGCTCCTTGCTAATGATGGGATATCCCCATTCATCCAGGTGTACCAACTCGGGCGCCAGTTCCGCACAGTGGCCGAACCCATCGCAGAGAATGGGATTGACCTGCAAGATGAACATTCCGGTGCGACGGATCACTCCCATATGAGGTCCTCCTCGTGTTCTAGGGCGGGCACGGTGAGGAAGCGCTGTTTGGAGCGCGCTCCGGCGCAGGGAGCACCGCGCAAGTGGCTGTCGATATCCTGGGCGAACACTTCGATGCTCGAACGAACGAAGCGTACGACGCCATCGGGGTGACGGCACGCCCCGCGGCCCTCGATAATGCCGCAGCGATCCTGAAGTCGGGTAAGAGCGGCAACGCCATCGTGGCCTCCGCGCACTACCGCCAGCAAGTCTTCGGCGAGTGCGGGAAGTCCGAATGCACATGGTCCGCACTGTCGCGCTGATTCGTGCGCCATCCAGCGCACCACCCGGTGCGCCTCGGCGATACCGCACGCTTCACGGGGCAACACTGCGATAATGCCCGCACCGACCGAGAGTTTGAACTGCTCCAATGATTCGTTGCTATAGGGAGTGTTGATTTGATCACCGCGTAACCACGCCCCTCCGTAGCCGCCGAGGAGGACGGCCTGGGGCGAAGTATCCGCATCGGCGGTGGCGAGGATATTGGAGATTCTCGTGCCGAGGTTGACTTCGAGGACGCTGGGTCGAGCCACCGCGCCAGTGATGGAGACGATGACGCTACCGGGGTGCTCGGCGGTGCCGAGCGAGCGGAACCACTGAGCACCGTAGCGCCCGATCAGCCCGACACTGGCGCACGTCTCGGCGTTATCCACGAGAACGGGTCCGCGCCCAATTCGCAAAATATGAGGACGCCCCGGACGATACTGGGGAAGCGACTCGTTGTCATCCAGCCAGTGCACCAGGGCCGACTCTTCGCCAGCGACGTAGCGCCACGGCGGAGTATGCAGGTCGATTCCGGGTCCGCGCAGGTTACGGCGAGCACGCTCATGAATGGCGCGCTCGACGTGATTCACCACGGTGGGATTGTCACGGGCTACGCAGATTGCGATGCGGCTAGCCCCGATCATCTGGGCCAGCATTTCCGCTCCGTCGAGCACGAGGTGCGGGTTGGTCGAGAGAAGTCGATTGTCCTTGTGCGCGGCGGGCTCACCTTCCATGCCGTTGACCACCACGTATTTGTGGCCGCGCTGCTGGCGCAATAGATCGACTTTACGCGTCGTGGGGAATCCGGCACCCCCTCGCCCGACGAGTCCCGAGGCCTCGAGCTCCTCCAGCAGACTCGCCACGTTGTCCGCGGGTTGGAAGACTCTCTCGTGCTCTTCGAGGGAGAGAGGTCGGTTCGTGACGCCCGCAAAGAGTCGCGGCAGGGTACCTGGCTCGATCATCGTCGACCTCGTGACGCTGGAGGCCGTGGGGGTGTCTTAGGGAAGGACTCGGGCAGGCGTGGTCGCGGAGGAACCGGTGGCGAGGCCAGTGGGGAGAGGGCGGTACGGCCCGCAGCACGCGTGGGTCGTCCAAGGAAGCGCCAGATGCCAGCGAGTGCTACGAAGCCAGCGCAGCCCGCCACCAACAACATGCCGATGCCCTTGTGAGCATCAGTTCCGGTGAGGTAGCCATGTACGAGAGACGTGGCGAAGGCGAGCCAGGAGAACCAGTGGATGAATCGCCACGACTGATTTTTAATGCGAAGTTTCAACAGACTCGAGATCCACACGGCCAACAAGAGGTCAAAGGCGACCGCGCCCAGTGCTACTGGCACACGTTTGTAGGTCGAGGTCATGGGGATAAATGCGGAGATGAGACCCGTAGAGACAAAACTGTCGAGCACGGTGGTGACGATGTGAATCGCCAAGAAGAACATCGCCACCATCGAGAGTGATCGGTGCACCTCGTTGACTTCGAAGCGGCCAATGAAAGTTCCTCCGACACGGTTAGCTACGAGCGTGCCCAGGGCCACGACTGCGGTAAACAACAGCATCACGACAATGCCCGTGGCTCGAGTGGCGAACCAGAGATACGGGGTGGTCAAGGCAATCACGCCGCCTCCTCTCGGGGCCAGGCCCCAACGAATTCTACGCTGCCATCGTGGCGCACGAGTCGAGCCGAGCGCCCCGCTTGGGCAATGTGCCAAGCGGCGTCCTCACCCCAGAGTATGGCAGCCGTGGCGAAGGCGTTGGCGCCGACGCAGTCGGCGTCAATGACGGTGACTGCGTCGAATGCACTTTCAGCGCTATACCCGGTGCGTGGATCAATGATGTGACCAATGGTCTGCTCGCCGCGTCGCCACGTGCGTATTGCATTCGACGAGGTAGCGATGGCCCCGTTACTCAAGCCAATACGTGGTTCGTCACCGGTAATCATGAGTGTCTGGGCGATGCCGACGACCCAAGGTCCATCGGGCCCGCGACCCCGAGCGCTCACGTCGCCGCCAATCTCGACGATGACACCGCCAGCGTGTGCGACATCGTCGGCGACAAGATCAGCAACCAGAGCCTTCGCGCTGGCGCCCAGGTCGATGCGCCAGTCGGGGGTTTTGTGCACGGTGCGAGTCGACTCATTGAAGTGGAGAGCGGCGAAGCCGGGTGCGGGTCGCAGGTCGATCGGGGTGTCGTCAAGGTCACCGAGTGAGTCGTAATCACGGTCGTACCCCAGCGCTTCAAGTGACGTGAGTACGGTGGGGTCGCAGAGCCCTCCGGTGAGTTCCGAGGCACGTCGCGCTGCTTGGAGGGCGAGCACGAGTTCGTTGCTCAGGACCACTTCACCCTCGTCCGCATTCAGTCGAGAGAGTTCAGAATCGGGACGGAACCGGTTGCACGCCTGATCGATGATGTTGAGCCAATAGTTCAGGCGGTCTTCGGCGAAGGGCAGCATATTTTGACGTTCGGTGTGCAGAGAGCCCGACAGACCCCAGATAGTGAAGTTCACGGGAAACCTAGTTACACACGGTATTGCCCGAAGGCGAGGTGTAGCACGTCGTTGTCGTGGTGACGGGCACTGTGGCCACAGTCGTGGGTGCGCCCGCGGCACCCGTCGTACCCGCCGGGCTCGCAGTCGTCGGAGGGACGGGCGCTGTCGTTGTCGTAGTGGCCGGTCGTGTGTTGGTGTGAAGTTTGGTGATAGTTGCGAGGTAGCCGACCATGCCCACCGAAAGAACGCTCGAACCGACGAATATTGTGCGCGTGAGCATGCGCACTCGCGCGAAACGTCGGTCGCGCTGATTGATGGTGCGAGGAGATGGTGTCACGTCAACCAGTGTGCCATCGCGGAATAAGTCCTCAGGTAGCAAAAACTAAGAATATGAGAAAGATGTGATTTCGGTCCCGTGAATTTCGCTCGCGCGCCGCTGATACCTGCGCATATCAGGAACAAAGCGTGAATGGCTGGTGGAGCGGCTATTGAGTGTTGAGTGGGCGACTCAGCGCTGATCAGACGCTGGCCAGGGTGATAGTGAAGCGAGCACCACCTAGTTGGGGGTCTCGATCGACGACGACAGTACCGTCGAGTTCAGAGACGACTTGATCTACAATCGAGAGGCCCAGCCCGGAACCGGGTAGTGCACGCGACAAGGGTGATCGCCAGAACCGGTTGAAGATGAAGGGAAGATCCTCCTCGGCGACGCCCGGACCCGAGTCTGACACCGTGATGATCCCCGCCGAGGAAGAAACCCGAATTTCGCTGCCCGCGGGAGTGAACTTGATTGCGTTGGTCAACAGGTTGGAGATGGCACGTACGAGCCGGTCGCGACGGCCCACCACCATTGACGTTTCGAGGTCGACCTCGATGATGATGTTCTTGATGCGAGCATAAGTACGAGCGGTCTCGACGCACTCTTCAACCACGTCGTCCAGACGAAACTGCAGAACTGGTCCCTCGGAGCGCTCACCGCGAGCGAGCTCGGCGAGGTCGCCCACGAGAGCCGCGAGTTCGTCGACTTGAGTCACCATGTCGTTGGTGAGCTGTTCTAAGTCTTCGGGCGCTAACTGTTGCGCACGTGAGAGCACCTGAGCATTAGTCCGCAGACTCGTCAGAGGGGTCCTCAATTCGTGCGAGGCATCGAGGACCAATTGACGCTGTAGGTGCTGAGAGTCTTCTACGGTGCCCAAAAGTCGGTTGAAGACCCGACGCAGTCGGCCGAGTTCGTCGACGTCACCCTCTACGAGACGTCGCGACATGTCACTGGTCTCAGCGATGTCCTCGATATCGTCGGTGACGTCTTCGAGGGGGTGCAGTGCTGCTCGCGCCAGGATGACCCCGAGTGAGAGCGCCATTAAGAGAACACCAGCGGACACGAACAGCAGTGTTCGCACGAGACCCCGCAATTCGGTGACCTGCCCTTCGAAAGGGACCAAGTAGACGTTCGCCGCAGTGGTGGCAAGAGAGAAGTCACTGTTGCCACTGGCTATTACGGTGCCGACGGGCAAACCGATGATGAGTTCGCGCCAGGCTTGATTGTTGAACTGGACGGTGCGAAAGGTGTCGCCCTTCACCTGCCCCTTGGCGTAGGCCTTGACCGTAGCGTCGACGAGCGCCACGGCGGTATTGGCCGGACTGATCGTGCCACCGGCGAGGACGAGGAAGGAAGGAGTGCTGCCGAAATTCTCCTCGGTATGTTGCGACGCCTGCAACAGCGATTCGTCGACCGAGTGAGTGAGAGCGTTGCGCGAAGTGAGAAAAGAGGCGAGGCTCGCCAGCACGACGGCCAGTGCCGCCGCAATCACGGTGGCGGCGATGACGCGACTACGAAAGGTCATGCAGTGCGCAGCGCGTATCCCACGCCACGGACCGTCTGGATGAGTCGCCCTTCGCCGCCTTCTTCGAGCTTGCGGCGCAGGTATCCGATATAGACCGCGAGTGAGTTGGTGCCCGAGTCGAAGGTATAGCCCCACACGAGGTCGAGGATTTGATCACGGGTGAGCACCTGTCGCGGGTGCTGCAGGAACAATTCGAGCAAGTCGAACTCGATCTTGGTCAGTTCGATGACGCGTTCGCCACGGCGGACCTCGCGGGTACCGGGATTGAGTGTGAGGTCTTCGAAACGCAAGATGGTGTCGTCGCCGTCGGTAACCTGGCGCCGGCGTAGCAGGGCGCGCAGACGCGCCAACAGTTCAGCCAGATCAAAGGGCTTGACCAGGTAGTCATCGGCACCCACGTCCAGACCTTCGACGCGGTCGTTGACGGCGTCACGTGCGGTCAACATGAGAATGGGCGTGGCGTCGCCGGCCCGGCGGATGCGTCGACAGACCTCGAGGCCATCGATGTCTGGCAATTGCAGATCCAGCACGATGGCGTCAGGCGCGCGGAGCTGTACGGCTCTCAGGGCGCTCGAACCGTCTTCGAAGAGTTCGACGTCGTAATTCTCCATCCGAAGGGCGCGCCCGAGGGCCGTGCGGATGGCCGCATCATCGTCAACAATTGCGACGTAGGCATTGTTGGTGGGTAAGTTTGTCACGGGCGTTCCTTTGCGATGCGTTCAGGCTCTAGTGTGGCGTGTTGGTATTAATGGTCTTTCGTGATTCGCTAAGAATCTAGGAAGATTGCTCTTACCCTAGATGGCGGGTAGTTCAATCGGCAGAACGACGGACTTTGAATCCGTAGGTTGGAGGTTCGAGCCCTCCCCCGCCAGC
>JABEUQ010000186.1 GCA_013044265.1 Acidimicrobiaceae bacterium
CTGCTGCGCAATGTTGTCCCACGTCCACGCTACGTTGTGGCTGGACGAACTCACCCCAAGGTTCTCGCTTACGAGGGGGACGCGTATCGACACTCACTGGAACGTCGTGTCCAGGAGAACGATGTCAGCGACATGGTCTTCTTCGACAACAACTACCGCAGTCTGGCTTCTCTCAAAGAATTGATTGCCAGCGCTGCAGTTGTCATTTTGCCCTATGACTCGCCAGACCAAGCCACGTCAGGCGTGTTGGTGGATGCCATCGCGGCGGGTCGTCCCGTCGTTGCCACAGCGTTTCCACATTCGATAGAACTTCTTGCGACCGGTGCGGGCATCGTGGTCGAGCATCAAAATCCTCGGGCCTTGAGCATGGCCGTACGGAAGATCATTGAGAACCCTACTTTGGCCCTGTCAATGAGCGATGCTGCACGACTGATAGCGCCGAGTCTCAGTTGGGATGCGGTCGCTCACAGTTACGTTGACCTGACAAGAGAACTCGATCTTCTGGCCAGTGCCTCGGTGAGCGCATGACGGAGCTAACTACACCCAACTTCCAACACCTCTTCGCCTTGCAGGGCCCTTATGGAACCTTTGAACACGCCAAGGGTGCCGTGCCGAGGATTGAGCACGGGTACTGCACCGATGACGTGGCGCGCGTGGGAGTCGTGATTTCTCGTCAGTCTGATCAATCACTGGATTCAAGGCTCAGCGACCTACTCTGGTCCTCACTACATTTTCTTGAACAGGCTCAGCACGCCAATGGCACATTCTTGAATCGACGTGAATGCTCTGGTGCGTGGGAGTCGCGAGCGACGAGCAATGATTGTTGGGGGCGGGCGATGTGGGGACTGGGCACTATGAGCGCGCGCAGCCAAGACCCCGCCTTGCGCGAGCGTGCGACCGCGGCCTTCGAGCGGGGTGCGTCTGTTCGCTCGAGCTGGCCACGGGCTATGGCCTTCGCAACGCTTGGCGCGAGTGAAGTACTTCGTGCTTCGCCAGAGAACTATGCAGCGCGTCAGCTCCTCGATGCGGGTGTGGTTGCGTTGGACCGCGAGAGTCTCACTGCTGACTGGCGCTGGTCGGAGGAGCGGCTCACCTACGCCAACGCAGCTCTGCCGGAAGCTCTTATCGCGGCTGGGGTCTACCTCGGTTACGAGCGAATCGTGGATCGAGGCCTCGACCAGTTGCGCTGGTTGCTGGAATCCGAGACCCGTGATGGACACTTGTCAGTGACACCAGCTGGAGGTCGAGGGCCTCATGAAGAACTTCGCCGATTTGATCAGCAACCAATCGAAGTAGCTGCTTTGGCGGATGCCTGCGCGCGGGCGGACATACTGACGGGCGATCCAACGTGGCGAAGCGGTCGTGAGCTCTGTGAAGGGTGGTTCGTGGGCGAGAACGACGCTGAGGCCGTGATGTTCGATGTGAGATCTGGTGGGGGATACGACGGTCTCACCGCAAGTGGCCCCAATATCAATCAAGGGGCGGAATCAACGCTGGCTCTTTTGATGGTTCAACAGCACGCTCACCGGGCCGCGATGGCCATCTCATGATGGATATGGGACTGGCGCAGCGCACCTCGATTGAACTGCGCCAAGATCCTTCGCGGGTGCTGTCAAGACTTTTCATCCCCGGTCAGGAATTGGTTGGAGGGAGTGAATCGAGAGCGGCTAACACCGTCCAAAGAGTCTTGGAACTGACCGAGGATGACGTCCAGTCAGCCCTCGATGATCTTTTCGATCGGTTCCAAGATCGCCACGAAGACCTGGCACATGTGTTTGACGAACACGCTGACAGGATGGATGACTATGTGTCAATGCCAATCTCCGCAGCCCGACGTCGATTGATAGGTGCGGCGTTCTCCCACGAGTACAGCATCGAAGGAGCGGCAGTGTGCAATCCGAGTCTGGTCCTTCACCCTGATCAATCGGGAATGGCTAGGGGTGATGTGCGCTTCGCTATGAGTGTGCGGGCGGTGGGTGAGGGTCACCACTCCTCGATCTGCTTTCGAACAGGCTCCATTTCGAATTCGGGGGAGGTGAAGCTCGAATCGGCCGAGCCATTTCCTGTTGCGGGGTCCCTCTCCAGCGCACCACTCAACGGGGACCTTTTTCACTCCTTAATGCACGATCTGGGGTTCGATGGAGAGACGACCGCGTCGGTCCTTGACACTCTGCCCCTTCAGTTCAGTGCGGACGACCTTGAAACTGCATTGGCCCGGCTAGTGACGCAGAGCGATACCAGACTTAACGTTGTCAAGACCGCAAGTCTATTGAGAATGATTGCTGCCTGCACCTATCAGTCCTGCTTTGATCCGCAAGTGAATATGTCCCGTCGAGTTCTCTGGCCGGCCGCACCGAACGAAGGTAACGGCATGGAAGATGCCCGTTTCGTCGAAATGAGGGAATTGGGAGTATCTCGTTATATCGCCTCTTACACCGCCTTTGATGGGCACTCGGTGTCCCAACAGCTCCTCGAAACGAATGATTTTCTGACATTCACTTCTTCTCCGTTGGCGGGCCGCGGGGCTCGCAACAAAGGACTGGCCTTCTTCCCTCGAAAGATTGGTGGACGCTTCGCGGCACTATCGCGCTTCGACCGCGAGTCCAATGCCATCGCCTATTCCGATGATCTACATCGGTGGAATGATGTCGTCACAGCGCAGGTCCCGTTCTACTCGTGGGAAGTGGTCCAACTCGGCAACTGTGGCTCACCGATTGAATTACCCGAGGGATGGTTGGTGATGACCCACGGTGTTGGTCCGATGCGTACTTACGGTATCAGCGCACTTCTCTTGGACCTCGAGGACCCCACGAGGATTATTGGTCAGCTGGCGCGCCCATTGCTAACTCCATCGAAGCAAGAGCAGAATGGTTATGTTCCCAACGTCGTGTATTCCTGTGGGTCACTCGTGCACCAAAGTAATCTCTTCATTCCTTACGGCATTGCAGACCAGTCAATCAGCGTGGCAACGGTATCGGTCGCTAGTTTGCTGGACGCCTTTGAACCGGTCAAGTCCATGGTCACCCGATGAGAGATGGATCCAAAGCGACAAGGAAGGAATTCTATTAATCGATCGACGCACGGTGCCTTATTGTGCAATGCGTCGGTGACGCCAGCGCGAATGAGAACTGTGATTCCACAGGGGAGGATTCTGCACCCACAGCGCACTATTCAAACTCCGGGAGTTTCACGATGTCAACATCTTCGGTATCGAAGCAGCATTTTTTTGACTTGCTCGCGAGGCGCGATGTTCTCTGAACGACTCGTCGCCATCTTTGAACTCATTGCTTTGCGTGAGCGCAGTGGCGAAGAGAATGGTCTGCTATGTGCGGTGGCCGCCGAGATCACTGAAGTGAGTGCGGCGGGAGTAGCCCTGTCCGATGCTCAACTCTCGCTCCTCACTTTCTGTGCGAGTAGTCCGATGGCCAGCAATCTCATCGAACTTGAGATCACGACAGGAGAGGGACCTTGTCACTCAACTCTGGAAAGCGAAGATTCGATCGCCGAAGAAGACCTGAACACTTCTCGAAATTCTCACTGGATGCTGTACACAC
>JABEUQ010000187.1 GCA_013044265.1 Acidimicrobiaceae bacterium
ACGGCGACGTCGGCGCTGGAGATCGTGACGGGAACACCAGAGCTCAAAACGATGGTGGAATCATCGACGCCGCTTCGCCGGATAGCTGACCCCGCCGAGATCGCGGCGAGCGTGGTCTACTTGGCGTCGGCCGCCGGCGCGTTCCTCACGGGCAAGGTCCTCGAGGTGGACGGCGGTACCGACATACCGTCACTGGACTTCGGTCTCCCCGATCTGTAACGAGACCATCCCGGTGACGGGGCTCGGTGCTAACCACGTGGTTGGAATGCCCGTAGGTCGACGGGTCGGCCGGGCGCAGCCGGTCCCACAGCTATCGAAGGGATCGTGTGGTGGTAGCACGGTGCACGAGGCGACGGCTTCGCTTCCGGCGTTTCTAAATTGAGGCTTGGCGTTCGTTTGCCTTGCGATACCCATTGACGAGCGGCACGAAGGCCGTACCAACGAGCATGAACATCACGGCGAGCACGATCCAGCCGATTCGAGTCGACGACGTCGCAATGGAGATGACGATGAGTGGACCGAGGATTCCGGAAAGGCCGCGTCCCAACGAGTACGCCCCCTGATACTGACCTTGGAGGTCCTCACGGGCCATGCCAAAGCCGATGCCCCACGACGCCCCGGAACTGTAGAGCTCACCGACGGTGTGAAAGACCATGCCGATTACCAGAATGGCGCTGGCGGCAACGGCGTTCGCGCCCGAGGCCGCGGCGTAACAGACCAGCGCGATGGCGATCAGCACGCCGGAACGGCGAAACGCTCGGGCGGCGGTAGTGATATCGCCCGATCCACGACTCAGCCGTACTTGCAAGAGAATGATCATCGTCGTGTTGATGATGAGCAGGAGTGCCACCCACCACCGCGGTGCGTGCGTGTGATCGATGATCCACAGCGGCAGTCCAACACTCTGGACCACGAAGTGGATCGAGAAGAGGCCGTTGAGGGCCGACGCCGTCAGGTACCGGCGATCCTTCAGGACAACGGACATCGGCGCGGGCCTCTCGTTGGCGTTGAGGGTCACGGGCGGCATAGCGGGCAACTTCATGACGAAGTAGGCGGCGACGACGAAGGTGACAGCGTTACATAACACCATGGCGAGGTACGCGTCGCGCGTGTCAATGGCGAGTGCTACTCCCGCGACGACCATGCCTATGGACATTCCGAAGTTGGTGACCGCTCGCTGAAACGCACGGACGCGTACGCGTTCTTCGCCGATACCGAAGCGGGACATGAGCGCACCACGAGTGCTCCCACTAGCGCTCGAGAAGATGGACCCGATCGCCGAGATGACAATGAATCCGGCGAATGAGTGGACCAGCGTGAAGGCGGCCATGGCTAAACCCTCCAAGACGCAACTGGCCGCTGAAAGTTCACGTGGGCCACGTCGATCCGCCAGGTGGCCCGCGGGAACCGACACGACCAAGCCCACCGCGGCGGCTATGCCAAGACCAAGCGCGACCTCATGTCCGGATAGACCGACCGACCTCGTGAAGAAGATGACCTCGACGGTGTAGAAAAGGCCATTCCCAATCGTGTTCGCGAGTGTTGACTTGGTCAGCGTGCGAATGGGGCCCGAAGCCGGAACCACGGATTGTTTGAGGCGGTGGATCCTCGAACCGGACGGCTCAGTTGAGGACATGAAAAGCAACTTAGTTGGAATTGTGAATTCTGAAAGGAGAAAACCGACGTCCCCATTCGTCGAACGCCGTCACAACGGTGTTCGGACAATCAGGGAACGGAGCGCACCGGCATGCCCAACGGACACGCTCGGGGATCCCAAGGCGCCAACGTCGGGTTCGAAATCGAGGGCGGCTGGAAGCCGGCCCTGGCGGCTGCTGCCGCGGCCGCCGCCGCTGCTGCTGCTGCTGCTGCTGCCGCCGCCGCCGTTGGTGACGTCGGGTGCGTCGTTGTCTTAGTTGGAGTCGATGCTGGAGGATTGATCGCGAATTGGGTGCCGGTCACCACCGTCACCTGGGCGCCGTTCGTGGTGGGGGCCTGCATGAGGGTGACGGCGCCGGTCATGGAATGCGCGACCGCCTCGGCGGCACCGATGGTGGCTGGCGAGGCGTATTCAACCAGGGTCTCGAGCTGTGTCGCCAGCACGGGTGTGTTACCTGTGCCCGCACCGCGAAATCCCAGGGCCACCAATGAGTTGAGGGTGGTCGCGGCCTGATTGGGGACGCCCGACCCGTTCACAACCGACACCGTGACCGACGACGGCGCTGGTAGCGGCCGACCGGTGAGGGTGTTGGTGTTCGGACTGACCTGGAGGAACTGGTCGATGGCGTGCATGTCAGGCACCAGCGACGGAAACTCGATCTCGCCCTTGGGGTAGCCACCGTAGATGTACGAGACGTTCGGGCCGACCGAGACCGGGATGGTGAGCTGGGGCGCCCCATTGATCTTGGCGGAGTGGAAGGTGAGCAGGAGGTGCACCATGTCCGAGGTGGTGAAGGCATTGTCGAACTCGAGTTGGCCCGCGACGCTGTTCACGAGGCGTAGGTCGGTCACGGGATTTCCCAGTCCCTGCTTGGACACGGTTGACGCCAAGACGCGCAGGAACTCGTGGTCACGGTTGATCCGCCCGAGATCGCTCTGCAGTTCGAAGGGCCAGTAGGCGTGGTCGCCGGTTTTCACACTGGCCGGACGGTACTGGAGGTGACGGGCGCGCACCACCTGTAGGGCGTGGTAGCCGTCGAGGTGCACGCAACCGGCCTGTGGGATGTTGAGACCCGAGTAGGCGTCAAAGACCGGCATGGGGAAGTACATGTTGATGCC
>JABEUQ010000188.1 GCA_013044265.1 Acidimicrobiaceae bacterium
CGTCGCATCATGCGCTAGAAGACACCATGGTTCACGTTCACGCCAGGTGCGTCGCGATGGCGTCAGCGAGCGGGCGATGTTGACCACAGGCTTAGGTTCGAAGGATGACACGATGGTGGACGAATCACTCAGTCCCGAGAGTCCGGGGGGAGGAGCGGGGGCGATAAAGCATCCCCTCATCGTGGTGCGTAGACCTCAACGTACCCTCTCGTGGACCACAAACTCGCCACAACGTTCTCGCCGCCTACGTTGTCCTACATCGTTCAAATAGAGGTGGGGTCTTCGATGAATCTGGTGAGACGAGGAACTACTCGATACCTTGGGGAGAAGAAGTGGGGGAGTTTCCACGGTGTTTCACCACGTCCTCGAGAGATACCTGACTGGGTTCGGGCAGCACAAAAGTAATCCCGAGACCGAGGAGAGCTGAAATGCCCGCGACGGCCAACATGCCGCGCAGTCCGATACTCTTCTGTAGCTGCGGCACGACGAACACTCCCGCGAAAGCTCCGAGCTTGCCCACGCCCGCGGCGATGCCGTGACCAGTCGTGCGCATCTCGACGGGGAAAACTTCCGAGGGCAGTACGAAGGTCGTGGTGTTCGGGCCGAATTCCGTGAAGAGGTAGCTGAGGCCAAAGATCGAGATGAACGGGACGACCAGGGTGGTGAAGTTGGGTACCGCTGCCAGGAGAAGGAAGCACGCGGCCATCACCGCGAATCCGATGATCTGAAGTTTGCGGTGCCCGATCCTGTCCATCTTCCAGACCGCCAACGCGTAGCCCGGGAGCGCGAACGCCACGAACATTATCAAGGTCAAGAGGAGTTTCATCTCGAGACTTGCGTGGGGAGAGACCACCTTGAGAATGCTGGGCAGTGAGAGGGTGTTGCCGTAGTAGGCATAATCGAAAAGGAACCAGCCGCCGGCGGTACCGAGAATCATCGTAAGCATCTGACGATTTCGCACGAACTGAGAGAAGCTCATGCGGTGCTGAGGGGCTTCGTTCACATTGGTAGCTTGGATGACTCCCTTGGTGAAGGTCTCTAGTTCCTGCACGGACCTCGCGTTCTGGCCCTTGATACTGGCCTGGAATCGGGGCGATTCGGGCATCTTCGCACGTAAGTAGATCACCGCAGCCGCGGGCACGGCGCCGAGTCCGAGCAACAGCCGCCAGGTCAGGGTGTTGCTCACGCCCGACGATAGTAAGAGAAGACCTGCGAGGGGACCGACGATGAGTCCGACTGCTTGCATAGAGAACACGAGTCCCACGAGGCGGCCACGGTTCTGACGATTGGCGTATTCACTCATCAAGACGGCCGACACGGGGTAGTCCCCGCCGATGCCCAAGCCTAAGACGAAACGTGCGACAACCAGCAGGGCAAAATTCGGTGCGAGGGCCGAGGCGATCGCGCCGAAGATCATGATGGCGGCTACCACCGTGTAGATAGTCTTTCGCCCAAAGATATCGGCGATACGTCCGAAGGTGAACGCGCCGAAGAAAGCCCCGAGAATCGCCGATCCCGATACCCAACTCGTCTGAGTGGTCGAAAGGTGCCACTGGACCGCCACGATGGTGGCCACGGTCGAGATCACGAAGAGGTCATAGGCGTCGGTAAAGAATCCCATACCCGAAATAAACACTGCACGGTGGTGGAATCGACTGGTGGGTGCATCGTCGAGAAGTGAGTTAACGCTCGTTACGTGCGAATTTCCATTGCCGGCCGTCGAATGCTCGATCTTCCCATCGAGTTCGCCCGAGGTGGTCACAGCGTCGGTCACGGCGTCCTACTTTCTATCGCAATGTGCTTCACCGCCTAGGCTCTCATCCCTGGGTGATCACTCGGTAGTACAGAGGTGAACGCAGAGTGAACATAACGAGAACTCCCAGCGAATAATTTGTGACGTACACTGGCCAATCGGGTGCGGCGTGAGGGCTCGCAATAAGTCGACTTCCGTCAACACTCACTTTAAGGAGTGTCTCACGCGTTCGTGGCGCGGGCGAAGATCGGCCGAGGCAACTGCCATGGCGGCTCGAAATCGTCAAATTGCGGACCATCCTTTGACGACCGGTTTCATCGAGCCACTGATGTTGCAGGCGGCGTCCGACGTTGTTGACGTAGCCGATAATGACCGCGAGACCCATTGCGTCGGTCTTCATATTGACCTCACGACTGGTGGCTACTCCACCGGGGGCGACTTGAAGTGTGACATTGCAGTTGCGCGATCAGTCTCCCCACCAGCCCGTGGAGGGTGAATTGCTTTAGTAATTGCAGAATTTCTAAAGTCATTGATATGGTGGTTACGTGGATGAATCGCAGATCGACCAACCGCTCTACGTCGCCAAGGCCCTGTTGTTTCGCTCCCTGAGCCATCCGGTTCGTATTCGGATACTCGAGTTGCTAGTGGTCGAGGAGATGCCCGTCAGCGCATTGCGCGATGAGCTTGGAGTCGAGGCCTCTTCATTGTCGCAGCATCTCAATGTTCTCAAGCAGTCGGGCTTGGTGGTGTCACAACGTCGCGCCAACGCGGTCACCTACAAGATCACCGACAGCTCCGTTGGAGAATTCTTGACTACGGCACGGCGAGTACTCGCCTCGACGATGGGTCGAACGCGAAGTGCCTTGGAATACCTCGAAGCGCAGCGATGAAGCACTTACGAAGCTTGAGCCGCTACTCCGCGTTCCGCTCCTTGTTGAGGCGTCCCCTCAGTGAAGAAGCGGGGTCTCGTCCACCCACGCTTACTGGGGTAAATCTTCGGGGCTCCCTGCAATTACGACACGTGGACGTGGGCTCGTGTAATGGGTGCGAGGTGGAGATCACTTCAGCATTGGCCCCGCACTACGATGCCGGGCGTTTTGGGATCCGCCTGGTGGCGTCGCCACGACACGCCGATGGACTCCTTGTTACCGGAGTGGTCACGCACAATATGGATGGACCGTTGCGTCAGACGCTTGCCGCATTGCCTGCTCCGTCGGTCATCGTCGCGTGTGGTGACTGCGCAGTGAACGGCGGGATTTTTACAGCGGCCCAAGGGGTGAGTTCCACTCTGGACCAGATTGTCGCTCCCGACGTCGTGATTCCGGGTTGCCCACCGCACCCACGTGACATTCTTAGCGCTCTGCGCACTCTGAGCGGGCGCTAGGTCATGACATTATTTCTCGTGGCACTGGGTCTCTGCGCGGCAGCGGCAGTGGCGGGAGCTACTTTTCCACGTGGTTCGCGTGTGGTGGTCTCGTCGGTGCTCGGGTCACTGGGATGTCTTATTGCTTTTAGCGTCGCCCTGAGGATTCTCCTGACTGGCGATACCGTCACGTTTCACACTGCCCAGGTACTACCCATGACGGGAGTGTCATTGACACTCGACCCCCTTGGTGCGTGGTTCGTCCTGGCGAGTTCTTTCGTGGGCGTCGCGACATGCCTGTATAACGTGGGTTACGCCAGAGGGGCGATGGCTTCACGCAGCGCTCTGAGCTTGTTCATGGTTTTCGTCTTGTCATTGCTGGTGGTTCCTTCAGCGTCGAGCATCATGACCCTGATGTTCGCCTGGGAGTTAATGGCGTTGAGCTCACTCCTGCTCATCCTCACCGACCAGGCCCGTCATCCCGATGCGCGTAGCGCAGCTTTATGGTACGGCGTGATGACCCAGTTGGGTGCGGCGTCCATCCTGCTGGGCCTGCTGGTCATGACCTCCAACGGCAGCGGTCAAAACTTCGCCGACCTGAGTGCCCACTCCTCGACGCTTTCCCCAGTGACCCGTTCGTTCGCCTTCGTCTTAGTACTACTCGGTTTTGCCTCCAAGGCCGGCGCGGTGCCCTTGCACGTGTGGTTGCCCAAGGCCCATCCCGAAGCGCCGAGTCCGGTGTCAGCGTTGATGTCAAGCTCCATGGTTGCCATGGGCATCTACGGCATCATCCGTGTGGGCGAGGGTCTGCTGCACGGAGGAACCGTGTGGTGGTGGATTGCGGTCGCCTTGCTGGGTGTCGTCTCGGCCTTCTATGGAGCCCTGCACGCTACGACTAGCACCGACCTCAAGCGATTGCTCGCGTACTCGACCATCGACATCATTGGCCTGGTGCTCATTGGCGTCGGGGCCGCCGGCGCGTTAGCCGACAGCGGGCAGCCCGTCATTTCTCGCCTCGCCATGAGTGCGGCACTGCTCTTGGTGGTGGCGCACGCCGCGTTCAAGGGCGCGCTCTTCCTCGCTGCGGGTGCGGTGGAACGAGCGACCGCCACGCGCAATTTGGACTTACTCGGTGGCCTTATCCATACGATGCCGGTCACGGCCCTCGTCGTGGCGCTCAGTGCCGGTGCCATCATGGCCGTGCCGACGTTGAGCGGTTTCTCCAGTGAGTGGTTGTTGCTCCAGGGGCTACTACACGGCTTCAGTGTCGTCTCCACCCCCACGGTGATTGTTATGTTGCTCGGAGTCATCGCACTCGCCTTGACCGGGGGCCTGACCGCCGTGGCATTCGTGAAAGCATTCGGCATTGGCTTCCTCGGTCAATCCCGCTCGTCGGGTGCGGCCCAAGCCCACGAGGTATCGAAGTTCATGACTCTGGCCATGGGTTGGCTGGTGATCCCGAGCGTGGTCATCGGTGTGATGCCTGGACTTTTCGTACCACTGCTGGACCGTGCGGCATCGTCGGCTCTCGGCACGTCCACGGTCTCGCCGTTCACTCGTGGTGCAGGGCTAGAGGTGGCACAACTCAGTGGGGCGATCCAGCCCGCCGCCATACTGATTGGACTCGTCGCGGTAATGGTAATTGTATGGGCATTGAATCAGGCATTGGCACAGCGTCGGGCCCGGCGAGTGGACGCCTGGGGCTGCGGACGTGATTGGCAGACTCCAAGAATGCAGTACACCGCGACATCTTTCGCCGAACCACTGCAGCGCGTCTTCGCTGACGTCCTGCGTCCACAATCTGATGTCGAAGTCACGCACGTGGCTGAGTCTCGTTACTACGAGCAGTCGTTGGTCTACGAGAACCGCGTCGCCGACATTCTCGAGGCGAGGGGCTATCGTCCGATTATCGCGGTGGCCTTGCGTGTAGGACAGTTCGCGCGCCGACTTCAAAATGGGAGCATCCATCGCTACCTCGCCTTTGGTTTCGTCGCACTCCTCGTGATCTTGGTTGTCGTCGGATGATGACTGGCACCATCTCCATATACGCCGTTGTGGCGACGCTGCTTCAGGTCGTCATGGTGGCCCTGGGCGCCCCGCTCCTGGTGGGGATAATGGCCAAGGTCAAGGCCCGCGCCGAAGGACGCGTCGGAGCCCCTATCAATCAGCCGCTGCGGGACCTACGAAAGTTGCTGACCAAGGAACGACTGCACGCGCGCCACGCCAGTGTGGTGCTGGTCATCGCCCCGATGCTCATCATGGCCTCGACGGTGGTGGCCGTGGCGATCTCACCGCTGGTGAGCACGCATCCGCTACTGGGTTCGAGCGCCGACATCTTGGTGATTGTCTATCTACTGCTGACCGGATCGGCGGCGGCGGCCCTGGCCGGGCTCGACCCGGGCACCGCCTTCGGTGGCATGGGTTCGAGCCGGGCGATGACCATTGGCGCCCTGGCTGAACCCGCGTTCCTCGTGGCGGTCATTGCATTGTCGATTCAGTCGGGATCGTCGAATCTGCCGAGCATCATGGTGAGCACCTTGGCACATCCTCAATGGGTATTGGGCCCCTCGCGATTGCTCGCGCTGGGGGCACTCCTGATTGTCGTCATCGCTGAGACCGGGAGGATTCCCGTTGACAACCCTTCGACACACTTGGAACTCACGATGATCCACGAGGCGATGATCCTGGAGTACGCGGGCCCCGAGTTAGCGCTCGTCACTCTCGGCGAAACCATGCGTCTGGGCCTACTCTTCTCACTCCTGGCGAATCTCTTCTTGCCCTGGGGGATCGCGACGCACTCGAGCACACTGTCCCTGGTCGCAGGTGTGGTGTCCCTGGCCCTAAAGACCGTGCTCATTGCCCTCGGCGTCGCTCTGATTGAGGTACGTAGCGCGAAATTGCGACTCTTTCGCCTTCCTGAGTTACTGGCTGGTGGGTTCGTACTTTCAGTCTTGGCAGTGGTGACCGGATTGGTCACGCGATGAACTCGACGTACATCGCGACATTGGAGCTGGCCGCGGGAGCGGTGTTGCTGTCGGCGATAATGACTTTATGGCGTCGAAATGTGCGCTCGATTGTGGCCATGCTGAGTGTGCAGGGGATGGCACTGGCTGCGGTGGCGATCGTCCTGGCGCTGCACGAACACGAACACGCGCTTTTGATCACGGGTTGTCTCGTTTTCCTCGTTAAAGGTCTCGTCGTTCCGCATTTGCTGCGGCGGGTTTCGCTCCTTGATCCGCGGTCACGCGAATCACGGCCATTGGTGAATGTGCCCGCATCCCTCGTATTCGCCGCGGCGTTGATCGTACTTTCGTACGTGGTCGGTACTCGGATCACCTCGCTCTCACCCAGTAGTGCGACCCACTTGGCACCCCTCGGTCTCGCCACGGTGCTCGTGGGGTACTTCATGCTGGTGACCCGACGTCGTGCGGTGTCCAAGATCGTGGGACTCATCCTTGTGGATAATGGCATCGCACTGGTGACTTTTTTGCTGACCTCGGGAGTGCCACTCATCGTTGAGTTGGGCTCATCACTGGACGTTCTACTGGTCGTCGTCGTGCTGCAGTTCTTAATGGTTTCGATGCGTCGCCACTCCGATACAGATCGCCTCACCGAGATGAAAGCGTTGCACGACTGATGCTAATCCTCGCCATCCTCGCCATTCCCTTTACCATGACCATCATTTCGGCATCGTTCGCGTGGCGCCCCTGGGTTGGTTGGACCAGTGCCGCGTCGAGCGCGGCGTTCTTGGGCCTGGGTATTTGGCTCAGCGTGGCGACATTGTCCGCGCCACAGTGGGCGCTACACCACTCATTTCGCGCCGACTCGCTGAGCGCTTTCATGGTCGTGGTTATCGGTACTGTTTCACTGCTGGCCACTTTGTTCACACCGCGCACCATGCACCAGGAGATCACCTCGGGGGTTACCACCGCGCGTTACGCCCGCCACTACGTGGTCTTGATGCAGGTCTTCATCACGTGCATGCTGAGCGCGGTGTTGACCGCCAACCTGGGTGTCTTATGGGTCTCAATCGAGGCGACGACCATCGCGACGACTTTCCTGGTCAGCCATCGAAGGACCGATGGTGCCTTCGAGGCGTCGTGGAAATATGTCATCCTGTGCTCCATCGGTATCGCGTTGGCGTTCCTGGGTACGGTGTTGATCTACTACGCCCAACTCCACGCGGGTGGTCCAGTGCACTCCTCGTCGCTGGACTGGACGTCAGTGATGTCGCTTGCGCATCACCTCGATCCCAATGTCACTCGACTGGCCTTTGCGTTGCTGGTGGTGGGATATGGCACCAAGGTGGGCCTGGTGCCTATGCACAGTTGGTTGCCCGATGCGCACAGCCAGGCTCCGGCGCCAGTCTCTGCCCTGATGTCGGGGGTATTATTAACAGTCGCTTTCTATGGGCTCTTGCGATTCCGCGCCGTGGCGGTGGCGGCTCTCGGTCCCGCGTTCCCGCGAGCGCTACTTCTCGTCGTGGGCATTGCGTCTTTGTTGTTGGCGACGGTGATGCTGATTGCTCAGCGTGACCTCAAGCGGATGCTGGCGTATTCGAGTATTGAACACATGGGACTACTCGCGATCGGTGCGGCCGTGGGAACTCCTCTCGCTATTGCGGCGGTGCTGCTACACATTTTGGGCCACGGCATCACCAAGGCTGTCTTGTTCTTGTCATCGGGAGAGATTTACCACCTCGAGGGCACCACCGAGATTGCGAAGATTTCCGGATTACTGGCGCGTCGTCCCACGTTGGCGGGAATCTTCGGCTTTGGACTCCTGTCGCTCGTCGCCCTTCCACCCTTTAGCCTCTTCGTCAGTGAACTCACGATGGCGCGGGCCGAGGTGGATGCCGGGTTGTGGTGGGTGGTGGCCATCTCCCTGGTCTGTCTCAGCGTGATCTTCGCAGCCCTGACCCGCCACGCGCGACAAATCTTGATGGGCGCGCGCGTCGAGGGCACACTCCCTTCATCGTTGTCGTCGTCAGTCGCGGTCCCGCTGATCACTGCGTTGGTCGCGTGCGTGGCGCTCGGCGTGTTTTCCTGGCCCTTGCAGTCCCTGCTGACCCACGCCGCGCAAGGAGTCATGCCGTGATTGCCTCGAATCGTCACAGCGAGATCATCGCGGCCGGCGAGCTGCACGAACGTGCCAGCGTACACTTCGCTCTCGGTCATCGTCTGGCCCTCGTGGCCGGTCACGATGATGGTCATTCCTTGCGCGCGGTGTACCTTTTCACGGACGGCGCGCCCGATGCTCGTCACGAACTGATCGTGGTCCTCGACCGAGAGAATCCGACGGTGTCCACCTTGAGTGATCTCTCCTTTAGCGCGAGTCGCTTCGAGCGCGAGATGCGAGACAATTTCGGCATCGAGCCAATAGACCATCCGTTTCTGCGTCCCCTTGTGCGCCATCAGCACTGGCCCGAGCAGTGGTATCCCTTGCGTCAAGAAGCGGGTCCAATGCCAGCCCACGTTAGTGAAGC
Organism: Acidimicrobiaceae bacterium; assembly: GCA_013044265.1. Lineage (GTDB taxonomy): Bacteria > Actinomycetota > Acidimicrobiia > Acidimicrobiales > RAAP-2 > RAAP-2. Next base: position 8,602 of record JABEUQ010000188.1, read on the forward strand.
ACCCCACTATCCCTTCATCGAAGTGGGAGGTTCGGGGGTGTATGAGATCCCGGTGGGACCAGTGCACGCGGGCATGATCGAGCCCGGCCACTTCCGTTTCTCAGTGGTGGGCGAGACGATTCTCAAGATGACGGCGAGGCTGTGGTACGTGCATCGCGGCGTGGAGCGCATGTTCCAAGGAATCGGGCCCGACGAGGGTGTCGCGATTGCCCAGCGCATCTCAGGCGATAGTGCTCTGGCACACTCCTTGGCATATTGCATGGCAGTCGAAGAAGCCCAGGGTCTCGAAGTATCAGACGACGCGCGACAATTGCGAGCACTGCTACTCGAGATGGAACGTCTCTACAATCACGTCGGTGACCTTGGTGCTCTCTGCAACGATGTGAGCTTCGCTGTCGCCAACGCGCGCGCTCTCGTGGTTCGAGAGAGATTGTTACGCCTGAACGAAGGCCTCACCGGCCATCGGTTGCTGCGCGGTGCCGTAGGTGTTGGCTACACGCGAGTCCAGGTATTACCCACGCAGAAGGACCTCACGGAGATAGGGGAGGCCTTCGAAGACGTTGTGTCACTCGCGCTGTCCAACACCGTCGTGGTGGACCGGTTCGAGGGCACGGCTTATCTTTCGGCCGCAGACGCTGCTGCCATTGGTACTGTCGGCGTCGTGGGGCGTGCCTCGGGATTGGATTTTGACGCACGCCGCGCACACCCCTTCGCCGCTGATGGTGTCCAGTCCGTCGTGCAAGACGGGGGTGACGTCATGGCCCGATTCACTCAGCGAGTCCAGGAGTTTCGCATCTCGCTCGATGTCGTTCGTGCCCTGGTTGAGGGAGCGAGGAGTCTCGAAGGTGGCTCGTCGTCGACGGGTGAGTCGATAGGTTCGGGAGTGGGAATCGTGGAGGGTTGGCGTGGCGTCGTGGTGCACCGGGTGGAACTCGATTCGTCCGGGCGGATCTCGCGAGCGCGAACGGTTGATCCTTCATTCTTCAACTGGCCCGCCCTCGCGATTGCCTTGAACGACACCATTGTGCCGGACTTCCCATTGGCGAATAAGAGTTTCAACCTTTCCTACGCGGGTAACGACTTGTAGCGCAAGCATCATGATGCTCGATTGGCCAGCGCCACCGGTCATCAGATCGACCGGTGGCGCTGGCCCACTCGCGAGCAACCTTCGCCGCCACGATTGGTCGGATGTGGATCAATCTCTAGTCTCGGATCCGTGGCCTTCACGATGACTTCACATCGAGATTTTCGAGGAGGCGAACTTTCGCGTAACGCCTAGGTCGTCACCAAAGGATAAATATCACTCAAGCGAATCCAAAACCAGTAATCCCAGAAAATAGTAAAGCAGCTGCGACGCACTCTCCACGCACCCATGCCGCCTGCGTTGACGCCAGTGACTGAGTTGGAGCATTCGATCCCGACAACCACCTCGTGTTATTTATCGTGGTGGTTTGAGCGAGTTGGAGAGATAGGAGTCTCGACGTCGCGCAGTCGGCCATACTGTGGTTCGCCAATCTGCGAGTAGTCCCTGCGGCACGGGCTGCGGGGATTCATACCCTGCGCATGATCACCACTCTTCACCAGCGTGGTGAGTGTGAGAAAAACTAGAAACGCCGTTTTGTGATGAGTGGAGACGAGTAATCGCGCCTCTCGTTGGGTGAAGAGGAATCCCTGAGAATCCCGCCCGCTGAACTCAATGCAGTTCACCTACCCTTCGGTGGCGACAATTCTCCAAGGATGTTCAATGAGGCTCGTCAACGTGCGAAGGAACTGTGCGGCCAGCGCACCATCAATAATGCGATGATCTGCGGACAATGTAAATCGCACGCGGTAGCGTGCGACGATCTCGTCACCCACTACGACGGGCTCGCGAGTGGTGGCACCAACCGCCAGAATCGCCCCCTCGGGGGGATTGATGATTGCGGTGAACTCTTCGACGCCAAACATGCCGAGGTTGGAGATGGTAAAGGTTCCTCCACTCATCTGGTCGATTGAAAGCCCCTTGCCGCTCGCTTGGGTTGCTAAGAATTTGGCTTCGACGCCCAACTCTGCGACTGTCTTTACATCCGCGTCGACAATTACTGGGACGACGAGGCCGTGCTTGGACGCCACGGCGACACCGATGTTGATCCGGTTATGCACGAGCATCACTGAGCTGTCGTCACCCAGGTAGGAGGCATTGACCTCAGGGTGCTCGCGTAATGCCAAGGCGGACGCGCGAATGATCAAGTCGTTGACACTAATCTTGGTGAGTCCTTTGGCCTCGGCTTGTTTGTTGAGGTCGGTACGCATCTCCATGAGGACGTGCGCGTCAGCGACGGCAGTTACGTAGAAGTGGGGGATTGATTGTGCACTCTCACTTAGTCGGCGTGCAATGATCCGACGCGCTTTAGTGACCACTACTTCTTGAGAGGAACGCTTCTCGTCGACAATTGGTCCCGTGGCGATCACTGGTCGAGTTACGGCTCGACTTGGCGCGGGGGTGGGCGCCTCAGCGAGAAGATCACTCAAGTCGGCTCGAATGATTCGTCCCCCGGGACCGGTTCCGCGGACTCGGCTCAAGTCGAGGTCGTGGTCGCGAGCGAGCTTGCGTACGAGCGGCGACGCGAAGACGCCGTCGCTACCGCTGTGCTGGGGCTCGACAACCTTATTTACGGGCGCAGGCACAGCCCGCGCCGGCGCGACGACCGTGACCGGGGATGCTGGGGCGGGTGTGGTGGTCACTGCAGATGCCGAAGCCGGGGCCGAAGCCGGGGCCGAAGCCGGGGCCGAAGCCGGACCACTATCTTTGCCATTATCTAGGACGGCGATGGGAGTGCCGATGGTAACGGTGGCGCCTTCACTAACGAGAATCTCACTTAGAGTACCGGCCTCGTAGGCCTCATAGTCCATCGTGGCTTTGTCGGTCTCGATCTCAACGAGGACGTCACCAATCTCAATGCGGTCACCGGGATGCTTATGCCACGACGCGATGGCACCTTCCTCCATTGTGTCCGACAAACGGGGCATCTTGATTTCAATCATGGCTTTGACCAACCTTTTTCAGGCGTCGACCGACGGCCTCGAGAGTCTGGAATATTGCATTAATAACATCATCATTGGTCGGCATGGCGGCCGACTCGAGGACCTTGGAATACGGCATGGGTACCTCGGCCATCGCTACGCGCCGCACCGGAGCGTCAAGATAGTCAAAGGCACCATCGGAGATGGTCGCAGCAATCTCCGCTCCGATGCCGTAGGTCAACCAGTCGTCCTCGAGCACCACTGCGGCGTGGGTCTTCTTCACCGAGTTCACAATGGTTTCGCGATCGAGTGGGCGCAGACTCATCAGGTCGATCACTTCGATGTCCAGACCTTCGGACTCCGAAAGGGCATCGGCAACGTTCTTGGCAATGTAGGCCATGCGCGAGTAGCCGATCAAGGTGAGGTCGTGTCCCTCACGGGAGATTTTTGCCTTGCCAATCTCGGCAGGCGTGTCATCGTCGGGCACGTCACCCTTGGTGTTATAGAGAGCCAAGTTCTCTAAGAAGAGTACGGGGTCATCATCGCGGATAGCCGCTAGTAACAACGCCTTGGCATCCGCGGGCGTCGATGGAGCAACGACTTTCATGCCGGGTACGAAGGCGTAGTAGAGCTCGATGTTCTGACTGTGGGTCGCGCCGAGTTGTTGGCCTCCGCCCCCGGGGGTGCGAATCACCATGGGAACTTTGGCCTGCCCACCGAACATCCCATAGATTTTGGCGGCGTGGTTAACGATCTGGTCTAGAGCGAGTAGCGAGAAGTTGATTGTCATGATCTCGACCACCGGACGTAGTCCGAGCATTGCGGCACCGATTGCGGCGCCGGTGAAACCTTCTTCGGCGATGGGGGTGTCTTTGACTCGCTTGTCACCGAACTCAGCGAGGAGCCCGGCGGTGATCTTGTAGGAACCTTCGAAGACGCCGATTTCTTCGCCCATCAAGAATACGTTCTCGTCACGTAACATTTCTGCGCGCAGAGTGTCGTGCAAAGTCTGGCGGTAAGTCTTAATAGTCATCGCGAGACCTCCGGACGTGCGACGACCGCGAAGAGGGGGTCTCCGGGAAGTCGACGTGAGTCATTAGCCACGGGCGTGGCGTAGTTGTAGTCAAACAGCGTGGAAACGTCGGGCTGGGCGCTCGCTTGAGCAAATGCGTCCGCGGCATCCGCACGCGCGGTCTGTTCCTCATCGATCTGGTGCACTTCAGCGGCCGTTAGGATCTTATCCCTGATGAGACGAGCCGCAAGATTGGGCACCGGGTCAGCTTTGGCGAGTTGAGCGACGTCCTCGGGCGAACGGTATTTCGCAGGGTCGACAACGGAGTGACCTCGCAAACGTTCGCAGACAACTTCAAGTAAGTAGGGCTTACCCGTCCGAGCTGAAGCAATGGCGCGCTGCGCCGCATGGAGTACGGACATTGGGTCAAGGCCGTCAACGCGTTCAGCGGTCATGGCGTACGCACTCGCGCGTTTGTAGATTTCAGGTTCCGCCGAGGCCTTGGCGACGGTCGTGCCCATGCCCAGGCCGTTGTTGATGACGACGAAGACGACGGGAAGATTCCAAAGGGCGGCGATGTTGAGTGATTCGTGAAAGGCACCAATATTGGCCGTGCCATCACCCATCGTGCACATAACGACTTCGTCGAGGCCACGATATTGGATCGCCAGGGCGGCCCCCGTCGCCAGGGGAAGCTGGCCCCCAACGATGCCGTAGCCGCCGAGGAGTCGGTGGGTCATGTCGAACATGTGCATTGATCCGCCCCAACCCTTTGATACGCCGTCGACGCGACCGTACAACTCCGCCATGGCGCGATTGGGGTCAATGCCGCGCATGATGGCGTAGCCATGTTCGCGGTAGTTGGTGAAGAGGTAGTCCGTCTCGCGAAGAGCGGACATGAGACCAACGACGGTCGCTTCCTCGCCGAGGTTAAGGTGACAGTACCCCCCGATGAGTGCTTCGGTGTATGCGCGAGCGGCACGTTCTTCGAAACGACGTATCAACATCATGTCGCGATAGAACGAGACTAGTTGGTCGCCGTCGACCTTCTTCGTGGCAACCTTTTTGGGTGTTACCTCTTTGACTGTCGGCTTGGCCGCCACCGCTTTCTTGGCGGGTGCCTTTTTCGCGACTACTTTCTTTACTGTCGACTTAGCGGCCACCGCTTTCTTGGCGGGTGCCTTTTTCGCGACAGCCTTCTTGGCGGCCACTTTCGTCTTGCTTAACGCGCTATCGGTCATGAGAAATTCCTTCAACGTCATGTCGTGACGCTCGGTGGCTAATTCGTATAAGAGATTAGACCCGAAGTCGCTAGTCATATTTGAGATATAAAAACAAAGTCTATCTACTTTGCAGAAGGACGTGAAGATTTTTGCGAGGTTACGACTGGATCAGTGTTTCATCTTCGTGATGAGGAATTTTGTGATAGTCCAGGGTTACGATACCCGACCTCATCGACGATGTGCGACAAGTGAGACGAAGAACCTTGTTGAGCGCTTACGAGGGCGGCAATCCAGAGTGAAAGTAGAGGAGGTGGGACTTTCTGCCCTAGGCGCATGGACCCATCTTCCCTCCACCACTGTCCATACTGGAATTCTGACGGCGAGCCACAGTTCGTCGTGGCGAAGGGCTCGGGAGGGTTATGGCCGAATTGGTGCCGAAAAGTCCACGGGGCGTGTCCATTGTGTGGTTGCGTGCGATATCCATTGCCACTCTGGTTTCGACAGTGGGACTTATTGTCCTTGGAAGTGCCGTGCGCGTGACAGATTCGGGGATGGGCTGTAAGGGTTGGCCATTGTGCACTGGCTCTCAGGGTTCGATTTCCAGTTTTCACCCATTGATGGAGGAGTCGCACCGTCTCCTTGCTTCGTTGGTCACGATTTTGATCATTGCCTTGGCCTTGAGCGTGCGACGCAACGACCATGCCACCCACCTTCGCGGTCCCACGCGCGTAGCGGTCGCGGTTATTGTGCTGCAGATCGTTCTGGGGGCCGTCACGGTGTTCGCGCACAATGCACCTTTTACTGTGGCTCTGCATCTTTTGACGGCTACCTTCTTTCTCGGCGTATCGACAGTCGTGGCGGTGGCCGCATTCATCGAGCCGGAGAGATCGTGGTCGCTACGTCGAGGTCCGTCTCGACTGGCGTGGGCGGCAGTAATTTCTCTCTACTTGATTGTTATTTCGGGATCCGTCGTGGTGAATGCCGGTGCTCAGTCTGCGTGCCCGTCGTGGCCAGCCTGTGGAAGATCGGGCTCTAAATTCGGCGTCGTGGTTATCCAGATGGCGCACCGTTCTTTGGTGCTGCTTGGTTCAATACTGGTCGTGAGTTTCCTAGTGAGTGTGTTGCGCAGTAAATTTTCGGATCGTTCCTTGCGCACGTTGTCGGTTGCTGGTCTGAGTTTGTTCGCACTGCAAGTTGCGGTGGGAGCGATGAGCGCAATGTGGAGCGCTCACACTGAGATTGCCGACGTGCACCTGGGCGTTGCATCCGTCCTATGGTCGAGCGTGGTCGCCACCTTCGCATTGAGCGCGCGACCTCACCAACCGGTTCTTGGCTCTGCCGGTGCGGTGAATGATCGCATGAGCCGGGTGACCTGAATGACAACTTCCTTGGTGCAAGAGCGCACAGGGTTGCTAGAGATGACTCCAGACCCGCCCATCGAATAGCCGTCGGGCGGTCCGGTAGAAGGTACCTGAATTCGCCACCCATTGACCATTTTCGTAGCTGACGTCGGCGTCGACTTCGAGCACCCCAGAGGGCATCGCGATGCGTAGTGTTCCGGCGACGGACGTGGAGAGTGAACTAGCGACGATGGAGCCCGCGATACGCGCGGCGGCGGCTGTGCACAACGCAATTGTCAATGGCATGGCCCGGTGAGGTTGGCCATTGGAGATGACGCGCGCTACGAGGTGCGTGTTACTGGCGTCGATGGCTTCGCCCGAGAGGGTCGTTGTCGACCTGGCTACGCCGACGAGACACACGAAGGGAATGCTGGTGATGTTGGCCGCTGTCGCCAAGTCGGGAGCGATGCCCATTCGCACTGACGCTTCGCGACGTAGGGCTTCGAGTAGCGAGAGTACTTCCTCGTTGCCCTCGAGCTCTGCGGGCAGCTCTACGCCGGTGAGACCCACGTCGAGCGCGCGTACGAAGACCGCCGCGTTAGCCGCGTCAACCAGAGAAACCTCAACGGGTTCGCGATCTGCGACGGAAATCCACTCCTTCGCGAGTCCCGTCGGCAAGAGATGACCGGTGCTTGCTCCACCGGGTTCAAGGAAGTCGAGGCGAATAGGTGAGCCGCTGGCGCCCACTCCAGGAATGCTGAAGTGACCATCGTAACGTGCGCGGCCGTTCTCTACGGCGAAGGTGGACCGGATGATCTTGGACGTGTTGGTGTTGTGGATGCGCACGACGCATGTATCGTTCTCTTCCCTCACTAGCCCCTCGTCGAAGGCGAAGGGGCCCACGGCCGAGCTCATGTTGCCACAATTGGAACGGAAATCGAGTCGCGCTTGCTTGATCAAGACCTGGACGAAGGTGAAGTCGACATCCGCATCCTCGCGTGAGGGGGGGCCAACAACGCAGACCTTGGACAAAGAGGAGATGCCGCCACCCATACCATTGAGCTGGCGACCGTACTCATCGGGTGATCCCATGGCGCCGCAGATTAGAGGCTCCCATTCATCAGGGTTTTCGGGGAGGTCGCGTGCGTGCAGCATGAGGCCCTTGCTCGTACCTCCTCGCATGAAGACCGCAGGAAACGCCAACTGTGTCATGCCCCAACCTTTTCGCGGACTAGCTCTGCATTGACTGGATTCTAACGAGGGACTTTCGTGCGATACGCACGTTCGCTTCACGTCCAGCTCGCAAGTGAATTCCCGCTCGAGTTAGTCGCTCGGGCAATGGAGACGGTCGATAACCGTCAACAGATTGGCAAGTCTTGGTTGAGAAATGATGCACCATTGACTGATCGGAAAGGAGTGAACACTTTCGCGCTCCAGTCGCTTCTACCGCGAGGGGATTTCGAGGAGTGGCAGTGTCGCGGTCACTTCGGTGCCGTGCTGGGGTGAGGAATACACGTTGATAACGCCACCTAGAAGCCGGGCTCGTTCGCGCATGCCAACGAGCCCGAGGGACTCAGAGGGTCCCTTGAGAGTCGAGGGGATACTTGGGTCAAATCCAACGCCGTCGTCATTGATGCGCAGAGCGAGGTAGTTAGTTTCAAAGGACACGCTGACGTCCAGGTGTTGGGCGTTCGCGTGCCGAACGGCGTTTCGAAGGGACTCTTGGACGATACGAAAGGCTCCCAACTCGATCTCGGGAGCGAGTCGTGTCGCGGTGCCGTGCACAGAAAGGTGTGATGATGGTCCGTCATCGTCGACGTCGGCTACGAGACTCGATAGGGCGGGGATGAGTCCCAACTGGTCGAGTGCGGGTGGGCGCAGGTCCCGTGCCAATGTGCGAAGGCGGGCTGCGGCCTCGAGTGCTTGGTTACGGGTCTCCTCCAAACTCGCCGCGACCGTGGGCGACACCCCGTCTGAATGTGAAAGGAGTTCGAGACGACGGGCCAAGTGCAGAAAGAGTTGAAGTGGTTCATCATGAAGTTCGCGTGAGAGCCGTCGACGCTGATCCTCTTCGGCCTGCACCACGAGTTGGGCGAACTGACGAGCCCGGCGTTCCTCGCTTCGTTCTTCGGTCACATCTTCGAAGGTCACCTGGCGTCGCGGGCTCGATGCGACGAGTGGGAGCGTAACGACGTCAAGACGGTAGTCGTGCCCGTTGGCGAGAGTGGTGACGCGACCCGAGAGCGTCTCAACTTTGGCGTTGTGACCAATCAAGACCGTGCCGGTTCGTGAGACGACGTCGACTCCGAAGAGTTCTTTGGCGGCGGGATTAGCCTCGCTGACCACATCATCGTCTTCGAGGACAATGATGGGCGCGCGGTTCGATTCAAAGAGCCGTCGATAACCGACTTCTACGGCGAAGGCCAGCGCCGACGCTTCGTCGGCCTGGGCTTGGAAAGTGCGTTCAGCCTCAACGCGACGGCCAAAGATGTACGCGACCGCAAGGACGATCGTCAAATTGATGAGGTCGTCGCCAACGTGACCTTCATCGTGGGGCAACATGAGATCGGGTAACCACAACAAGATGGTCCAGATTGTGGTCGCGAGCGAACCCGTGAGTCCGTAACGCAACGCGGCATACCCAATAGGAATCACCAAAAGTGTTACCGGCACACCAGCGGGGAAAGCTCCACCGACCAATGATCTTTGGGTGTCGACGAAGTAGTGCAGTACCACGATCACCATGATCATCCCCTGGACGATCCAAAATGGCTTGTCGCGTATGGGCGGGTTGAATGCCCGGCGCGCGAACTGTGCGAACTGCGCGAATTTGGGTTTAGCGAGCGTCGTATTCATGGCTCTGTGACGTGACTAGACGTAGTCCAATGGCGTGAGTGACGGCCTCAGTACGTGAGGTGACACCGAGCTTGCTCAAGATGTTCGACACGTATCCTTCGACCGTACGTGTACCCAATTCGAGTTGGGCAGCGATCTGCTTGTTCGATTGACCTTGAGCTAGCAGCCCAAGTACGTCGGTCTCTCGGGGGGTGAGCGAACTCACCGTTTCGGGTTCGCGGCGTTGGCGTTGGACGAGTCGCTTGGACACTTGGCGGTCGAGTACGAGTACTCCCTCAGCAACGGCGTGCACTGCGTCAATGAGTTCCTTGGTGCTGGCGGTCTTGAGTAGGTAGCCGTCCACACCGATGTCGAGCGCCTCGACAATATAGGCAAAGTCGTCGTAGGCGCTCACGATCAGCACGTGGATCTCTGGCCAGTTCTCGCTCACTCGCCGCGCGAGCTCCAAACCGCTCATGAGAGGAAGATTCACGTCCACTAAAACGACCTCGGGCTGGAGTTTTGCGAGTACCTCGAGTGCCTCTTCGCCGGAACTGGCGACACCAATGATGTCGAGACCGGGGTCTTGTTGGAGTAATTGACGAGTTCCTTCGCGCACCAGAGCGTGATCGTCAACGATGACGACTGGAATGACGCGCTCGTTCGCGACCGTCATTGAACCCCCTCGTTCTCACGCGTAGTGGCGAACATGAAAGAAAGCCTCACCCCAGCGAATAACGAGGGGGTGGTGATGTATCGATCTAGCGAGGTTGTCGTTGGCACCATTTTCCCTTCATTCCTACAAAAGATATCGCGGTAGTTGACATCTGTGCGTAACAGTGATAGCACCTACGTATGTAAGTAATTCTACGGTACTACGTACGTACCGTAGAAATTTTGTCGAAGAAGTTGTTTGGGGGACATATGACGATGGAAATGAAGAAGGCTGATTCGCCGGATGAGAGGGACTTCCATCTGGTCGATCCAATCGCAGTAGCGATTCGTACTCGGCGCCCCGACGAGGAAGGTCTGCATGATCGGTTCGCACCGACCGACCCGTCGCCGGCACTCGACGTAGCGCGCCATCCGCGGGTCGCACGAGTATTGCGAAATCGCAAGTTGCAGTTCATGCTCATCTTGCCGAACCAAATCATCTTCTGGTTGGTGATTGGCATTGGACTCCTTGGCACCGTAATCCCTGGCCTTAATTTCGCCACGGCCATCACCTGGTACCTGTGGTTCTGCCTGGTCTTCGTCATGATGGTCGTGGTGGGGAGGGCCTGGTGCGCCATGTGCCCCTTCGGAGGATTTGGCGAGTGGGTGCAACGTCACAGCTTTTGGAATCGCACGCGCTCAAGCATCGGACTCGGTCTGAAGATGCCCGAGTCCGTGGCTCAGTATGGTTTCCTCAGTTCGGTGGGCGCGTTCTTGTTGTTGACGTGGATCGAGGAATACTTCAACATCGCGGGCCCTGGTAACCCAGCCTCGACAAGTTTTATGGTCCTGGGAATCGTTGGAAGCGCTTTGCTGTTCTTCTTGGTGTTCGAGCGCCGGACCTTTTGTCGTTACGTGTGCCCGCTCACGGCATTGATCGGTTCGGTGGGCTCCATGGGTTCAGTGGCCGGCTTTCGCACTCGCGACCGTGACGTGTGCTTGAGCTGCCAGACGAAGGACTGCATGCGTGGTGACGCCGACGGGTACGGTTGTCCCTGGTACACGTGGCCCGGTAGTTCGGACTCGAACGCGACCTGTGGGCTTTGCACGGAGTGCTACAAAGCCTGCCCCTCGGACAACATTGGATTGTTCGTGCAGAAGCCACTCACCTCAGTGGTATCTCCCACCCGGCGTCGCGCCGACGTGGCGTGGTCGGTGGCGCTGTTGTTTGGTCTCGTCATTTACCAGCAGGTGAACGCACTCGGCGCGTTCGTGCGTATTGACAACTGGCTCAATACTCACACTCATTTTCCCCAGTACCCCAACCCGATTGACTACATTGCGGGCATCTTCGGTGTTGCGCTGTTGATGGCGGCAATTGCGGCAGGGTTCGAGAAAGTCTTTGCGAGTGCGTCCCCCGCCCCGGTGAACTCACCATCATTTCTCACTCGGACTAGTTCATTCCGGTCGTACTTTCTACCACTCATGTACGGCATCATTCCCGTGGTGGGCGCCGACTACTTCGCGCGTCAACTACCGAAGTTGCTCTTGCACTTGCCGCGAGTGGTGGTCTCCGTTGGTCATCTCTTTGGTTCCGGAAGCACTTCATCGTCGCTCTACAACTCGTCCTTGATTGCGTCGAACAAGGGCATCATCGCCGTACAGGTTGCGGTCATGGTCCTGGGCACCTTGGCGGCGATGTGGACGAGTTGGAAGATTGCCGGGCGTGAACTGGTACCCCTGAACGGATCGCGTCGTGCGGTGCAGTGGAGCGCGGCGGGTCTGGCACTGGTCAGCGGTGTTGTAGTTGCCGTGTTGTACATCATGATGAATGCAGCGAACTAGGAGGACAGGGTGACTACCATCGAAACAAGAAAAGAAGAGCGTCACGTTACGGTGCTGAGTGACCGCTGCGCCGGTTGCCAAGAATGCGTCATCCGTTGCCCGGTGAACGCCCTCAGCATGGATCACGGAAGTTGGACGGTCTTAGCCGACGATGACCTGTGCGTGGGATGCCGTCAATGTGAACGTACCTGTCCCTTCTCGGCTATCCAAGTGGGGGGTCCGATGGCCGTCACTGATCGTCTCGATCCGCCCTTGGCTCATCCCGTCACCCTGCGCGGTGACATCAGCGAGACGCGTGAGGGTTATTCGTCGTGGTCCGATGTCTTGAAGGAAGCCAGTCGGTGCCTCGAGTGCCCCGACCCGACGTGCGTACGGGGCTGTCCCGCGCACAACGACATTCCCGGATTCATTGGTGCATTGCGACAACAGGACCTAAGTGGCGCACACGAGATCTTGGCGCGAACGAGTGTCCTTCCTGACGTGTGCTCGCGGGTGTGTAACCAGTCCGCTCAGTGCGAGGGAGCTTGTACTTGGTCCTTAGCTGGAACCGAGCCGGTGGCGATCGGCCGTCTAGAAAGGTTCATCGCCGATCAGATGATGACCCCCGCACCGACGGTGGATCCCTCGGGCGCGGCTCGCGACCTCTCGGTAGCGATCGTGGGGGCTGGGCCGGCCGCCGTGGGAGCGGCCTGGGACCTGGTCGAAGCGGGGGCCGCGGTGACGGTTTTTGAGAAGGATGACACCGTGGGTGGTTTGTGTCTCTGGGGAATGCCGGAATTCACTTTGCCGAGCTCCGTGGCGATGCGCGCGTGGGAACAACTGGAGACTGCGGGGGTCGAGATTCGTCGCAATCATGCGGTGGACGCTGACGAAATAGAAGTGCTCCTCCGTGAGCATGACGCAGTGATCGCGGCTCACGGCGCGGGCGTGTCAGTACGCCTTCCCGTGCCGGGGATGGACCTCGAAGGGGTCGTTGACGCGACCCTCTTTCTCAAGGGTGCCAAGGAGGCGCTCGAACCCATGGGCAGCGCCGCTTCGTTTTTGCATTCGCTCGGACTTACCGACACTCGGGCACAACGCGTCTTAGTTCTCGGTGCAGGCAATACCGCGATGGACGTGGCCCGAATGGCGCGACGACTCGGACTTGACGCCACTTGTGTGGACTGGCTCGACGAGCGTTTCGCGTTGGCGCGGCCCGACGAATTAGCTGAGGCGCGCCACGAAGGTGTTGACGTGTTGTTTCAGCGCACCGTGGTGAAGGTGGAGGGCTCCGGTCGAGTCCACGAGGCCACACTGGCGCACACCACACAAGCCAGTGCCACGCACACCCCCAAGGTCGTACCCACGGCGAGCGACACCCTGCGCGTCGACCTGGTGGTGATGGCGATGGGGTATCGCGTGGATGCCTCGTTCGCTTCGGTGCTCCCGGGGCTGCCGGTGCGAAAGGTGTACAGCGCCATGGCGTCTCGTCAATGGGTTGCGAGTGGCGTCTTAGCCAATCCTGCATCGTCTTATGCTCATCACTCTCCAGTGGGCCACCTGGCCCTGGCTCGCGAGGTGGGTCTCAACGCTGCTGCAATGCCCGTCGCCCCTCGATTGTGGGTTGTGGGCGATGCATTGACCGGTCCCTCGACAGTGGTGGAGGCGATGGCGCAAGGGCGACGAGCCGCGCGTGCGATTATGGATGCGCAGCCGAACTCACCGTCACGTTCTACGCAGAGTCGCGAACTTCAGCCCCGCCGTATTTTGGTCTGTTTCGAGAGCGAAGGCGGCAGCACCGCGGACGCCGCACAACGTATTGGTGCACAGCTGCGTGAGTATGGTGCCAGAGTCGATGTCATGGCTCTGGAGAAGGTGGGCCCAATGGACCTGGCGCATGCTGACGCCATAGTTGTGGGGACGTGGGTTGAAGGTCTGGTCGTGGCCAAGGTTCATCCGGCGAAAGCGACACGGCAGTGGCTCGATGCGCTGCCGTGGTTGGGCGGTCGCCCAGTGGGAGTGTTCTGCACCTACGGTGTTGATCCACGCGGCGCGCTCGCCGAGATGCGTAAAGTCCTAGAGGCCAAGGGCGCCCAGGTGGGTGTCGAACGTGCGTTGGGTCGCCGGGATTTGAAGAACGCATCGTCGAACTTCGCCCAGCAGTTCGCTGAGTCCATGATGCAGACGGTTCTGCGCTGAACAACAGCGGCCATTGCAATAGTCGCTACGAGAGAATTGTCGCGACAATTCATCACGACTCTGGTTGGCTTCAGTGACTGTGGCGCGACCATGCGTAATGACACAATGACCCGAACAACTTCAGGAAGTGCCTGGGCGTGGATATTCGATGACTTCCAGGACGTCGCCGTCCCGTAGTGATTCATGCAGGGCCTGCTGGTCGCGCGTACGTTCGTCGAGTTCATCCACGTCGGCTGCTTCAATACGCACGAGTTGATTATTCGCGCTTGGCGAGGTACGAATTAGTTCGTCGAGCTTGAGTTGCAACGCTAGCTGGTGCCGACTCTGAGTGTGTTGGATGACGAAGAGCATCACGAGGGTCACAGCCGCCGCGACTGCCGCGAACCCCGTCAGCCAATTCGGCGGGAAACCGTTAATGGCGAGAGCGAGACCGAAGACCAACACGGCGGTGAGAGCTACGGCAGCGGCACTGGTACGAGAAGTAAGTTCGCCGATCCAATGAAGGATACGGCTAATACGACGTTGGGGACGGGGCCATTTCATAGGCCTCCCTTCATGGTTGCGGTTCAACTTTCCGAATCCCGTGTGATTACAGAAGCCGGAGATTGATCGGCGAACGTCGAGATAATCCGCTACGGCCAGCGTAGGGGGTTCGCGCACGGAAATCGTCCAGCCGTCTCGGAATCACCGGAGAATTGGGGGGGCAGATTGAAAGATGTGGTGCGATCCACGAGGTCCAGCAATGTTGAATAATCTGGGCCAATGACGATAGAGCGTTATACGCACGGCCATCACGAGTCGGTTCTGCGCAGTCACCTGTGGCGCACCGCAGAGAATTCCGCAGGATTCCTTCTTCCTCACCTGCGAGAGGACTCTGTCGTACTGGACGTGGGGTGTGGGCCGGGCAACATTACAGCCGACCTGGCTGCTCGCGTGACCCATGGCACGGTGATAGGTATCGACCGGTCGCCCGACGTGGTGGCACGCGCGGTACGTGATCACCCCATCGCAGTCCACCGCAACCTCAGTTTCGCAGTGGCCGACGTCTCCGCACTGCCCTATGACGATGCGTGCTTCGACGTGGTGTACGTGCACCAAGTACTGCAACACTTGAGTGAACCCGTGAATGCACTTGGCGAAATGCGTCGTGTTCTGAAAGTTGGCGGGCTCTTAGCCGCTCGAGACGCTGACTATGGTGGCTTCGTTTGGGCCCCAGCTGACCCCGTTCTCGAGAATTGGATGGAGCTCTATCATCGCGTCACCCGTGCTAATGGTGCTGAAGCCGACGGCGGTCGACACTTGAAAGGGTGGGTACGTGCAGCGGGGTTTGAAGAGATGCACGTGACGAGTTCGAACTGGACCTACGAATCCGACGACGAGCGAGCGTGGTGGGGGGGACTGTGGTCTGAGCGTGTCGTGCACAGTGATTTCGCTCGCCAGGCACTCGAGTACTCCATGGCAACCAGTGCCGAACTTGAAGAGATGGCGAGCGCATTCAGCCGTTGGGCGCTGGAGCCCGATGCGATATTCATAGTTCCGAATTTCGAAGTCCTTGCTCGTCGCTAG
>JABEUQ010000021.1 GCA_013044265.1 Acidimicrobiaceae bacterium
CCCCACGTCTTGTCGTGCATCAACAACGGCACGGCCGCCCCGTACGTCGGGCCCATTCCGGTCGCTTCCTCCAGGTGCGCGAGATATTTTTCCAGTCCCGCCGACGCCTCGACGTTCGCCAGATACTCCTCGTAGTCCTCAACCCCCGGCAAATACGGAGCACGCAAATCACGCGTCGCAGCGAAGACGGGGTCCGAATCAAAGGGAACCTCGCCGAGCGGATCCGGATCCGGGACGTTTTCACGGCGGGGCCACTCGGCCTCCATGATCGACAAACCACGTACGTGGTCGTTGCGGCGAATGAAGGCCACGTCCGCCTCGAGGAATTCACAGAGCACCCTCACGGTCCAATCAAGGACTTCGTGACGACTGGTGGCCGTCGCCGACATCAGGCGCTCGGCAACTCCGGCGACCAACTCGTCCAAGCGCTGCTGGTGTAGCAGTTTGTTCTCTCGCAGAAATTGAGCGGCCACGTGACTCAAGAGTCCACCAAAACCACGCCCGAGCGATCGTTCTCTCGTGGACCAGACCCGTCCCTCGCGCGCCACGATCAGTACTCCCACCACCACACCATCACGAACTTCAATGGGGTTGACTAGTACGCCCCATTCGACGCCGCCAATCACCGTCGACAAGTCTTCGATAGCGGACGGCGACGCCAACGCTTCTTTGACCAGTTGGCTGATATGTTCGAAGGGCTCTTGGACGCCCTCACTGATGAGGGGTTCCATCTCGAGACCCTCGAAGGGCACGCTGCCCGCCGTGATAATCGCCACAATCTGAGTACCGGGGATTACCTCAAGCAGTGTTTCTACGACGAGCCTGGTTTCCTCACCTGATCTCATCGACCCACCACCTCGATGAGACGTAATACCACACGGCTGCCACGCCCTGGGATGAGAAGTGCTGGCCTATTGACGGTTCGCATGTCTAAAGACTAGACCCCACCGCCACTCGGGTCATATAAACATTTGCCCAATTCCTAATGAATTACTCAACTTCCGTAGGCCTGAAGACCCGTCTCTACGTCAGTGTTATCAAATTGACGACTCAACGAGTGATCGAGCGGTAAGCGGATGCTGTGCACGCTCGGTGCTTCCGCGTGAAAAACACGAAAGACCATCGCGAGTGCCTCGGTATCGGTGATGTCGAGGACCTCGCGAAAACGCTCGGCGTGCTCGGACAACTCAACGACTCTACGTTCCCCACCGAGTTCCACCATCTCCTCGTCGGAGGTGGCAAAAAGGTACAGCGGTGACACTGGTTGCATCGCGAGACCGAATCGCTCCCCCAACAACCACAGTCGCTCCATCGCCGCGCCCGCGCGGACGTACCATTGAGGTTCGGCGTGAGGAGCGGTCACGACCATCACCGCCGAACTCGAGGTCACCGCCATCTGGGTGCGCAAACCCAGCACTCGGCCCGCACGCCAGTCACCCAAATTGTCCATCACGTCAGCGCGCCCGAGGAGCTGCATCAATCCGAGCGAACTCGGGTCCACCTCGAGAGTTCGCACGTCGAGCCCCTCCTCGAGAGAATGCACTCCGGGCCAGCGAACTTCGTGCATCATCTCGCGATGAATCTCCGGAATCAAGAAACGCATGCGGTCGGCGTCGCCCAGCATGGCCCCTAACGTGACCATTCGTTCACGGTCCGTGACCACGCGAAGTTGCGCGCCCTCTTGGCGAACGGCGCGCTCCATCAGTTCTAACTGCGAAGGATCAAGTGTCGTGACCTGACCAATACGGCGATTCGTTGAACGGCTGAGTAAGTAAGGCTCGAGCAGTTCCAACTCAGGGTCCATCCCGGTCCCCAGTTGCAACGTGGCCACGTGCAGCGTCGACCGCGACTCGGGAAAGAGTTGCACGCGGCCCACTAGGTGCAGGGCCGCCGCCGCCACTCGAGCATTGAAGATTGCCGCACCGATGGAGAGGTAGCTCGCGCGGTGTTGCACATCCATTGTCGAGGTGCGCTCGGGCACCAAGTAGAAACGAATTTCTGAATCATCGGCCTCGAAGCGCCACGGCTGCACGTTGCCGCCCGAGGGGGCGCGCCGTGCGGCGTCGACGATCCGATCGATGGGATCGAGACTGGTCGTGGCGGGATCGGAGGGTGGCGGGTTCTGCAGTGCCTGCTGCAAGGAGTGATCGACGGTCACCGGTTCGATGCCGGACAGGATCTCTTCAATATCGAAGCGCACCCTTCCCGATGGCAAGTCGCCGAGGGCGAAACGACGCACGGCGGTCGCCACCGTGGCCGCCCCCAACGTCACTTCACTCGCGAGTTGTGGCCAGCCGCTGATGGTGTGACCCAATTCCAGCGCCGAGGCCGCGGCGCGCGCTGAGACGTCGTCCGCACCGAGTATTTGCAACACGAAGGGACCCTTTTGCTCCGTGGTGAGGCCCGTCAACTTCTCGTAGGTCATATCGCCGAGTAGACCGTGAAAGATCGGCCGGTGCGCCTCGAGGTCGAAACGCTCGACGTCGAGCACACCACGGTCGCTGGTCTCCATGAGAACCGCAATACCACGGTCGCGCGCCGCCTCGCGCACGAGGAACTTGATATCGAGCGAGTCGCACTCCTCAATGATCAAATCAAGTCCATCGATGAATCGGGCCAGGTTCTCGGGCGTGATGCCTTCTGTGAAGGTGGTGACTGGCAAATACGGATCAATTTCGGCGACCCGACGTGCGAGCACGACCGCCTTATTCACCCCGAGGTCCATGACGCCCGCTGGGATGCGGTTAAGATTCGTCAGCTCAATATCGTCGAAGTCCGCGAGTCGCAGTTCGCCAACGATTCCCTCCATCGCTAGTACGTGGGCGATGGAATGACCCGCGCTGGCACCGATGACTCCCACTCGAAGCCCGCGCAACTTCGTCTGTTCCTTCTTCGTCAACTTGTTACGGTTCCGATTGAGTCGCAACAGTTCAAAACTTTGTGGACCGAGTAAGCGGACCACTGCCCGGCGCCACGGGTAGTACACCCATCGCTGTCCGTCCCCGGCCACTTCGCCTGGTTTGAGGTTCACGAGGGAATCGAGCTGGGCACGTTGCTCGTCGAATCGATCGAGTATCTGCAGCGACGAATCCTCGCGCAACACCCGCAAGACTTCGCGCGGCGCACGGTTGGTGACGTCAAGGACTAGAGGCTTCCACGCGTGATATTGGGGTGTCTCCGGGTCCAATGCTCCCGCCGAGATGCGAGGTCCGCGCGACAACTGTTCGGCTTCACGCCGATACGCCAGTTGATTATCCGGCGTACTGAGCTCGTAACTCATTGTGCGTCGACACATCCCCGCCACGGTGCGATAGCGCTCGTCGGGAAAGGCCACCGAGGTCGTACCGATGCGAACGGCACCCGTCATTTCTCCCAGGGGTTGGAGACGGTCAGCGACCGCCATCACCGCGAATTCGGCGCCGAGCCAATTGAGGGCGTGCACCACACAGCGCGACAGGGCGACGAGTAACCGGTGCCCAATGGCGGATTCGCCCTGCGACCACGCACCCTTAATTTCAATCGCACCCAGGGCGATGTTGGCATCGATCAATTCGCCAATCTGCTCGATCTCTGTCGATGCGGCCATCTCACCCATGATCGCGGCCTGGTGGCGACTCTCGAGTGGCCCGTGCACGCGCACGCCGCCGACCGCCTTGTTGTCGGCGTCGAACGCCAAGAAGAACAGTGCGACGCCGTTCCCCGCTTCGAGTTCCTTACGGTGCAACGTCTCTTCAAAACCATAACTGCGGTACTTACCTTCCGCGCCGTCGAGGTACATGGTCCACAGGTCGGGCCGTTCAGCGGGGTGGTGACCTTCGAAGCGAACTCCTGAATCCTGGTCGACGAAACTCGAACCGTATCGGTAGCGGCGATTGACTGAATGTGCCACGCTGAGTTCTCCACTTCGCAGAAGTGAGTCGGGTCCGACTCGAATAACGCCCGTGTAATTACAAAACAGCATAATAACTCCGTGCTGCGCAATGTTGGAACTACGAAGCTCTGCGTCACCGAAAC
>JABEUQ010000189.1 GCA_013044265.1 Acidimicrobiaceae bacterium
CTCCCGATCTCAACTGTGCGTCCCTCGATACGGAATGCACGAAGGTGGTTCATTGACGTGATGTGAACGGGGACATCGGCGTGCGTGCAACTTCTGCGACTTAGCATTGCGTAGTGACTGCCGATCAGCGAGCCTGGGTCATTGTGCTGGCAGCGCTCTCGGCATTCTGCGAAATCGCAGAAACTGTCACAGTACTCACGACGTACCAGCGGACAGCGAGGCTTGGAGTTTCCATTCGCGGCGTCATCACGTCCCGCAGGGAACTGGATGAGCAACGTCGGTCTGATCCGTATCAAGCTGATTGGGACACGCGGAAGGGCACGATTAGCCCAGTCGATTTACGCGACTCGATGCTCTTGCTGAACCTCTACAGCCCAACCCGTTGGCACTACTGGGACTGGTTGCCTACATTGCGGGTGCGTTGCTCGGGCTTGTAGCGGCTGTTGTTGCAGCCGCGTAGCGGTGCCTCGTCAATGGCGCCGATTCATTGTGGCGACTTTCCTCACAGGTTTCAATGGCGCACCGTTAACGTCGAGACGTTGGATGATACGTCGGTACTCCATCTGTGGCTTATCTTCACCAGGTGCGAGAATGGTGACTCATGATGTGCTTATGGATATACGCCTTTCAAGGCTCCTTATTGTGGATTGTCGTTTCGACGTGTCGCGAGCCAGATGCATTGTGCAAGTGGGCCACATGAGCCGGATGAGAATAGCTATCGACAACCAAGCCTTTGCAAATTCGTCACCGAAGTTTGCAGAGCGGATGTAATCGCTGGTGCGAATACGCGCTCGGCCGCGAATTCGTTGCCCCAATACGTCTCTACCACTATGTGCGAAGAACCATTCCATTCGACAAATACGTTGGGGCCGCCAACTGTTACGACCAGCCGCACGCCAGTCACCGTGACCTCTCTGGTCGCGCTACTCCATTCGGAAATTGCCACGAGTTCTAAGCAGCCATTTATGTAATCAGTCAGGGATGGCTTGTAGCACTCTGGCTCGCTAGAGGCTTGGGAAGCCAACTCTCGCCACAGTTCCCGCTGGTTCTTGCTTAGGTCATCGTCCCAACTTGCGCCCATTATCAGCTCATCTAGGGCGGTCACCTCATTTGCAATGTGCTTGCAATAGTTCGTTGCTTTCTTGTTATTTTGATTTGATACGGTTCCAGCCATTTCTATTTCTCTTTCTTTTGCCAACCCACCAGTCACTCTGACCGGCGTCACTGACTGTGCGGGCTTCATTATCTGGCGCACTCTCCGCGTAATGGAACAGCTGGGACTTACGGAATCGTCGTCATCACTACATACGGAAAACGTGTCTTGCGAGGTATGATGACGCACGTGTCGCTTGGCAGCTTCAATTCGCGACGGTGAGCGCAAACAAGCTGAATTTGGTAGTCCATCTGGGCACTGGCGAAGACCAGTCAAATTTGCGATGTCAGTTGCGAAGCCTTCGGAGCCCGACGAAGGAATTCCAGTCAGAATGTGATATTTCAAATTCCTCGAAGTGGTAATCGCTTTCGATTCGTCGTGGGGTACTGTGGCCGACATGCACGTCAATCGATTTCCACGTACGTCTATCCTCAGCGCTCTTGTGGCACTCGCCGTGCTGGCAGTACCAGTGGTCGCGAGCGCCGCGGGAGGTACTGGTGCGACTCCGACGATTCGAGTCACGCACCTGAGCGCCCTGACGGGTTTGGCTGCCACGTACTTCACCGCCGTAGCCTGCACCGGACCCGGAGACTGCGTTGCGGCGGGTGAGGCCCACGTGCCGACGGCGGGTTCCCCGAACCCCAAGGCGTTCACCGAGCGCGAAGTTGGCGGACGATGGCAGCTCGGTACTCTCGTGAGCGGGCCGGTGTTGTCGGGTGCCCTCGACGTCGTCGTCACTGGACTTTCGTGCCCTAAGACCGGTCGGTGCGTTCTCGTCGGGTCCTACTCAGCGACGAATCAGTCGACCCGCCACCCGTTCGTGCAGTATCAGCACGGCGCGTCATGGGGACCGGCACAAGCATTGCCGATCCATTCACCCGCGTCGAGTCTCAGCCAGTCGGCCCAGGCCGATGTCAGGTCGATATCGTGTCCTGGCGTCGACCAGTGCACGATCGGGGGCATTGTGCGAGTTGGCGGTGGAGCGCACGACGCGTTCACCCAAGTGCAGGAACATGCGTCGTGGGGAGAGGCCCACCTCGTAAAGAGCCCGCGAGGCACCCAACCCAGCGTCGCCGGCCCGAGTGTGTCGTGTCCTGAGCCAAGTTCGTGCACACTCGTCACCACGTTCAACAACCGGGCCACGAACCAGACGCAATCGACAGTGATGGTGCTCGAGAAGAATGGCGTGTGGGGCAAAGGGCAGGCAATCGGGTCGCCGCGCAGGTCGGGGATCGGGCTGAGCGCAATTTCGTGTTGGAGTACTGGCAATTGCGTAGGAATCGGTACGCTGGCGCGGACCAACGGGTTCCCGATGCCGATGAGCCAGACCGAGGCCCACGGTAAATGGGCGACGCCACAGATCTTGAGTAGTTCTCATGCTATGGAGTATCTGATGTCGGTCTCGTGCTCCGCGCGTGGGATTTGTGCGATCGCGGCAGGGAGACTCGGTTCCGCTGGTTTTACACCGATCCTGTACCAGGCACCTCATGGGGTATGGCGATCGGTGTTGGAACCGTCAACTATGGGGACGCTCGGCGGCTTGTCGGGGGTCTCGTGCTGGCAGTCGACGTGCACCGCGGTGGGTGAAGCAATCAGCACGACAAGCAGCGTACCCGCGGTTGTAGTAGTTGGGTAGAGATTCGAAGCGAGGTGCGCTGAGTGCAGGATCTCTTGTCGGCGTTGGCCTCATTCCAATCACCTTGCCCGCAAGGGCTCACGGGCCAAACCAAGGTCTCTTTCAATCGACTTGGAAAAGGTTCGGCCGTCTGCTCGCGGCCAACCAGATCTTCAAACGAAGGGCACAGGAGCCCAATGGACGACATGACCGGCGCTTTGTTTGCAACGTGTGTTCTATGTCGTACACACCGGCAGCCTTGACGGTTCATAGACTGGCACTTGCTCGCCGTCTGGTTCTCTTTGAGCCCTGTCCGAGATCATCAATCCGGGGGTTTACGAGTGGCAAGTGGCCAACCCCGTGTTCTTCGCGGTTGTACCCAAGGGGGACGAGCAAATTCAAGATGTCGCTACGTGGAGGTAAAATCTTCTGGGCACCTCGCGCTGATTCAGTCCTTAATAAGCTTTCCAGTAAGTGCATCCAGGTGCGGTCCCGCCGTAGTGAATGCCGGTGGGGGGCATCGAGGCGGTGTAGGAGACGAACATGGCGTAGGGCAGCTGGGAACCCCAGGTGTCAACGGCTATCCAGTCCACCGAGCCCACCTTGGTGTAGTGGACCTGGCTGATCTGGGAGTAGCCGTTGGAGTACTTGACGTAGTAGTAGACGTCATTGGGGAAGGTGCACGACAAGAACCCGTCAGTGATCACCCGGGCCGGAGGGGGTGGGCCGTCGGCAGTTCCGTAGTTAGTCCCGACGTAGGGCAGGGTAGGTCGACTGGCAGCAATGGTGGTGGTGACCGGAGCCGGGCGCGTGGTGGTGACCGGAGCCGGGCGCGTGGTGGTGACCGGAGCCGGGAG
>JABEUQ010000190.1 GCA_013044265.1 Acidimicrobiaceae bacterium
TGCCATCGATCTCACCGCGGCATAGAGTTCACGACGAAGAGATTGGCGCGGAGAACGTCGAAGCCCACGAACTCTTACACCACTGGTTGGGACTTAACCTGTGGCTCACCAGGAAGAAGCGAGGCTGATCTCTCCACAATCTCATGGTTGATTGATTCCAATCTTCAACTTTGTCAATCGGACTTCGCGTTCACACGGTCGACGCAGCGAACCAACTCTTCAACTTCTGCGTGCACACATCAACCACCACGCGGTTGCGGCCGCCTTCGCGAGCGCACTGCAACGGAGCCTCGAAGCCGGCGCTGTGCGACCGCGCTGGCTCGAACGCGTGGATACGGGAACGAGGGACGCAATGTCGCAGCTCTCGAACATACTGCCATCGCTTTGGCGCTGGGACCCTTAGTGCTGGCGAGGTTGCTCGCTGAGTGTCGCCGCCAAGAACAAGAGGAATGCGACACCGGCCAAGAACGTGCCGTAGCTCCATTGAGACTGCTGGAACCCTGTGGCCGTGTTTGAGTTCGCGTGCGAAAGTTGTTCGGCGCAGTCACCGCGCTTGTCGCTCCGATGAGAGCAATTTGGCTCAGGAGCATCGCATTGCTCCCATGCAGGATGCACCGGTCGCGAATCGTCTGCTCCACCAAAATGGCGACGGCCATTGCAGTGAGAGGCCACTCGAACTTGCCCGCGTGATACGAGAGGAACACGTGTGCTGAAGGGTCGGTGAAGGTCGTCCACGGAATCAGCGGGTCCAGAAACTCGGGTGACGTCGTAGTCGTCAACGGCCCGGCAGGCCAGTCCACGCGGAAATCCCGCGCCGACACCCCGAAAGAATGAATGATCAATGTGCCTCCGTGTGATGATCGAGCCGGAACGCAGGGCGCAGAACGATGCCCTGTGGGAAGATCAAGCCCATGCCTCACGCACTCGCGACACGCGTTTCCCGCTATTGCCATAACCAGGTCTCATGACTGGGCGCGCCACCACGATCAGGCTGATCGAGGCCGGGGACGCAGAGCAGATCGCGACGCATCTTTCTCGCGATGCCAGTGACTTCGCCCGCTGGGATCCGGCGCAGCCCGCCGAGTATTACACCGCCGGGGGGCAAGAGAAGCGGATCGGACGGCTGCTGAACGGCTACCGCAGCAGCGTTGGGTGGCCCGGCGCAATCCTGGCCGGAGACGAGGTCGTAGGCCAGGTAACGGTCAGCGACATCATCCGCGGACCCTTCTTGAAGGCATCTCTCGGGTACTGGGTCGCCGTTCCGTTCCGGCAGCAGGGACACGCCGGCGCCGCCGTGAGCATGGCCCTGCGGGTGATGGCCGGCGAACTGGGCCTGCATCGCGTGGAGGCCCGTACGCAGGTCGAGAACCTGCCATCGCATCAGGTGCTACGGAAAAATGGGTTCAGCACGTGCGGTATCGCGCACGCCCACAGCTTCATCAACGGAGAATGGCGGGACGGGATCCTGTGGGAGCTTGTGCTGCATGACGCACCCCCTCAGTGAGCAGCGAAATTGGCGGCGCGAATGCTTCTTGCGCTGATTCCCGCACGGTGAAGTAGTTGAGGCCGAAACGCTCGTGGCGGGCCAGAATCCGCTCCGCGATCTGCGCTCGGCGCTGCCGATCAGCATGGCGGGCATCTCGCCCACTTGGTGCGGGCTCAGCGTGTTCTGCGGGAACCCGGGAGTAGTCCTCCAAGTGGGCCAGCCGGTCTCCGGTCACCTAGGTGCGTAGCACGATAACGTTGCGCCGCACCTCTGCCCGGCCCCGCGCACGCAGTTCCGCGTCGACGAGCGCGACCCGCTGATCAATCTCCCGCGCGCTGAGGTAGCTCATTGCTCGTCCGCAAGGGTCAAACGCGGTGCCTGTGAGAGACACAATGTCGGCGTGCCGGGTGTCCAGCCGCAGAACCCGCTGGCCGCTGCCTCCGATGACCAGCGGTGGCCTGCTGACCTCGGTGTCGTAGGCGCGGGTTAGCTCCGCTATCGTCTCGACGAGCTGCCCGCCTCGTTCCCTGGTTGTTTTAAAGGCAATGGCGGCACGGTCGAACTCGCGTTTTTTCAACCGGCACCGAGCCCCACTTCCAGGCGCCCGCTGGTGAACCGGTCGGCGGACATGACGACCCTGGCGAAGAGCACCGGGTTATAGAGGTGTTCACAGAGATGTCGGATTGGACAGCGCCCAGATTTGTTGGCCGGACGAAGTACAGTGTCCACCAACGCCCACTGAAGTCCACTCACGTTTGTTGTGGTGGCTAGATAATTGGCTAGTCCAAGGCTCGTTTCAAGGTCACGTCACCCATTCAGTTTCGAGGGTCTGACGGCGAGGGGTTTGAGGTTCGGCTGAAGGAGGAATAGACAATATCTCAGAAGGTTCTTTTCAGCTTTTCCGGCGAATTCGACTGAACTTTGTTATCTGTCGTTGTCGTGGGTTCGTGGGGTTCATCGCACGGTTGCCCAACCCTACGGGTCCAAAGACGTTGCAGGGGCCCGTAAATTGACAGCCCAATACGTCAATGTTGTTGCCTTCGAAAACCTCGATGGATGTGGTCTTGTCCGCGCCATTGGGGCCGAGGAGAGCGCAGATCTCGCCTCGTTCGATTTCGAAGTTGATGTCGTCCACCGCTTTGATGCTGGGGTTGACGAGAAGTTTCTCAATGCGAAGGGCCAGGGTCGTTCGGTGATGCCTATCGTTGATCGAGTCAAATTCACGTTTGAACCTTACGCATCAGTCATTGTCTATACGAATAGGCATTTGGTGTCGCGGAAGTCCTTCGAGGGGGCTCATCGACGCTGTTCAATGTGATGCATATCGACTATCGGAGTCCGGGCCAAGGGAAGCTCAAGGGCAAGGCGCGCATGAATAGATGTCGTTGAGTCGCAGGAGGCCCGTTCATCGTTTCTTACCATCGCGAAAGAGTGCGATGGCCCTCTCAATCCTGCGCTGGCGAGTGTCGGCACTCTTGGCTGCGTTGATGTTGTCGACGTGGTATCGCTGCACGCTGTTCGACAGCGTGGAAAAGAACGCAGAGAGTGTTGGCTCGGCGGAGAGGGCTTCTTCAAATTCGGAGGGCATATCTACCTCACGGGGCACATTCGCCGTTGCAAGGATGACGTGAATGGCGTCACCACCCTTGAGCCCCGTCTCCTTTCGAATTGCGGCACTGATGCTGAGTATGTGCTTACCGCCCATGATGCCGACAGTGTTGCTATACTCGTAGCCGTTGACGTTGATGATCACGGCTGGTCGCCGGCCGGCACCCAGACGTTCAATCATCTCGTCGGGCACCACGATGCCGGTGTTGTTCCCGGCCGAAGTCACCGTCGTATCGAATGCAACCTTCTTGGTCATGTTGACCTCCTGACAGTTCTCTTTTCGGTCGGTGGTTTCTAGGCAACGAGATCGCTATTTGGAAGGGTCGACGACTAATCGCCGTCCTTCAGAACTGTCGCGACCTTGCTCTTCGAGTCGGGTGCGGCGATAGAGTTTTACGGCCAACCAGGAGAGCCAGACCTCGCTGGCAATGACGGCACTGGTGAACCCTAGATTGACTGCCTCGTTCGACGCTCCGCTCGCGATACCTGCGAATGCAATGAAGAACAGTTACTGTTCAGGTCCCCAGTTGATGTGGGTCCACCTCATTCAGGCGTAGCGGGCTTATCGTTGAGTCATCACTTGTAACGGCGCTCCGAACAGCGCAA